>NZ_JBBCAR010000021.1:0-124685 GCF_037203725.1 Agrobacterium sp. CMT1
CACTCGTTACGTGAACGTGTATGAACCGAATAGAGGTCCACGGGATGAGACGGACGGATCCTGCCTGCGTCACCAAAAGGCCTTTGGCGTCGATGACGTAAGCGGTTGTGATCATTGTGGATCCCACGCGAGGCATCACGACTTGCGTGGTAAAGCTGTACGAAGGAGGGTCGTCCGTCTGCAATCGAGGGCTCTCGTGCGTTCAAAATCAGAAAGCCGGGCTAACCCGGCTTTCATTACTCATCGGAACGGCCAGTAGCTGGTGGCGACCTGATACCATTGCTGTAGGTAGACCCAAGCGGTGCCGAGCGCTGCACCCACCACGAACACTACAACGAACAGTGCGACCGCAACAAAAATCGCTAGCACCTCAGGATTGCGATCACGCGCAAACTCGTCCGCCAATTTCTGCTCGTGGTACATGTGAAGCAGGCTTTTTCCGTTCATCTTACCGTTCCTGGTCGTCTCGATCGCGCTTGTCTTCGCGCTCCTGCCTCAGTTCATCAAGGCGGTTCAACTGCCTTGCCGGAGGCTCCGCCTGCGAGACTTCGCCTTCTCGGACCGCTGCCTTTTCTTCTACTACAGGACGCGCGTTCGGAGAAGTCTCAACCCCGACAGTCTTGTCATCAAGCTCCGGAACAACCTCGGCTTACCATCTGCGCCGGGCGACCAGTTCAAGACGCCATCGATGGCGGAATGACCAAAAGCCAATGTCGCGCCACTGAAGAGAAGAAATGGCGTAAAATACCGCATAATTTATAGGGTTTTCGGCCTGCTTTTAATCCCTGGAAATCGACCCTTGGAATGACTAGTCGGAAATCAACTCTGCGCGCTGGCCGGATTCGATATTTCCTATTTTGACAGGTTCGCAGTAAACCCCAAATTCGCGACCTGCTTTTCTCAATACCGTTCTAAGAATCTCCGGCTGTTCCGGCAGATCAGGCTGTGCGGCAAGGATCATTCCGCACCGTTTTGTGAGGTCTGTCACCTCGACCTCCGCCAGCCCGAAACTAATGACCTTACCGATCCATTGAAACTCAGCAAAACCTGTCACATTACTGGTTTCGAGCAGAATATTTGGCCGAAAGCGCAAACGGTCAACCGTACTATCCGATAACATTTGTTGAAGCTCAGCCAGTGACGAAGTGGTGACCAAGTGAAGTGCCGATCTCGAATATCGGTTCTCGACAGTGGGAAGAGAAGGAGCAAGCGGGTCCGCATCGATGAAACTTCCGATACCGACGTCGAACCCGAAATACTTCGAAAGTTCCAGTCGCAATTGAGGATCTTCAATATAGAAATTACACCCAGTTGGAAACGTGATCCGCACACCGCCATCATCAATGGCGCTGCGGAGGAAAAGTGCCGGCCGCCATCGAACGTCTTTTTCCGGCGCTGCGGCGATGCCGGATGCATTGTCGAACAGCGCAAAACGCCTGTCGCCGACGATGCCCGCTGGCTCTATTTCTGCGCATTTGCATCGTTCTCCACCAAGCGAGCTTACCGGGAAACGCCAGATCTCAGCGACTTTCCCGATAACGTGTTTTGAGCGAAAAGTGACCGTCATATCTATTCTGTCCGCTACGTCAGGCTGTGAGCAGCAAGTCGGCTGTCGTCGCCCGAATATCGTCGAGGATAGCCTGCGCGACCGCCTGCCCCAACTCCGCGGCGCTGGTGATACCTTGTACAAAGGGGTTCTTATGCAACAGGAATGGTATTGCCACGCAATAAAGCCGGTTGGATAACAAGCCGGTATCGCGTGGACGATAGCATTCGTCGACCTCGATACCACCGGTCCTCTTGAAGTTGTGGCCTGTCGTATCGGCTATTAATCCAGTCGAAGCCACGCGCGTGACAGCCGGTTTGACAGCTGCCTGCTTCACGAGCGAAGGAAACGGGAGGTCCCGTGCCGATAACGCCGTTTGGCCGGTCGCATCGATGAAACTTTCGAAGACTTCTTCCGAGCCGGCCGTGGTCACTCTGGCGCCCCGCGCAAGGCCACACGTGTCTATTGCGTAATCTTCTCCCAGCGCGATAATTTCCAACCTGCCAGCGTTTCGAAGCGCAAGCAAACGCTTGATCGAAAGGTGGGGTACGGTCGCATATTCATCGATGAATATACTTTTAAACGATCGGTTGAACCGCGCTAGGTCACGCGTGTCCAGGTGCGGGATTGCTCTGGCGATGATTTCATGTGTGATGAGTATGGCGTAGCGCCAAGGCACAGTGAATCGCTGCTCTGCGTTGCGTTCGACTTCGGCTAGGTTTGCTGCTGCCCAGACAAACGGATCCACTCCCGACCGGCGTGAGTAATATGCGTCAGCAAAAGTGTCCGCCGTCAGGCAATTTAGCCCTATTTCGGCTGCGTAGTCAGGATCGGCGGTCGCGATTTCCCGCTTGAAGAGCTCGAAAACCCTGTCGAGCAAACCGGCAGAGCCAATCTCGATTTCGCTATTGACAGCTTCCTGCGTGCAAACACTCGGTGTCCGGTAGGGAAGCGGGCAATAGAAATCCGCCTCCGGTAACAGTCCCTTGCGGGACATCATCACGGCTGTGAAGTTTTCGTGCCCGGCGGATGCGTGAAACCTCATTGTTCCCGTGTCGTCATAAACAAACGAGCCGCAGGATACCGCGACGGTCAAAAGCGCGTCGATACTGCTGAGCGACGTCCCAAGTATCCCAAGCCTTCCATAGCAGGAACTTTTGAGCGCGGAAGCGGGCCACGGAGACGCAAAGTAGCCTGGTTGCACTTCGGTCTTATCAGGCCAATTATGGCCCGTTGCCATCACGACGTGGTCATAGATCGCGTCGAACTTTCCGTCAGGGCTTTCGACGCAAATTCGGATATGGTCGACGTCGAGCGATATATCACTGACGCGGTGCCCGGGGCGGATATCGATCTGGTGACCTTTCTCGACTCCATAATCCACAAGCGCACTGAACTGCTCTTGAAAATAATCACCGAGAACCAACCTCGGGTAAAACGCACGCTCGCTGATGGCATCGCGTACAATGGCAAAACGGTTAAGATAATCGTCTTCCTGGCGAGATAGCCATTCCACCAGTGACAGCGGCAACGGCGGTATCTCGATGCTCGGAATGTTGGAAAGCATGACAGGATCATTTGAGCCGGGAAGATAGGGCGTTCCCTTCCCCGCCAGCATTTCTGCTTCAAAGACAGTAATACTCATTGGGGAAGGAGAATGAATAAGGCGCTGAAGGGAAAAGATTCCGGTCGGACCCGAACCAATAATGCAAATGCGACTGTTCATGCATACCATCTCCAACGCCACCCTTTGCAGCGCCGGTTTATAACGGTGTGCAGCGCGGACTGTTCCAGGGACTGCAAAATCACGTTCGATCGATGCGCTGTGACGCGGCGATTCTGCCAATGACGCTGGTGTGCGGATTCGTTAGGGATAGGATATCGCCCGTTCCATCTTGTCACTACGATATCAGAATACCAAATCATGACGGTTAACTCACTGCGGTTTTCATGACAGTCATAGCTTCCTACATCTACCGCCTTGGCCAGCGTGCCGAAGAACTCCCCTTGACTGGCCGACCGTTCCCCGAGAGGGACGGCGAGTTTGCCTGGATCGGTATTACCGAGCCGACCGTCGAGGAAATGGCGAGCCTGAAGTCGATGTTTGACCTGCATCCACTCGCCGTCGAAGACGCACTGAACGGGAGGCAGGTGCCGAAAGTTGAGGTGTACGGCAATCAGCTCTTCGTCATCATCAAGACCGCTCATCTTGAGGGCGACAAGATTGCCTATGGCGAAACCTGTATTTTCGTCGGACGGCACCATGTGATTTCGGTCCGGCACGGTTCGGCACGCTCCCACAAGGAATTGAGGGAGCATCTCGAACAGTCTCCGCAACTCCTCGAACATCGCCCGGACTATGTCCTGCACGGTATCATCGATTTCGTCGTCGACGGTTATCTGCCGATGGTCGAGACGCTGGAGGACAAGGTGCTTGAGATGGAAAAGCACATGCTGATTGCATTTCTCGAAAGGGAGCAGATCAGACGGCTTTTCCGCATGCGACGGCAGGTGATCCGCTTTCAGCGCATTCTAGGCCCGATGGAGGAGGTCGCTGGCAAGCTCGCCAATCTGGAGCTGCCCTGTATTGATGAGAACGCCAAAGCCTATTTTCGGGACGTGCTTGACCATGTACGGCGCGTCGAATTCATGATGTCAGGCTTGCGGGAAGTTATCACTTCCGTGTTCGAGGCCTCGAACCTGCTTGAACAGCAGCGCCAGGGTATGATCACCCGCCAGCTTGCAGCCTGGGCCGCGATCCTGGCTGTTCCAACGGCGATCGCCGGCATTTATGGAATGAACTTCGAGCACATGCCGGAACTGAAATCGGAATACGGCTATTATGTCGTGATCGCCGTAATCATCACCCTTTGCGCGATACTTTATTACCGGTTCAAGAAGACAGGATGGCTGTGATATATCGAGCAACCTTTACTCTCCATTCTGTGCAACGGCCCCAAATCACGGACAACGCTGAACCTGTTCAGGAGTTAAATTGGCTACCGGATTGATCGCATTGTTTGACGACGTGGCAGCGATAGCTAAGGCTGCCTCCGCGTCCCTCGACGACGTCGCAACCCAGACTGCCAAAGCCAGTGTGAAGGCGGCAGGTGTCGTGATCGACGACACCGCCGTCACGCCGGCCTACGTCGTCGGTCTGGCTCCCGCGCGTGAACTGCCGATCATTGGCAAAATTGCGCTTGGATCGCTTAAAAACAAGCTGATCTTCCTCCTGCCCATCGCTCTCGTCCTCGGATATTTCGCTCCCTGGCTCATCACACCGCTCCTGATGATCGGTGGCATATACTTGAGCTACGAAGGCGCGGAGAAGCTACATGAGGCATTTTTCGCTCATGCCCCGGAACACGGTCCGGACGACAACGCGGCGCTTGATGCAACAGATCTGGAAAACCGCAAGGTCGCAGGCGCGATTCGTACCGACTTTATCCTCTCGGCCGAGATCATGGCGCTGACACTCGCTGGTGTCTCCTCCTCCGGCATCTATACCCAGGCAGGGGTCCTGGCGGCGGTTGGCATCCTGCTCACCGCAGCCGTTTATGGCGTGGTCGCGCTCATCGTCAAAGCAGATGACGTCGGATTGCACCTGACGAAGTCCGGTGGACCCTTGTCAAGAACGGTCGGTGCCGGCCTGGTCAAAGGTGTACCGTTTCTTCTCAAGGCATTGGCAATCGTCGGAACGGCGGCGATGCTCTGGGTAGGCGGAAGCATTATCGTACACAGCCTCGCTGGGATCGGATGGCATCAGCCTGAACATCTGATCGAAACAGTCGCATCAAGGATAGAACAAACCCTGGTGATTGTCCCCTCCGTGACAAATTGGCTGGCCACCGCGTTTATTCAGGCGGTAATCGGTATAGCGACCGGCGGTGTCACGATCTTATTGCTGTCGATCTGGACGAAATTCACGCGTCGTATCGAACGACCCTAGTCACGTCTCCCGAACTTCTTGATCTATCCATGACGCTCGCCGAGCCACCTCCTCTCGGTGATCGTCGCGCGCGTTCTCGCCCTTTCCTGTCGATAATCGTGCAAAGCGAGCGCTCCACAAAAACTCGCGGGCAAGTTTTGACCTGAGACACGTTTAGCGCTCGGTGGTTTGATAGGTCAAAGTCTATATGCGCCGGTTGTCATTTAACCGCGCGCTAACTCTGGGAGCGGGTTTTCTCAAGCAGGGTGAACCGATCCCCGGCCGTACGTTTTGTTAGGTAGATGCGGAGGAGGAAACATGAAGCTCATAAAGATCGGATTCGGTTTGTTGCTGATCTGCGGTGCTCTTTATGTGGTGCTTGGGGAGCAGCTTAGCGGCGCGAGTGCGAATGCGTTCATAAATGCCCGTTTGACGACGATACGCGCTCCCATCGCTGGCAAAATTGAATTGATTTCCAGGCCGCTGGGCGCCCAGGTTGCGCAAGGCGATCCACTGGGCTCTCTTGAGGATCCTCTTGTTGACGGCATCCGTCTCCTTGATCTCGAACTTCAACAGGCCGATGCTCAGACCGAAATAAAAAGGCTCGAGACCGTCGTCACGTCTTTCGATGAATCGATTGATGAGTTGCAGACCCGCGCGGCTATCTATCGTGAGGAAAGAAAACGCCAGCTCGCGGCTCAGGCTCAGTCTGCCGACGCCTCGCGTGCTGCGTCCGAGGCACGTCTGAAATACGCGGAACTCAGCCGCGAGCGATCATCACGGCTAAGCGGTCAGGGCATTTCTACCGCACAGTCCCTTGAACAGGCCCAGTCACTTTCCGAGGTTTCCGCGCTGGAGGTCGCAAATGCAAAGGCTCAGGCCGCCGAAATCGTTGTGGCACAGAAGGCGGCCGAGCGGGGAGTATTCCTCGGAGACGGATTTAACGACGCCCCCTACTCCGAACAGAGGATTTCCGAGATCGACGTGCAGCGTCTGGAATTAAAAGCGCAACTTGAGGCGAAGAAACTGGCATTGGCTGCAATTTCCGATCGGCTGGCAAACGAGCGTCTTCGTGTAAACAGACTTTCTTCCTCAGATCTGGTGGCGAATGTGAATGGTGCGCTGTGGGAGTACCTCTCCGCTTCGGGCGAAACGGTCCAGCGCGGTCAGGACCTCATGCGCCTGATCGACTGCGACTCCGCAATTGTGACCTTATCCGTGTCGGAAAGCGTCTACAATTCCCTCAGGGTCGGCGCACCCGCGACCTTTCGCCTTAACCGAAGCCGTCAGGTTCTTCAGGGATCGGTAATCCGCCTTGCGGGTTCCGGCGCGGCTACGATCTATGAAAACATGGCAATAGCACCGAGTCAGCGCCACCTCCAAAGGTACGACGTGGCACTTGATGTGCCGGCTCTGCGGGACGACCCCGACCTTCGGTGCCTCGCAGGGCGCACGGGCAGGGTGTTTTTCGAAACGCGCGCTTTTGACTGGCTGCGAGGACTATGGAGATAGGACTTGGACAGTTTTCTCTATCTTAGCGAACTTCAGTCGAGCTTCGCTCATCTGGCTCTGGCCTTCGGGTGCGCACTCGTCCTGCCATACCTCCTGAACAATCGTAACTGGACCCACAGGACGTTCCTTTTCGCAATCGGAATGGCTTTAGCGGTGCGATATATCTGGTGGCGAGGAACCCAGACCCTGGCCCCGCCCGGCTTCACGCTGGACTGTCTGTTCAGTTGGTCATTCTTTGCTCTGGAAGCATTATCTGTTCTCTCGTCGCTGAGCGCATTTACAATCCTGACCAGAACCACCGATCGGTCCCCTGAAGTCGAGGAGAATAAATCCTGGTGGCAACCGGATCCGCCTCCAAAAGTCGCGATTCTGATCGCCACATACAACGAGGAGCAAGCCGTTCTGGAACGGACGGTCGTCGGGGCAAAGGCCAGCGATCATCCGGACGTCCAGGTTCTTGTGCTGGATGACGGGCGCCGTGACTGGCTGCGTGACTTCTGCGAGGAGCACGACGTTCGATACCTTCGCAGGCCAGATAACAAGGGCTCGAAAGCCGGCAACATCAATCATGCCCTGGGCGTTCTTGCGCAAGACGATCAACCGCCAGACTTCATAGCCGTGCTGGACGCGGACTTCGTTCCTCACACGGATTTTGTCTCGCGCGCACTTGCGCTTTTCCACGACCAGGAGGTCGGACTGGTTCAAACACCCCAGCACTTCTTCAATCCGGATCCTATCCAGCATAATCTCGGGCTCAGCCGATCGTATCCCGACGAGCAGCGCTTTTTCTTTGACCATTTACAACCAAGCCGCGACGGGTGGGGCATCGCATTCTGCTGCGGCACGTCGTCGGTGATCAGATGGAGGGCAGTGCAGGCCTCCGGTGGGTTCCCGACAGACAGCATCACGGAAGATTTCATGCTGACGCTTCAGTTGCAGGAGCACGGCTATCGGACGGTCTATCTGAACGAAGCGTTGACCGAGGGCCTTGCTCCGGAGGGGTTGAAGGAATACGTCACTCAGCGAGCGCGATGGTGCCTGGGGCTCATGCAGATTGCCCGGGGAAGGCTGGGTCCCTTCTCGCGGAACAATTTGCGGCTGCGGGACCGCTGGAGTGTCGTTGACTCGGTATTTTTCTGGCTCACCACCTTCACATTCCGCATCGCCTCCATGACCTTTCCTCTCTTTTACTGGTTTTTCAACATCACGGTGGTCAACGCATCTGTCTCCGATGTCATCAGCTATTTCGGGGCGTATATGGTCTGGATCCTGTTCGTGTTGAACTTCATCTCGTCCGGAATGGTGATCCCCATCGTCAATGACGTCAGCCAGTTGCTTGGTGCGCTCCCCATATCGAGAGCCGCCATTGTGGGGCTTGTGAAGCCGAAAGGTCATCCTTTCAGTGTTACGGCAAAGGGAGGAGACCGAACCAAAGTCGTTGTCCAATGGCGTCTTATGCGCCCCTTCCTCCTTTTGACGTTTCTGACCGTCGCCGGGGTCCTGATAGGTCTGGTCTCTGACCGTTTCGCGTTCAATGACGCAGGAGACGGGAAGGTCGTTATCCTGTTCTGGACTGTTTACAATCTGGTGATCCTTGCCGTAACGCTGCTGGTCTGTGTCGAATTGCCACGACGTGAGAAACACTATGCGGACCGTCCCGAGCGGGTCGTAATATCCCTCGGCGGTGCGCTGAAGCGCGTCTGGATGACGGACCTGACGCAGGAAACGGCCCGTCTCAGAGGGGTAGACGCGCCTATAGCTACCCAGATCATCATGAAACTCAAAGAAATCGGAGATTTCACCGCCACGGTGCTGAATCGGACCGACGACGGCCTGGTCGTTGCGCTGGGGTTGGATGAAACACAGTACCAGCTCTTGCTGAAAAGACTTTACGCTGGAGGGAGCGTACCAAGTGTCACGTCAACACGGCTATCGGCGATCATCAAGGATGCCACCACCCGTTTTGCCCGCCAGTAGTGGTCCAGCTTACTTAACCGCCGTCCTGCCGGTCTGCACTTGCCTGCAAGCGAGAAATTGCCGAGCCGATTGTCGCTAGTTCGGAAGTTCTCCTGCTCTCGTAGGGATATACGTTCTGTCCATCCGCAACGGCTTTGGCATTGACGGCGAGGTGATGGAACGGCCGGATAAACGAGACAATGAACAATGACATGAGGAGCAGAAGGAGCAGGGTCAGAAGAGACAAACTAATAAAAAGACCGCTGGAGAAGCTACTGGCCGCATTGCTGAATGCGTTCGCATCGATCCTCGCGACAATGGACCAACCGAACCTCGGTAGGCTTTGGTAGCTGGCCTCGGGAAGCGTGGCTACGAAGTAATTCTTGCCATCAGGCCATAACTCGAGGCTCACGCCGGCGGCACCTGTCCTTGCTCTTCGAAAGCTTGGCAGATCCAGGTTTGAAGGGCTCTCGTTCGTGGACGATATAACAGCCCTGCCCTCGGGATTGACTATGAGGACGTCGACGTCCAGGGCATCACTCAGCTCACGAATGTAGGCTTTTGCCCACTCCAGATTGAGATGAAGCCCAAGAACTCCTGTTACTGACTGACCAACACCGGTTACAGGGGCTGCCAGGTCGAGGAACCGTAACGGCTCCCCACTTTCGGGAGCAGGAAGTTTAGCCGCAAGAAGAACCGCTTCGTGCGCATCCCCGGCGAAGTTGCCCTGAAGTCCCCTCTGAAACCACGGACGGGATGACACGTCGGCGCCGACCAACAGACCGTTTGACGCGACACGGACTTTGCCGTCATTTCCGGCATAACCTGCCCACGACACAACCCGTCCGCTTCCCACGAGCGTTGAAAGATCGTCCTGGATCTCTTCAGGCTGGCTCACCGCAAGCGACCTTCCCAGCGTTTCGAGGTTTGTCCATTCTCGATAAAGGGAAGCGGCGAAGGCTGTTTGAACGCCCCGTACCCTGGTTTCCACGGCAGTACGCAGACTTGCCTCCTGGAAACTGAGCATTCGATCGTCAATCACCTTGAACACAATCGCGGCACCGACGAGGATACAGGCAAACATGAAGCCCGCCGTGACCGCACTCAACGATGGCAGGCGACTTTTTGGTTCATTGGACATGGACACCCGCGCGTTTTGTCGTGTCAACCTCGACCGAAACTAGATAACGGCCGGCGGGCGAGCAATCTGCCGATTATCAGGGGTTGTTTTTTCGGCGTGAGGTCGCGAATTCGGATCTGCCAGGCATCGCGACCAACCTCGTTCCTGCACGGAGCCAATGTGACGAGCTTGGAAGGCTTGCATCCCATTGGTGTTGAGACGAACGAAGCATTTCGCCAAAAGCAGGTCGTGTTTTGCGATAACAGGGCGAGGAACAAGCGGGGGAGCAGAGTTACCTGGCTCCGCCCGCCGCGGAGTGCGACGGTTGATCAGCAGTTTACGTTATACGACTGTCGGTCAGGCCAGAAACCCGCGTGACCGGGCAGCGTCGAGACGGGATCAGGGGTCGAGAGCAGCGCGCGAGCAGCATTCGGCGACAAGGGCCGTGCGAGTAGAAAGCCCTGCAGATGATGGCAACCGAGGCTCTCCAGAGCATCGCGCTGCTCCGTTGTCTCAACACCCTCAGCCGTAATCTTCAACCCCTTGGCCCGCGCGACATTGATCATGGCAGTGACGAGGGCCCTGTTGTCGCTTCTGTGGATTTCCTCGATGAATGATCTGTCAATCTTGATGCGATCCACCTCAATCTTTTGAACCCGCGAGAATGACGAATATCCTGTTCCGAAATCATCAATCGCAAATCTGACTCCGGCTGCGCGCAGGGCCGCAATGGTCCGTTCCGATCGGCCGTCCTCTCCGGTAGCTGCGCTTTCCGTTATTTCGATTTCCAGGCGGTTAGCCGAAACCTTCCATTTTTCGAGCGCAGCAATCACGTTCAGCGGATAGGCCGGCGAACACAGTTCCAGCAAGGAGGCGTTGAGCGCGATGTCGATGTCGGGAAAGTGCGCCAGCATGGAACAGGCGTCTTCTAGCACAATGGCTCCGATTTCGTGGATCAAACCGCACTCTTCGGCCAGCGGAATAAACTCTCCGGGGCTTACGTATCCAAGTGTGGGGTGGTTCCATCGGGCCAGCGCCTCGAGGGAACAGAGCATCCCGTCCCGTGCTGAGAAGACTGGCTGATAGAATATCTCTATCTCCGCGCGGCCGTTGACCGCCTTCCGCAGGTCAGCTTCCATAGCCCTTCTCTTGCGAAGCAACTCGTCCATGTGCTCGCCGAATATTGCGTAAGTATTCCTGCCAGCTGCTTTGGCGTGATACAGTGCGATGTCGGCCTGACGTATCGCCTCGTTTGCATCAAAGGCGCCGTTCTTTACGGCCACTCCGACGCTGGCACCAATTGTGACTTGCGTCTCCTCGATCTCGAAAGGCAATCGAAGGTCGTCCACAATGGCTTTTGCAACATGCTCGGGCTTTAGCAAATCGTTCGATGTGACAAGGACGGTAAATTCATCACCACCGATCCGCGCAACAAGACTGTCGGGCAAAAGGCTCGTGAGCCGTGCCCCGACAAGTGATATCAATCTATCGCCTGCAGGATGTCCAAGTGAATCGTTCACCTCCTTGAACCTGTCGAGATCGATGAACAGCACGGCGTGTGCCTCGTCTTCCCTCGCATTTTGCGCGGCGGTCGCAACTCTCGCATTGAATTCCGATCGATTGGCAAGGCCGGTTAGAATGTCGTGTGCCGCCTGATACTGCAACTGCTCCTGGTTCGCCTTCAATCGGTTCGACCGTCTCCAGAGGGCGTTTCCGCCGACGCTCGCTGCACTGAATATGGCAAAAAAAGCAAATGCGATCGCGGGAATGGTAGCTTCAAGGACTTGCTGGCCGGGCCTGAACGGCTGCCATTCGAAGTAGCCAACGACCTGTCCGGATGTTGAATGCAACGCAAGATAAGAAAAACGCGGGTCCGTTGGCTGATGAAGGGCAAATCGAAGATTTTCGAACTGGTATTCCTGCCCCACCGTTGCTGCGAGATCTCCGTCCAGAAATCGGACCGCAACATGCAGATTTTCTCGCCCCGGTTGCTGCTCGATATCACCCGTGTCGGAAACGATCGGTTTTATGCTTACGATCGCCGGACGTGAGCCAACGTAGACGATGTCGGCTTCTCCTATGGAGAGCACCTTGCTACTCGTTCCGTCCTGATCGCCTGCGATAAGGCGTTCCTTCAGCTTCGTCGCTAACGGGAGATAGGCGGTCCGCAAACCATCGGCGGTGGACGCGTCATTGTGATCGACAAGAAATTGATAGATCGGATCAAGGTCCGCTGTCAGCACGATTGCTGCATCGTGTCCGAAATAGGTATTCATCCATACGCCGAGATTGGTTTCCATCCAGTCTGGATTACGGGCAAGGGAGTTCGTGACGGCGTCATCCCAGACAGTGGCGCTTTCCTGATCATGAGCAATCGATGACTTGAGTTTCGATACCGTCAGGGCGACCACGTCACGCTGCCTTGCAACTGCGATACCGTCGCTTGCGATCGCCGCAAAATAGAGTGACAAGAGAAGCAGCCCGCAGATGGCGAATGACGCCATGACGGGCAGGCTAAATCTCCAAAACCATTTCGACTGCAGAAGGGTTTGCATCGTTTCATATCCGCCTGTGTTTCGTCCAGACTACGTGAACGAAACTTAAAGCGGCTGGAACCAACATGGTTAAGTCCGGTCGAAATCGCTTTCGTACGGTGCCGCACAAAACGGTTTCGAAAGAGGGATTGCGCTGTCACGGAGCGACCTGGCAATCTCTCCACCGACATGGTTGTAACGATGGTATTTTCATTCCGCAGGAGTAACACCCGGTGCCGGTCCGCTTCCAACTTGGCTTACGATGGCAACCTCTTGGCTTGCCGGCGCTCAGCCCGACTGCAAAGTTGCCAGACGCGATGAGGCACCAAAATAACAGAAAATTTGGGCGACTGGTCAAAACGGTGGAGCACCGTCGCTTCACGGGCGTGCGCATTTTGAGGTTCGTTATTTGAAGTTCGGGCACGCGCTGCGTCCGCTTCTCCTACCCCTGGCTCTGCAGTGGCAATTTTACCTGATGATTTCGTCTCGGTTGCGCTTCCTGGCGATTTGGCCATATTTGTCGGCTCAATAGTCACGGGGAAAGAAAAAATGTCGATAAATGCTAGGTCTCGGGTCGCGGTGGTGATGGCTGCGCTTCTCTTGGGGGCGAGCTCTGCGCTTGCAGAAACAGTGTTACACCGCGGTAATGCCGGCGAACCACAGACGCTCGATCAGGCACAGACCTCCATCAACATCGAGGCCTTCATCGTCAAGGATCTCTATGAAGGTCTGACCATCTATGACGCGACCGGCAAGATCATTCCGGGCACGGCCGAAAGCTGGACGCTGTCTGACGATGGTACCGTTTACACGTTCAAACTGCGCGCCGATGCGAAGTGGTCGGACGGTACACCCGTGACGGCGGAAGATTTTGTCTTCTCTTATAAGCGCGTCGAAGACCCGAAGACCGCAGCGAAATACGCCAATATTCTCTACCCGATCAAGAACGCCGAAAAGATCAACAAGGGCGAAACGCCTGTTGACCAGCTTGGCGTCAAGGCGGTGGATGACAAGACCCTGGAGATCACGCTCGAGCGGCCGACGCCGTTCTTCCTTGAACTGCTCGCCCATCAAACGGCTCTGCCCATTTCCAAGGCGAGTTACGAAAAGAACGGCGCGGATTTCGTGAAACCGGGCGTGATGGTGTCGAACGGCGCCTACAAACTCGAAGCTCATGTTCCGAACGACAGCCTCACTGTGGTCAAGAACACCAATTTCTGGGACGCTGCCAATACCAAGATCGACAAGGTGATCTTCTACCCGGTTGACGACCAGGCCGCCTCCGTTCGCCGTTTCGAGGCGAAGGAAATGGACCTCGCCTACAATTTTTCAGCTGACCAGATCGACCGTCTGCGCAAATCCTATGGCGACCAGGTGCACGTTTCACCGACGCTCGCGACCTACTACTACACCTTCGATACGCGCGAAGCGCCATATGACGACGTCCGCGTGCGCCGGGCGCTATCCATGGCTGTCGACCGCGAATTCCTCGCCAAGGAAATCTACAGCGGCTCGCAGGTTCCGGCCTATTCGATGGTTCCACCCGGCATGGATTCCTACGGTGAGCCCGCCAAGGCCGACTTTGCAACCCTGTCGCAGCTTGATCGCGAAGACGAAGCTCTAAAGCTCATGAAGGAGGCGGGTTACGGTGAAGGCGGCAAGCCTTTATCCATCGAAATCCGGTACAATACCAACCCCAACCACGAACGCGTTGCGACCGCCATTGCCGACATGTGGAAAAACACCTTCGGCGCCAAGGTCTCCCTCGTGAACCTCGACGTTGCCTCGCACTACGGCTACCTCCAGGAAGGCGGCAGGTTCAATGTGGCGCGTGCTGGCTGGGTCGCTGACTATGCGGATGCGGAAAACTTCCTTGCGCTCTCCATCTCGTCCAACAAGACCTTCAATTACTCGAAGTTCAACAACGCCGAGTATGATGCATTGCTGAAGAAGTCCTATGAGGAAAAGGATCCGGCAGCTCGCTCCAAGCTGCTGCACGAGGCCGAAGCAATCCTCATGAAGGAACAGCCGGTAGCGCCGCTTCTGACGCAGGCCGATCTTTGGCTAGTGTCCAACCGCGTCAAGGGTTGGGTGGACAACGCTGCCAATCAACACCTCAGCCGCTTCCTGAGCGTTTCCGAATAAGCAGCACTGGCACGGTGGCCCCGCCACCGTGCCATGCCGGAGCCCAAAAACATGATCTCGTTTATTCTGCGCCGTTTGGCGAGCGCCGTGCCGACGTTGTTTATCGTCGTCACGATCTCGTTTTTCCTGATGCGTTTTGCGCCCGGTGGTCCGTTCAATCTCGAACGTCCTCTCCCCCCGCAGACCATGGAAAATCTGATGAGAACCTATCATCTGGATGAGCCACTATGGCGCCAGTATCTCATCTATCTCGGCAATGCCGTCACCGGCGATTTTGGCCCAAGCTACATCTATAAGGACAACACCGTCGCGCAGCTGATCGGCAAGGGCCTACCCTATTCGCTCGAACTGGGTTGTTATGCTCTGTTGCTGGCTCTGGTGGGCGGCGTGCTCGCCGGCACGCTCGCAGCACTCAGGCAAAACAGCGCTTTCGATTTCTCGATCATGTCAATCTCGACAGTGGGCGTCACCGTCCCGAACTTCGTCGTGGCCCCTGTTCTCACGCTTGTATTTGCCGTGCTGCTCGGGCTTCTTCCGGCAGGCAGCTGGGGTGACGGGTCGCTACGCTACCTCATTCTTCCGATGATCGCACTTGCGCTGCCGCAGCTTGCGGTCATTGCCCGGCTGACGCGCGGTGCCATGATCGAGGCACTGCGAATGGACCACATCCGCACGGCCAAGGCCTATGGCCTTCCCGCGCGCAGCGTCGTCGTTTTCCACGCCATGCGCGCGGCAATGCTGCCGGTCGTTTCCTATCTCGCTCCCTGCGCCGCCGCGCTTTTGACTGGCTCGGCAGTCATCGAAACGATCTTCACCATTCCCGGTGTCGGCCGCTACTTCGTTCTCGGCGCCATCAATCGTGACTATACGCTGGTGATGGGCACCGTTGTTCTCGTCGCCATTTTCGTCATCCTGTTCAATCTAGTCGTCGATATTCTCTACGGCCTTCTTGATCCGAGGGTCAGACATGACTGATAGCCCCGGCACTAACCCTCATTCGCAACAAATCAAAAGCCGCAGCCTGTTCCAGCTGGCAGCCCTGCGTTTCAGACGCAACAAGGCGGCCATGGCGGGTTCCGTCATGTTGCTCCTTATCACTCTGTTCTCGTTCGTCGGGCCTCATTTCCTGGCACATACCTATGATCAGGTGTTTTCCTCCTATGTCTCGGTGGCGCCCAGTCTCGAGCCACGCCCGGATGTGAATAACCTTCAGGACGTGATGGAGGGTGTTGCGAGCCGGGCCCGCGTCGAGCTGAAGGAATTTGCCGTTGAAGGCCAGACTTTCACGGCGACCATCGCCTCCAGCAGCGCAATCGATCCGCGCGCAACACGCTACTTCGACCGTGCAAATGAATTCAAAAATACCAGGGTGACTGCGACCGAAGACGACGGACGCACGCTGAAGCTGGAAGGCGACGTCAACCGCGAATACTTTTTCTTCGGTACAGATTCCAACGGCCGCGACATGCTTGCGCGCGTCATGCTTGGCGGTCAGATTTCGATTGCGGTCGGTGTCCTGGCGAGCCTCGTTTCCTTGGGAATTGGCGTGGTCTACGGTGCAACAGCGGGCTATATCGGCGGGCGCGTCGACAACGTGATGATGCGCTTCGTCGAAATCCTCTATTCACTGCCGTTCGTCTTCCTGGTTGTGGTTCTGGTCGTCTTTTTTGGCCGCAGCTTCATCCTGATCTTCCTCGTCATCGGCGCAGTGGAATGGCTGGACATGGCGCGCATCGTGCGTGGCCAGACACTCGCCTTGAAACGACGGGAGTTTGTCAGTGCGGCGCAGGCTCTGGGACTAAGCGACTGGCAGATTATCCGCCGTCATATCATCCCCAATACAATCGGACCCGTGGTCGTTTTCGTTACGGTCGTCGTGCCCAAAGTCATTCTTCTGGAAAGCTTCCTATCCTTCCTCGGGCTCGGCGTTCAGGCGCCGTTGACAAGTTGGGGAGCGCTGATTTCCGAAGGTGCCAACAATATCCAGTCCGCCCCGTGGCTTCTGATATTCCCGGCGATCTTTTTCGTGCTGACCCTGTTTTCGCTGAATTTCGTCGGCGATGGGTTGCGTGATGCACTCGATCCCAAGGATCGTTGACATGAAGACGACAACTGACACCATTCTTTCCGTTCGCGACCTCAAGGTCGATTTCACCACGCCGGATGGCACTGTCCATGCCGTCAAGGGCATCGACCTTGACGTTAAACAGGGCGAAACGCTCGCAGTCGTCGGCGAGTCCGGTTCGGGCAAAAGCCAGACAATGATGGGCATCATGGGGTTGCTTGCATCCAATGGCGCCATCAGCGGCTCGGCGAAATATCGCGGAAAGGAACTTCTTGGACTGCCTGTCGGCGAGCTGAACAAAATCCGTGGCGCGAAAGTCACCATGATCTTCCAGGAGCCGATGACCTCGCTCGATCCTCTCTACCGGATCGGTGCGCAGATCGCCGAGCCGATCATTCACCACCGCGGTGGCAGTAAAAAGGAGGCGCGCGCACGCGTTCTCGAACTGCTGAGGCTCGTCGGAATTCCGGAGCCCGAGCGGCGTATAGACAGCTATCCTCACGAGCTTTCCGGTGGTCAGCGCCAGCGCGTCATGATCGCCATGGCGCTCGCGAACGAGCCGGACATCCTGATTGCGGATGAGCCGACCACCGCCCTCGACGTTACGATCCAGGCCCAGATCCTTGATCTTTTGAAGTCGCTGCAGCAGCGTTTCGGGATGGCGATCGTGCTGATCACGCATGATCTCGGTGTCGTCCGCCACTTTGCCGATCGCGTCGCGGTCATGCGACGGGGGGAAATCGTGGAGGCTGGGACAACGGAGGATATCTTCGAGCGCCCGAAGGCGGATTATACCCGGATGCTTCTCGATGCCGAGCCCCGAGGGAACAAGCCTGCAGTCAGCCGAGAGGCTCCGATCGTGCTTTCCGGCCAGACCGTAACGATCGATTACACAATTCCGGGCGGCTTCCTGTCGAAATCGAGCAAGTTCCGGGCCGTTGATGGCGTGAACGTCAATCTTCATCAGGGACAGACGATCGGCATTGTTGGCGAATCCGGGTCAGGCAAATCCACGCTCGGTCGCGCTCTGCTGCGCCTGATCCAGGCCGATGGCCGGATTTTCTTCGGAAAACAGGAAATCACCGGGCTTGATCGAAAGGCCATGCGGCCGCTACGGCGGCATCTCCAACTGGTGTTCCAGGACCCCTATGGTTCGCTTTCGCCGCGACAGACAGTAGGCGAGATCATCACCGAGGGGCTCTTCGTCCACGACCAGAACCTCAACCGTACGGAACGGGACAGGCGCGCAATCGAGGCGCTGAAGGAAGTGGGCCTCGATCCCGCCGCCCGCAACCGCTACCCCCACGAATTTTCCGGGGGGCAACGCCAACGTATCGCCATTGCCCGCGCCATTATTCTCAAACCAGAGGTCATCATTCTTGACGAACCCACGTCGGCGCTGGACCGGTCCGTTCAGGGCCAGGTTATCGACCTCCTGCGTGATCTACAGAAGGCCCACGGCCTTTCCTATATCTTCATCAGCCACGACCTGTCCGTCATCAAGGCCATTTCGGATTACGTCATCGTCATGAGAAACGGAAAGATTGTCGAGGAGGGAGAGACAAACGCCATCTTCAACCGGCCTTCGGCTGAGTACACTAGAACACTTATCAAATCAGCTTTTTCGCCCGCCGTCGTGCCGTAGATAAAAAAAGGAGCGCACGCAGACCGCAGCGCCGTAGTCCCGCCCGCGCGAAACCAGTTGCTTTTGGGCAGGTGCTCATCAGGCTATGACGTCCGGCGCGGGTGGCACAGTGCAACATATCGGGGTTAGCACCTCCTTAGTCGCTCAATTGTGAGGCTCGCGACTTGTCAGAGCCTTGCCGACCGTTGAGAGGTCGATGCGCTCGTTGCGCGCGTCATTGCAACCGGTATTGAACGCCGGGCACTATCGAGGGTGCTGATTTCGCACAAACCTCAGGGCGCCTCGCCATTGCGGACGTGCGAGCTGACGACCACGCGTCATCCCTTAGGAGCACAGGAGCCCGTTATTACCCGCCTGCCGCTGGTTATCATTTTTTTGCTCGCTCTTCGAATGTTCGATGACGTGGAAATGCCAGGAAAGACCGGCAATCGGACCATGCAAACTTCCGCCCTCATCAGCCGTTGAACGCCCTCGACCGACTAAAGACGATCGTCTTCCCACTCGATGATCGATCGTAAGTATTGCCTGACATAAACTGGCTTCACCCAAGCACCGGATTGATCTATCCTGTTAGCAGACATGACAGTCGATTTGCATCCGGACGGCGAGGGTCGCCAAGGCAATGTCCGGCCGCGACGATCTCGCCAAGCGGGCGCGAAAGGTCGATGATCCGCTGAAATTGGTCATCGTGCGCGACATGTGGCTGACGGGCTTCGATGCGCCCTGCATGCACACGATGTATATCGACAAGCCGATGCGCGGTCATGGGTTGATCCAGGCGATCGCCCGCGTCAACCGTGTCTTCAAGGAGAAGCCAGACGGCCTCGTGGTCGATTACATCGGCATCGCCACCAACCTGAAGAAGGCGCTCGCGCAGTATTCCCAATCCGATCGAGACAAGACAGGGATTGATGAAGAGGAAGCCGTCGCCGTCCTCCTGGAGAAATACGAGATCGTCCGGGGCATGTTCACCGGGCATGACTACAGCCTTGGGTGTCACGGGCAAGCCTATCGAGCGGCTGAAGGCGCTGGCAGACGGCATCGACTGGATCTTGAAGTGGCAGCAGGCGGAAGCAGCAAAAGTCGAAAGCCCAGAGGTCAAGAAGCAGGCGCATCGCCGATATCAGGATGCGGTTTTGGAGCTGAGCAAGGCCTATGCCCTTGCCTCCGCCAGCGATGCGGCAACGGAAATTCGTGATGAGGTGTGCTTCTTCCAGGCCGTTCGCGCCGCTCTGGTGAAAACCACGGCTACCGGCAAGATGTCCGACAAGGCCAAATCAATGGCGGTGGAGCAGCTTCTCAACCAGGCCGTAGCCAACGCCGAGATCGTAGACATCCTGAAGGCTGCGGGGCGGCAGTCGCCCGACATCTCTGTTCTCTCTGACCAGTTCCTGATGGACGTCCAGAAGATGGAAAAGAAGAACCTCGCGCTGGAAGCTCTGAAGAAGCTTCTGAACGGGGAGATCAAGAGCCAGTCCAAAACCAACGTCGTTCAGTCCAAGACCTTCTCTCGACGCCTTGCGGAGGCGGTGGCCCGGTATCATGCCAATGCGATTTCGACGGTCGAAATGATTCAGGAACTGATCGCGCTGGCGAAGGAGATCCAAACGGCGACCGCACGTGGTGATGAGCTTGGTCTCTCTCCGGAGGAGATCGCCTTTTATGACGCGCTTGCTGGCAATGAGACGGCCGTCGAGGTCATGGGTAGCGAACAGTTGCGTGTGATCGCCCACGAACTGGCGCATCCTAGTGAAACCCATCCTCAAGAAGTTTGGATATCCGCCAGACCTGGAGCAGGAGGCCATACAAATGGTGCTCGCACAGGCAGAGCTACTTTTGCATGAGATAAGTCGAGGCTGAAGAAAACGCCACTGCACTCTTTGGTCAACCAAGAGCGCAAAGCGAACTTTTTCGAGGCCTAGGCACGAAGACTTTACCCACGGTGCGACGTTCGCGACACTTATCTAACAGCCAAGCCAACGATGATGATCCTCACACAACAATTATGTGGGTCACTTTGTGAGGCGAAGGCGCAAATTAACTACAACACATTGATAAAATTACGCTTTTTTGCATCAATGGCGGAGAGGGTGGGATTCGAACCCACGATACCCTTGCAGGTATGCCGCATTTCGAGTGCGGTGCATTCGACCACTCTGCCACCTCTCCGCATGCGCGAACGCTTGCGTTGCGCGCTCCTCTTAAACATCAATGGCCGGGCTGACAAGCGGAATTTCGCGTTTGTGTCACAAATTATTCGTCTTGAACGAGCTCACGGAATGGGGTTGGAGTTTGATTGTTTTTGCCGATATTTACTGATGACACGCCTCGGATTTTGCCAGGCGCGTGTGATTGATTGATCGGGTTTACAGGCGCTGATAGCGCCGGAGGATGTCAATGATCCGGTCATCCTGATCAGGATCCGGCAGGAGCGCCGGCTGTCGGCTGGCGCCGACGGAAGGGTCCTGGAGATAAAGCGAACGTTTTACCATGGCCGGCGCGAAACCGAGGGCATAAAGATCGGTGCGGAAAGCCGCATAAATGGCCTGCTGGCGTTCGGCTTCGGCGATGTCGCCGGCGTTGAAAGCATCAAGAATGCCGGCGAGGACGTCCGGAAGTGCGTTGCCGAGACCGGAAATGCAGCCTGCCGCACCGTTCTGCAGCGACCACAGAACGAGATGGTCCGGGCCGGAATAGACCTCGAAGCCGGGCACATCCTTCGCCACCCGAAGATAGGCTTCGAGCGTCTGCTGTGCACCGCCGGAATCCTTGATGCCGGCGATATTGCCGTGAGTGGCGAGTTTGCGGGCGGTTTCCGGTTCTATGTGGTTCTGGGTGCGGGCGGGAATGTCATAGAGATAGACCGGCGTGTCGACAGCGTCGGCCACCGTCGAGAAATGGCGGATCAGGCCATCCTGCGTACAGGCGATGAAGAAGGGCGTGATGACGGCGATGCCGTCGACACCAATACGGTCGAAGGATCTCGCGAGCTGCAGGGTTTCGAAGGTGGCCGGCATGCCGGCATTCACGATGACCCTGGCGCGGCCGGCCACCTCATCCACCACCTCCTCCGTCAGCCGGATCTTTTCATCATACGTCAGCGCGGTAAAATCGCCGTTGGTACCGGCGCACATGATGTTGTTGCCGGCGGCTACCTGGCGGCGCACCTGCGCACGCGTCGCCTCATAATTGATGGTTTCGTCTTCATTAAAACAGGTGACGAGCGCAACGAAGGCTTGTTTGCTCATGAAAGAACTCCGCTTGAATTTCCGGTGGCCTGGACAGGCGATGCAGCCTTATGTCCGGACTCCCTATCGGGGTCGGGGTCGAGACTGGCTGAAAGGAGCGCGCGCGTGTAAGCCTCGCCCGGCGCTTCGAAAATCTGGCGGACGGTGCCGAATTCCACCACCTCCCCGCGCTGCATGACCATGACGTGATCGGCAAAATCCCGCACCACCGGCAGGTCGTGAGCGATGAAGATAAAAGAGAGGCCCATTTCGCGGCGCAGCTTGTCCAGCAGCGCAATAACCTGCGCCTGAACCGAAACGTCGAGTGCAGAAACCGCTTCGTCGCAGATGATCAGCTTCGGCTCCAGCGCCAGCGCCCGGGCAATGGCGATGCGCTGCCGCTGGCCGCCGGAAAACTGATGCGGATACCGGCGCATATGATCCGGTGAAAGACCCACCTGCTGCAGCAATTCGGCAACCCGTTCGCGCCATTTCGCCCTCGGCACTATGTCCGGATGGATGACCCAGGCTTCGGAAATCAGCTGGAACACCGTCATGCGGGGATTGAGCGACTGGGTAGGGTCCTGAAACACCATTTGCAGATCGCGCCGAAGCGCATAAAGCTCCGCTGGCGACAGCCTGAACAGGTCGCGCCCCTTCCAGACGGCGCTGCCGGCATCCGGCTCATCGAGCCGCAGCAGGATGCGGGCGAGCGTCGACTTGCCGGAACCGCTTTCGCCGACGACGGCGATGGTTTCTCCGGCCATCAGGTCGAAAGAGACACCTTTCAACGCCTCGAAGGCGCCGTAACGCTTGCGCACATTGCGCACGCTGAGCAATGGCTCACCCGTTGCGTTCGGCTCATGCATCTCGCCCCGGCCGGGGGCGGCGTTGATCAGCTTGCGGGTGTAGGGGTGCTGCGGATTGCTGTAAACCTCGCGAACTGTGCCGGCCTCTACCAGAACGCCCTTCTCCATCACCACGACCCGGTCGGCAATTTCGGCGACTACGCCGAGATCATGGGTAATGATGAGCACTGCCATGCCCGTTTCCCGCTGCAGTTCCCTGAGCAGCGAAAGCACTTCCGCCTGCACCGTCACGTCGAGCGCGGTGGTGGGTTCATCGGCGATCAGAAGATCGGGGCGCAACGCCAGCGCCATGGCGATCATCACGCGCTGGCGCTGGCCGCCGGAAAATTCATGCGGATATTTCGTCAGCGCCCTGTCAGGATCGGGAATGCCCACACGCGCTATAAGCCGCCTCGCTTCCGCTTCTGCCGCGGCCTTGCCCATGCCATGCGTGGTCATTGCCTCCCGGATCTGCCAGCCAACAGTGTAAACCGGGTTGAGATGGCTGAGCGGATCCTGAAAGATCATGGCGATGCGCCGGCCATTGATCTCGCGGCGCGCCTCGGTCGGCATGGTCAGCAGGTCCTTGCCGTCGAGCAATATTTCTCCACCGCCGATTCGGCCGGGCGGCATGTCGATGAGGTTCATGATGGCCGACGAGGATACCGACTTGCCGGAACCGCTTTCGCCAAGGATCGCCAGCGTCTCACCTCGGTCGATATGGTAGGAGACATCCTTCACCGCATGCACGACACCGCTTACGGTGTGGAATTCCACGGAAAGATTGCGCACCTCGAGAAGATGGTCAGCCATTTTTACGGCCCTTCATTTCCAGCCGCCAACGCTGCACCGGGTCGAGCGCGATGCGCAGCCAGTTGGACAGCAGGTTGAGCGACAGGGTGGTGAGAATGATGGCGAGCCCCGGCCAGAAGGACAGCCACCAGGCATTGGTGAGATATTGCCGCCCCTGCGAAATCATCAGGCCCCAGGTGATTTCCGGAGGCTGAATGCCGATGCCGAGGAAGGACAGCGCGCTTTCCGCGAGCATGACATAAGCGAAATCAAGCGTTGCCAAGGTCGTCAGTGTCGGCAGCACCACGGGCAGGATGTGGCGGAAGAGGATGCGTTTTCCCGAAGCGCCCATGACCCTTGCCGCCTGCACGAACATCCGTTCGCGCACCTCCAGCACCTCCGCCCGGGTGGTGCGGATATAAACGGGAATCCGTGTGATGGCGAGTACCAGCATCAGGTTGAGGATGGAGGAGCCCAGTAGATAAAGCACGATGACCGCAATCAGCAGCGATGGAAAGGACATGATCACATCCGCAAGCCGCATGATGATCTGGCCGGTGCGGCTGGAGGAAAAACCGGCGATGAGGCCGAGTACAGTTCCGGTGACGGCGGAGAGAAAAACCGCGCCGGCGGCGATCATCATCGTGTTTTGTGTGGCGGCGACGATGCGCGCGAGAAGCGGGCGGCCGAGTGCATCCGCCCCCAGCCAGAAATACCACTCGCGCTGCCAGTCGAACGGTGCCAGGTTGCGCCCGCGCAGGTTCTGTTTTGTCGCGAGATCGCCGAGCCAGGCCGGGCCGACAAAAGCGAGAATGACGACAATGACGAGAAAGATGGCCGCGCAGAGCGCAAACTTGTCCGCCCACAACATGCGCAGCATGCGGGTTGCGAAAGACGGTTCATCGATGATCTCAGTATCGGCGTTCATAAGGCTCATGGCTGGACGACCTCCTCAGTGCCGGATGCGCGGATCGAGCAGCGCATAGGCGATATCGATCAGAAGGTTCATCAGGAAGATGGCCAACGCCGTGACGAGGATGGCGGCCAGAACGACATTGAAATCCCGCTGAAGGATGGAATCGATCATCAGCTTGCCGACACCAGGGAAACCAAAGATGGTTTCAACCACGACGGCGCCGTTGAGAAGGCTCGCCGCCTGATCGCCGATAACGGTGATCACGGGCAACATGGCGTTGCGCAAGGCGTGGATGAAGATGATCGGACCCGATTTCACACCCTTGGCGCGCGCCGTTTTGACATAGGCCGAGGACAGAGCGCCGATCATCGCGCCGCGCACCACCTGCACGATAATGCCGAAGGGGCGCACAAACAGAACCGCGATAGGTAATATCCAGTGCAGCACGGACCCTGTGCCCGACGTGGGAAGCCAGGCCAGGTTGACGGAAAAAACCACGATCGCGACGATCGCCAGCCAGAAATCCGGCACGGATGCCCCGATGAGTGAGATACTCGAAGCGACGCGGTCAAAAAAGCCGCCGGAACGGAACGCCGCGAGCGAGCCGATGATGATGGCCGCCGTGGTGACCAGCGACATGGTGATAACGGCAAGCCAAAGCGTCCAGACGAAAGCCTCCAGCACCACATCCAGCGCCGGGCGCGCCTTTCGGAGAGATTCACCCAGGTCACCCGTCATCACATCGCCGGCATAGCGCAGAAACTGCACCATCAGCGGGTCGTTCAAACCGTGCAAGGCGCGAAACTGCTGCTTCAATTCCTCGGACGCTTCCACCGGCAGAAACAGCGCCGCAGGGTCCCCCGTCAGACGGGACAGGAAGAAAACCATCACGATGAGGCCGATCAGGGAGATCAGGCTCGCAAAGGAACGTTTTCGGATGAAGCTCAGCATTGTTGCCTCCGGTTTTTCAATGCGGCGGCGAAGCTTCCGCCGCGCCGCCGCTTCTTCATTGACAGGACACGGGACCTTATTTGATGCCGATTTCCGAAAGCTGCAGCATCGAGTTGGTGGCAATGGTCGGCTTGAAGTCCAACCGCTCGGAGACACGGGAGAAACCGACCATGTGGAACAGCAACACATCCGCTACCACGTCATCATGCAGATAAGCGATGAGTTCGGACCAGAGCTTGGCGCGCTCGTCACCCACGGCTGCGGAGGCGCGTTCGATCAGATCATCCACCTTCTTGTCAGAAAAGCCGGACTGGGTACCCTTGGTGGCATATTTGAAGAACATCGTGAAGGACGGGTCGCCCTTGGAATTGTCATGCATGGCGGCGACGATCTGCGGTCCACGGCCTTCCTTGAATGGCTTCGAATAATAGCTTTCGTGCTCGGCCACTTCCACGAATTTCAGGTCGATCTTGAAGCCGACTTCCTGCAATTGCTGCTGGATCGCTTCCATGATCTCGGTAACGTTCGGGAAATTCGCCGTGCGCGCGATGATGGTGATCGGTGTATCCACCTTTACGCCGGCGGCCTTTGCCTCTTCGAGCAGCTTTTTTGCACCCTCAGGGTCATAGGGGAAGACCTTGACGTCGGGATTCCAGCCGAGCGTGGTCGGCGGAACCAGCGCCGTCGCCAGGACCGCTCCTTCGGGAACCAGCGTGCCGAGAAATGCCTGCCTGTCGATGGCAAGGTTGAGCGCGCGGCGCACCCTGACATCGTTCAGCGGCGCGATATTATGATCGAGGCGCATATAGACCGTTTCACTGTCGAGATAGGAAAAATCGGTCTTAGGATTTGTCGCGTCTAGCTGTGAAATGGAGGGGGAGAGATCGGCCTCGCCAGTCTGCACCATGGCGGCCCGCACCGAGGGATCGGCGCGAAAGAGATAGGTCGCTTCCGTGACCTGCGGCTTCTTGCCCCAATAATCATCACGCGACGTCAGTACGATCTGCTGGCCGGGAGTCCAGTTGGTCAGCTTGTAGGGCCCGGTGCCGACAGGCTCGCGGATGAATTCCATCTTGGTTTCTTCGGGAACGATGGTCACGAGCGACATCAGCAGCGGCAGGATCGGCTGGGCCGGATCCGTCTTGAAATCGATCGTATGGTCGTCGACAACCGTCGGCGTCACCGTCATGCCGCCGAAATAGCGACGGGACTCGCAGGCGTTCTTGTCGCTCATGATGCGCTCGAAGCTGTGCTTCACATCCTTGGCGTCAAAATCCGTACCGTCGGAAAATTTCACGCCCTGACGCAGGTGGAAGCGCCAGCTGCCATCCGAGTTCTGCTCCCATTTTTCAGCAAGGCGCGGCTGAACGCCGTTCTTGCCGCGCACATCAAGCTCGGTCAGGGTCTCACTGACATTTTCCATAATGATACGGCCAATGTTGGAGCGCGTGGCCATGCAGGGCTCAAGCAGGTCCGCTTCTTCCGCCAGCACGATCTTGATCGGCCCCGAAGCTGCAAACGCCGGCGAGCCGGCGGCGCTGAGGGAACCCAAAACAAGGGCGCCCGCAATCAATGACTTCTTCATTCCGTTCTCCTCCCAGATCAGAAATTCAGCAACATGGCGGTGGACCGCAAGAGGCAGTTGAAGGCCCCGTCTCCCGCATCGGGGAGCATGGCGTGCGGATGATCATCTCCTCCACCCGTCATCAAAGCATCGACGCTATCGCATTTTTTGTCAATTTATTTTTCCTTACCGATTTCAGATCAGTCTCTGTTTATAATTTTTATTGTTGTCAATCAATATATTAGATATAAAACTGCGAATGAATATCACGATAATTTTTTCATAATAAACTTGACAACTTTTTGAATATGTCATTTTCATCTGCCCAAGAGGAGATCAAGATGACCCCTGATGACATCGCTCAGGCCATGACCGGAGATATCCACGTCACGTCAGAAAAACGGCGTGAAGCCTTTCTGCCATCGCCCATGATCCAGAACCATGCGAGCTTCCTGCATCTTCTGGACGATGGCGTGCTGCTCTGCGCATGGTTCGGGGGAACGCTCGAGGGAAAGTCGGATATTTCCATCTTCGCATCCGTGCTGACGCCCGGAGCCGGACGCTGGGGAGCGCCGCAGCGCCTCAGTCATGATACGGCCCGCTCCGAACAGAATCCTGTTCTTTTCACCGCGCCGGATGGCGCTCTCTGGCTGTTTCACACCGCCCAGCCCTCCGGCAATCAAGATGAGTGCCGCATCCGCATGGCGAAAATCCATCGTAATCGGTCGGAACCGGAGAAGCTCATTTCAGAGGATGGACGATTTCTCGATCTTCCCAAGGGCTGTTTCATCCGCGCGCCGCTGCGCATCCGCGACGATGGAGCATGGCTGTTGCCGATCTTCCGTTGCGTTCAGCGACCCGGACAGAAATGGAACGGCAGCCACGATACGGCAGGGCTCGGCATTTCCACGGACGATGGCGAGACATGGACATTGCAGGAATTGCCGGACTCGATCGGCTGCGTGCATATGAGCCCGGTGGCGGGAACGGACGGGCAACACTCCGCTTTTTTCCGCCGCCGCCAGGCCGATTTTGTCTACCGCACCGAAAGCAAGGATGGCGGTCGCTCATGGTCAAGGCCGCATCCGACCGATGTGCCGAACAACAATTCTTCCATCGCCGTGACAAGGCTCGGTAGCGGCCGGCTGGCAATGATTTGCAATCCCGTCAACGCCGCCCAGTCGAGCGACCGCCGCGCCTCGCTTTATGACGAACTCGGAGAGGACGATGGCAGGCCGGATGCTGATCCAAGCGGCGGATGCGTGCCCGTCTGGGGTGTGCCGCGCGCACCCGTCACAATCTGCCTTTCCGATGACGACGGGCGCAGCTTTCCGACCCGTATCCTGATCGAGGACGGGCCGGGCACGTGTCTGTCGAACGATTCGACAGATGGCCGAAACCTGGAAATGTCCTATCCATGGCTTCTGGAGACACCTGACGGTGCGCTGCACGCAAGCTACACCTATCATCGTCGCGCCATCAAATATGTGCGGCTGGAGCCCGGCTGGGCCGAAACTGCGGACGGGAGAAAAAGATGAGCAATATTATCGGCATCACGATGGGCGATCCTTGCGGGGTTGGCCCCGAGATCACTGTCCGGGCATTTGCTGAAATGTCCGCTTCCGACCAGGCCGCAACGCGGATTTACGGAAACCTCGCCACGCTGGAGGCAGCAAGGCAGGCGCTCGGTCTCGATATCGATCTTGCCCCGCACGTGGCAGACTTGCCCGTTGAGGGTGCGCCTTTGCCCTGGGGCACGCTTTCACCGGTGGCCGGCGACGCCGCATTCCGCTTCATCGAAACGGCTGTGCGGGACGCCGAGGCAGGGCGGATCGGCTGCATCGTCACCGCGCCGATCAATAAGGAAGCGTTGAACCTTGCGGGCCATCATTATGACGGCCACACCGGCATGCTGCGCAGCCTGACAGGTGCCTCGGCCGCTTATATGCTGCTCGCGTCCGAGCGGCTGAAGGTCATTCATGTTTCGACCCACGTTTCGCTGCAGGAGGCCATACGCCGGGCGACGACGGAGCGGGTGCTGGCCACCATTCGCGCCGGCAACGCCCACTTGAAGCGCATCGGCTACGAACGACCCCGCATCGCGGTGGCGGGCATCAATCCGCATTGCGGCGAAAACGGTCTTTTCGGCACCGAGGATGACGATCAGATCGCGCCGGCGGTTGCGGCCGCACGCGCCGAAGGCATCGAAGTACAGGGTCCTGTTTCCGCCGATACCGTATTTCATCGCGCCTATTCAGGCGCTTTCGATCTCGTCGTCGCGCAATATCATGATCAGGGGCATATCCCCATCAAACTCGTCGCCTTTGACACCGCCGTCAATGTCTCCGTCGACCTGCCGATAGACCGTACCTCCGTCGATCACGGCACCGCCTTCGACATAGCCGGCAAGGGCATCGCCAATCACGGCAACATGAATGCGGCCATCGCCTATGCGCGCAAGCTCGTGGCAGGCAAGGGTGGAAAGGGATGAGCACCATGTCTACGGCTCCCATTCTTATCCACCAGCCGCGCAGGCTCGCGGTTGGCGCAGGCACCGTCACGCAGGTTGGTGACTGGGCCGGCAAAACCGCCTCAACACTGGTAATCGCAACGCCGCTGACGGCAAAATTCGCCGAACGTCTGCAACTGCAAGGGCCCTTTGCCGTCTTCGACGCCATTCCGGGTGAGCCGGATACGGCGACACTGGACGCCGCTCTCAACGCGGCGCGCACTGCCAGGCCCGATCTCATCATCGGCCTCGGCGGCGGTTCGGTGATGGATGTGGCAAAGCTTGTCGCCGCATTGTGGAATTCAGATCAGACGCTCGAGGACGTCGCCGGACCTAACAAGGTCGCCCGTCGCGATACGCGCCTCGTGCAGATAGCAACCACGGCCGGCACCGGCTCGGAAGCAGGCATCCGCTCACTGATCACCGATCCCCTCAAGGGCACCAAGATCGCCGTCGAAAGCCCATATCTGATCGCGGATTTCGCTATTCTCGATCCGGAACTCACCTACTCCGTACCATCGGCCGTAACTGCGGCAACAGGCATCGACGCCATGGCCCATTGCGTCGAAGCCTTTACCAACCGCAAGGCCCATCCGATGATTGACGGCTTTGCCCGCATGGGCTTCACGCTGGTCGGGAAATATCTCGCCCGCGCCGTTCGCGACGGATCGGATACGGAAGCGCGGGAAGGCATGATGCTCGCCTCCTATTATGGCGGCATTTGCCTCGGGCCGGTCAACACGGCGGCCGGCCACGCCATCGCCTATCCGCTCGGCACGCGTCTCAGCCTGCCGCACGGGCTGGCCAACGCCATCGTCTTTCCACATGTGCTGGCCTTCAATCAGCCTGCGGTTTCCGCGAAGACGGCGGAAGTGGCCAGAGCGCTGGGGCTTCGTGACCATCTCTCGCCCGGTGATCTGCGCAAGGCAGCAACCGATTTCTGCGCGGCGCTCGGCATCGAAATGTCGCTTGCCAAACACGGAGCAGCCGAGGCCGATCTGACCCGCTATGCCGAGGATGCCCATGCCATCCGCAGGTTGATGGATAACAACCCCGTCGACATGACCCTGCAGGACGTGCTGGGAATTTACCGTCACGCCTACTGAAGCAGAACCGATGCGCGTGACCGCGCATCGGTTCTCGGGCCGTTTACTTGAGCCGCCTAATCTCCGTGCGATGACTCGAAAAGCCGGTCGCGCGATCCTGTCAGGTGCTGCAGCATCAATTGGCGGGCTGAATCGGCATCTCCATCCGCGATCGCCTTTGCGATGGCCTCGTGCTCGGCAAAAACGCGGGTCAGGCCTGAGGCCTCGCGCTTTACGGACATGCCGTGGAATTTCATCCCGACCGCGATATGATCCTTGAGAGCCTCCATCGCGGTGGAGAAATAGCTGTTCCGCGCCGCCCGCGCGATGGCAAGGTGGAACTGATAGTCGGCATCCTCGCGGTGGGACTGGCGGTTGGTCGCATCCCGCATCAGCTCAAGCGCCTTCCTGATGGCCGCAAGTCTTTCGGCGTCATGCCGTAATGCCGCGGCAGCGGCCGCCGCGGGCTCGAGCGTCAGCCTGAATTCGTAGCAATTCAGAAGGTCCGCAACGTTTTCCAGCTGTCCGAAGCCAAGCGGTTCACGCAAACCGAAGGCCCGGACATAGCTGCCGGAACCCCTGCGGGAGTAAATGAAACCCTGCTCGCGTAATCGCCGTAGTGCCTCGCGAACGACCGGCCGGGACACTTCGAATTCCATGGCGAGTTCATGTTCGGTCGGCAATCTTTCATCCGGCTTGTAGGCGCCGGATTTTATCGCCCGGTGCATCCTTTCGAAAATAATGTCCGGAAGTGCCTTGCGCGCCGTTTCTTTCATCAGCCCCATCTGGTCAGCTCTCTCCAGCATCTGTCGCGCCAAGCATCATTTTCGCGATACGTTTCAGTGTGTCAGCTTGCCCAAAACCGCCCGATTTCGCAATGATGCATTGGTTTCCCGCCCAGCCGACACCGAGGCCCGGCAGGCACTCGCCGGCAAGACGCAGCCGCAAAATGCCCATCGCGCGCAGCACCGCCTCGGCCGTTGCCCCGCCCGACAGAAGCAGCCTGCCCGCGCCGGCCGTGAAGTGCGGAACGACCCCTTCCGCCAGCCGGTCTGAAACTTCAAGCGAAGAAAGATACTGATCCCCCTGGGTTGCCTGAATGAGGGAAAGGTCGACGTCTTCATCCGCGTCCCGAGGAACGGCACCGTTGGGCGCTTCAATGATCGACACCAGATCCGCGCTCTTGAGGACGTCAATCTGCTCCAATGTAATCGGATCGCGGGAACCGATGACAAAGATCCCCTTGCCAGGTGGAACGGTTGCAACATCGGGCAGGACGCGCGCCGCCATCACCGAAGCCAGCGTCTCTGCAAGACCACGCGCGCCAATGAAAAGATCAACCCCTTCAGCCTGCGCGGCAGAAAGGGCCTGCCTGATATCCTCAGTCGTTCGCGTATCGGGTATTGAACAACGCAGGGCATGTCTTCCCAGTTTTTCATCAATCGCGATGGCGGTTTCAACCCCAAAGCCCGAGACGGCGCCGCCGCTGACGATACGTCCGAAATCCGGAATTGCCGGCACGACAAGAGCGCGCCGGAAAGAAATTGCATCCATTTCAGCCGCAATATGTCCCTTCAGGCGGGAATCGATCTTTTTGAACAGGATCGTGTCGGCTGGAACCAGTGCCAGTAGTTCCTGTGTGCGACGTCGGGCCTCGTCCGCCTTCCCATCGCGGCATCCAAGATTGACGCTGAGAACGGCAGGGGCAGCGGCCAGCGCCGCATGCACGCCTTCCAGCCCCGTTGCCACCTCTGTCACCATTCCGCGCCCGGCAAAGGGGGCGGCCGCGTCGAGCGCGCCGGTCAGATCATCGGCAAAAATCAACAGCACGGCATCGCCTTCAAAAAGTTGTAAGGTTTTACGTCGATAAATTTATTTATATTCAATAGATAAAGAGATGTGAATAACAAAATTGATCGCACGGACCTTTCAAGTCGCCGGAGAGAAATGGAAAGCAAGATCAGCCATGCCCACCGGTAGCGGGGTGCCAGCAAGGATGACAAACCCGCGTCGCTAAACGAAACGGAAAGGCAGACCGGAGATAAGGGCTTTGACGAAGCGCTTTTTCTGAAAGCGGCCGTTCAGTGAAACACGCGGCAAGAGTGTGGGCTTTTCGAGACTGCCGAGGCCGAGAACCCCCGCCTGTGTGGTGACTGCCGCGGAAAACCCTGCGTCCGATACCGCCTTCGCCTCGCGCTCGCCCACCGCCTTCGTCCAACCATAGGGATAAGAAAAGGAGCGCGGTGGATGGCCCGCATATTCCTCTACGCGGCGCTTCGATTCCGCAATCTCGTAAGCCAGGCGTTCAGCGTCGATCTTGCGCATATTCACATGGGTCATGGTATGGGCGCCGAGATGCACCAGAGGATCCTCCGACAGCGCCCTGAGTTCTGCCGCATCCATGATGAGTTCGTCCACGATGGCAACCGGATCGATTCCACACTGTCGAGCGGCGCGATCGATCCTCTCCACCGCTTCATCTTCGGCGGCACTTTGGACAAAATTTTCCAGCCGCGCGAATGCATCCGCTTTTTGCAGGGGCGTTCCGCATGTCACGTGCTCCGGCCCTGCCCCGAAATCGAAATCGAACGACGCCGCCTTCTGCGTCAAGGCGGCGGCGGTCTCCCACCACAAGCCGCGTTTACGCTCGACAAAACCGGGCGTGATGAAGATCGTGTAGGGAACGTTATATTTGCGAAAGATCGGCGCGGCGTAGTCTGCGTTGTTGCGATAGCCATCATCAAGCGTGAAGGCACAAAACGAGCGGTCTTCTCCGCTGCCGGCAAGCAGTGCCGGAAGATCATGCAGGTGCACGGGAACGAGACCCGATTCGAGCGCCGCCTGTATGGCCTCTTCGAGGAACTCCGGCGTGACGGACAATTGTACATTGGGCGCGAAAGCCGAAACAGCGCCGCCCGGACGCACGTGGTGAAGCGTGAAGATGACACCTCGCCCGGCAAGCGAAGGGAATGCCGAGCGGACAGCCGGAAGGGAACTCACCTCCAGCCCGGCCCTTATGACGGTGTATTTCACAAGGCGTTTTACCGGCTGCAGAAAAAGTCCCGCCGGTTGTCGCGACGACAGGCCGGGTAATATCCGCTTTTTCAACACCCTGAAGGCTGTGAGCGGCAGGTCGATCAGGCCCGGCAGCGGGTCATTCAGCGCAAATGCAGCCCAACTGCGGACCTTGGCGAGGGCCGCAAGATAGTCGGCAGCCCGCACCTCCCCTCTCCGTCCCAGGGTAAATGCGGCAACAAGATCACGGACAAGATAGGACCACGACGTGCCGTTGCGGGCCTTGACCGGCTCGCCGGTCGGCTCTTCGTTGGCGGCACGCCATAACAATGCGCCAAGATCAATGCCGGCAGCAGAACAGAGGCCGAACCACGACCAAGGACGCGGATTCACATCGAGAAGTTTCAGCGTCCCGTCCCGGTCATCGAACTTGAATTCCACCTCGACCAGTCCGCTATGACCGGCGGACCTCAATATTGTCCGGGCGGCATCGATCGCCGACGGGTTGTCGACAATCTCGACGCGAGTGCTGGTGTAACCGAAATCGACGGGATACTGACGGATGCGACGGGCGGTGAATTCCGCCACTGGTTCTCCGTTCAGCCACAGGGCAGCATAGGAGAACTGGTTTCGTCCGCCACCTGGAATGAGTTCCTGCACCACCACATTGCCGGCGCCGATCTCTTCGCTGGCCTCGGCAAAGGCGGCTTTCAGGGCCTGCCGATCTTCGGCGCGGACGACCTTGGCGCGGGCGATCGCAGTATCGCCGCCGCCCATATTTGGCTTGAGAATGACGGGAAACAGCACGTCAAGCGCATCGATATCAGCGGCTGATGCGAGCGCATAGGTCCTGGGAATTCTGACGCCGAGTTCCGCCGCACGCCTGTATAGCAGCGGTTTTTCGCACAGCCATTGCAGCGCCGCCCAGTCCGGCAGAACGATCTTGTAGAGAGCCGAAAGTTCATCGTGATGCTGCGAAACGAGCTGAACCTCACCATCGCCGGATGGGACCAGCAGCCAACCCTTGAGATGATGCCTGTCGGCCATCTGCCGCAGGAAAGACATTGCCCCTGCGTCGTGCGGACCGGCCCAGCGTATTGTCTCCCGCACGAAACGCGACCAGCTAGGCAGGGGTGAGTCATGGGTGAGGTAATAAACAGGCACATTCAGGGCCCCGAGGCTGCGCGCGAGGGCGAGCGTGCCATGAGCGCCGCCGACAATAACAACACCTGGAATGGTCAAAGCCTGATCCCCGTCCTACTCCATATCTTGATCGCAAAAATTGATAAATAAATTCGATATTTCCGAAATATGGGGGTCGCGGAAAGGCCAAGGCGCTTGCGCTGCCGGTCTCTCCACGATGCGTTCCAGACAGCATCCGGAGGGAAAATCAACGCCTCATACGTCTTTCCGAACCGGGCGCGGCTCACCGTTCTCATCGACGGCGACCATGATGAAGACGGCCTCCGTCACCTTTTCACGCGAATCCCGATAGTGCCGGCGCGTCCAGGCTTCGATCTTCAGCGTGACGGAGGTGCGGCCAATCTTTTCGATGCGAGTATAGACGCACAGTGTATCACCGATCTTGACCGGCTTCTTGAAGACGATCTCGTTGACTGCGACGGTGACGGTTCGGCCCCCGGCCACATCATTGGCGCGGACGAAAGCGGCAAGGTCCATCTGCGACATGACCCAGCCGCCGAAAATATCGCCGGCCGGATTGGCATCGGCAGGCATGGCAAGCGTTCTGAGCGTCAGTTCCATATCGGCGGGCGGCTGCTGATCCATCGTCAAATTCCTTTCACAAACCTCCCGCTGCCGGACTTAAACAACCGCACCCCTTCCGCCAATAGCCGATTTGTCGCGGCAGCCCTTCCAAAACCGCAAGGAATCACAGGGGCATCGTAAGCTTCGGTTAACCATGATGGGGCACGATTCCAAAAAAGCGCGGGGGCGTACAAATGGCCTATGACTGGAGTGGAAACAACACGATACAGCAGCGTTACGATCGTATAGTTCTGGCGGTCGCTAGCGTTGTCGCCATCAGCCTGGCAACAGGTACACTGGCTTTCCGCTCACAGGTGGAGCCGAACAACACCATAAGTATCGCCAAACAACAGCGGCTCAACTCTGAAAAATGGCATTTGCGGCTCTGATACGCCTCGATCGGCACACCCGGCAGCACGACCATTGAGCTATTGCACGGCGCCCCCATCGCGCCTGTCCGTCCCGTCCTTCTGGGAGACGTGGTCTAGATGGGCGACCGCCGGAGAAAGAATCGACAGAAAAGTCTCGGACCGGCCGATATAAACAATCGCCGCGCCCTCGATCCCGTTCAAAACCCCGGCCAGCGTGTCCTGCGTCTGTTTTTCCAAGCCTTCCAGCAGATCGTCAATGACGATGAATTTCGGTTTCAGCAACAGCGCATTGGCAACCCGGATGCTGGCCTGTTCGTCCGAATCCAGTTTTTTGTCCCAACGGATGTTTTCATCAAGACGAGAGGCCATCTCGCCGAGACCCGATGCGGCGAGCGCCGAAACATAATCCTCATCCGCAAAGCGCTGGGGTGCACGCGGATAAGCCATGATTTCGCGCAGCGTTCCTGCCGGCAGATAACCGTGCTGAGCAATGAAAAGCGTGTCGGTTTGATCCGGCATCTCTATCCTGCCCTGGCCCCAGGGCCACAGCCCCGCCATAGCTGCGAACAAAAGCCGCCGGTTCACACCCTGCTCGCCATTGATCATCAGCCGTTCGCCCGGCCCGACCTTGACATCCGCCTCATGCAGCATGAACCCGCGTTCAATGTCCTGCCCACCCGCATCGCGGCAGATCGTAACCGACTGAAGACGGATTCTGTCATTTTCCGCACTGCGTTGCAGATCGATCGTCAGGCCGTGCTGTTCCACGCTGTCCATCTGGATCAAAGCGTTCCGGAACACGGAGACACGCTGCAACGTCGCCTTCCAGCTTGCGATCGGCCCGAAATTGTCGATATACCAGCGTAGCGCCGTATTCACCTGATTGAAGGCGCCGACCGCCATCATCAGCCCGCCGAAAGTGAGATTGCCGGAAAAATAGACCGGAGCCGCGATCAGGATCGGGGCCACCACCGCCAGCCAGCCATACCCCGCCGAGACCCAGGTCAGATGTGTCAGCGCCATGGCGAGTCCCCGGATGACACCGAGGACGGCATCGATATCGACGCCAATCCGCCGCCTCTCATTTTTTTCGCCACGCGCAAGGGCAATGGCGGCAAGATTTTCGCTGGCCCGCATTAACGAAAAGCGAAGCTCAGCCTCTTTGGAATAACGCTCCGCGTTCAGCCCCACCAGCCGATAACCGACGAGGTTGCTGAGCAGGGAAGCGGAACCGGCATAAAGGATTGCCGCCCAGACCATATAGCCGGGGATAGCATAGGTATCGCCGCTGATGGTAATGGCAAAGCCCGCCGAGAGCGACCAGAGGACGCCGATGAAGCTGACAAGCAGGATCGTCGCGTTCACAAGACCGATCGAAAGCGCCGTACTGCTTTCGGCGAGGTTGCGGACATCGTCATGGAGCCGCTGGTCCGGATTGATGGCTATCGTACCGAAACTGGCGAGGCGGGCGGCTCGACCCGGCTTCAGCCACTGGTCCACCATATCCTTGGCAAGACCCTCGCGCATGTTAAGCGCCGTCATCTGGTTGAGCCAGGTCTGAATGACGTTGAGGAGCAGCAACAGCCCGGCGATGACCGCGAAAACCTCGAGCTGATGAAGGAAGGCGTCGAGATCGCGCCGTTCCAGCGCGTTATAAAACGGCGCATTCCATTCATTGAGCCTGATCTGCCCGTAGGCCGTCAGCAATATCACCGTGAGAAGGGCCATCGACAGCAAGATCAGACGGTTGCGCACCGGCGATGTCCAGAAGGCGCGCCCCATCACGCGCAGCTGAGCCGGAAAATCGAGATCGAAGCCCGAAAGGTTAGCCGCGCCCTTGCGCTGATCGTCGCTTACCGATGTTGCCATTCATCCATTCCGAAACGTCAGTGGGCAAAGAAAGCCGGTCGCGATTCTGCGCCTTTCGATGCCAAGCAATAACACGCCGTTCGACCATGTCCACAATGCCGGCGAAATCTCCGCGGCGACAACCTGAAGGCCCGCGCAATTCTTCGTGCAGGCGAATGAAGCGGCTTCGACCAACAATGCGATTGCCCCAGGAAATGATCCTTGCTTTCTTTTCCTGCATTGCACAAAATCCGAGTAATTTCAGAGGGGCGGACAAACCGCATAAGCCGGAAAACCGGGCAAGGCAGATTAATGGCGATCAAAGCGAGCATCTATCATCTGACGCATTATAAATACGACAATCCGGTTCGCCTTGGACCACAGATCATCAGACTGAAGCCCGCCTCACATTCCAGAACCAGCGTCATCAGCCATTCTCTCAAGGTTTCACCCTCCAATCACTTCGTGAACCTTCAGCAGGATCCCTACGGTAATTACCTTGCCCGCTTCGTTTTTCCGGAACCGGTGAGCGAATTCAAGATCGAGGTCGATCTTGTCGCCGATATGACGGTTTATAATCCGTTCGATTTCTTTGTGGAGGAAGAGGCGACAAAGTGGCCCTTCGACTATCCACAGGAACTGCGCGACGATCTCTCCATCTACATGAAGCCGGAACCGACCGGTCCTCTGCTCGCCGCCTTCATGGCCACTGTCGACCGCACTCCAGGTCAACAGACGGTGGACATGGTCGTCGGCCTCAACGCCCGCCTGCAGCAGGAGATCGGTTACGTCATCCGCATGGAACCCGGCGTCCAGACACCTGAGGAGACGCTTGCTTCCGGCAAGGGGTCCTGCCGCGATACCAGCTGGCTGCTCGTGCAGGTCCTGAGGCATCTTGGCCTCGCTGCCCGTTTCGTGTCGGGATATCTCATCCAGTTGACACCGGACCTCAAGGCGCTGGACGGCCCATCCGGCACCGAGGTGGACTTCACCGATCTGCACGCATGGGCCGAGGTTTATATGCCGGGTGCGGGCTGGATCGGCCTCGACCCCACGTCCGGTCTATTGACCGGCGAGAGCCATATTCCTTTGGCGGCAACACCGCATTACCGCAACGCCGCGCCTATTTCTGGCGGCTATTACGGCCATGCCAACACGGAATTCGCCTTCGACATGCAGGTCCGGCGGGTTGCCGAGACGCCGCGCATCACCAAGCCTTTTTCGGACGAAAGCTGGGACGAACTCAATGCGCTCGGCCAGGAGGTCGATGAGGTTCTGAATACCCATGATGTCCGGTTGACCATGGGCGGCGAACCGACCTTCGTTTCCATCGACGATTTCGAATCCGATGAGTGGAACACCGGTGCGGTGGGGCCAACAAAGCGAGAAAAGGCCGACCTTCTGATCCGCCGCCTGCGCGAGCGTTTCGCACCGGGTGGGTTTTTGCATTACGGCCAGGGAAAATGGTATCCGGGCGAAAGCCTGCCGCGCTGGACGTTCTCGCTCTATTGGCGCAAGGATGGCCTGCCGATCTGGCAGAACCCGGCGCTTATCGCCGAGGAGGGCGCGAATACCGGCGCAAAGGCGGAAGACGCGCAGAAACTGCTGGGCGGCATCGCCTCCCATCTCGGCATCGAACGGGAGCTGGTGCTGCCGGCCTATGAGGATCCGGCGGAATGGATCATCAAGGAAGGAAGCCTTCCCGACAATGTTGACCCGTCAAATTCCAAGCTGAAGGACCCGGAGGAGCGAAACCGCATAGCCCGCGTCTTCGAGCGGGGACTGACGACACCGACCGGCTATATTCTTCCCGTTCAGGCGTGGAATGCGCGCGCCGCCGGCAAGCGCTGGATCAGCGAAAAATGGAAGACGCGGCGCGGTAAAATATTCCTCGTTCCGGGCGACAGCCCGGTGGGTTACCGCCTGCCACTGGGCACCCTGCCCTATGTGCCGCCATCCGCCTATCCCTATATTCACGAGGCAGACCCCTCGATCCCTCGCGGTCCGCTTCCCGACGTCTTCACGCCATCGGGCCGCGCCATGCCCGAAGCTTCTTTCCATGCCAGCGAAGCCGCGGGGCAGGAACGCGTAGAGCAGACGATCGGCGAAATCGGCGGCGCGGTGCGCACCGCCATGTCGGTGGAACCGCGTGATGGCAGGCTCTGCGTCTTCATGCCGCCAGTGGAACGCATCGAGGACTATCTCGAGCTGATTGCAGCAGCGGAGGCGGCTGCCGCCGAGCTTGGATTGCCAGTCCACATAGAGGGTTATGCGCCGCCGCATGATGAGCGTATCAATGTAATCCGCGTCGCGCCCGATCCAGGTGTAATAGAGGTCAACATCCACCCCGCTTCAAGCTGGAAGGACTGTGTCGACATTACCACCGCAGTCTACGAAGAGGCGCGCCAGTCACGTCTCGGTGCCGACAAATTCATGATCGATGGCCGTCATACCGGCACCGGCGGCGGCAACCATGTGGTGGTGGGCGGCGCCAATCCCAATGACAGCCCATTCCTGCGCCGACCCGATCTTCTGAAAAGTCTTGTGCTGCACTGGCAGCGGCACCCCTCGCTTTCCTATCTCTTCTCAGGGCTCTTCATCGGCCCGACGAGCCAGGCGCCACGTATCGACGAAGCCCGCCACGACAGTCTCTACGAACTGGAGATCGCGCTTGCGCAGGTGCCGCTGCCCGGTGAAGGCGTTCCGCCCTTGCCATGGCTGGTTGACCGCCTGTTCCGCAATCTTCTGACGGATGTAACGGGCAATACCCACCGCGCCGAAATCTGCATCGACAAGCTGTTTTCGCCTGATGGACCGACCGGCCGCCTCGGGCTGGTGGAATTTCGCGGTTTCGAAATGCCGCCAAATGCGCGCATGTCGCTTGCCCAGCAGTTGCTGGTGCGTGCTCTCATCGCGCGTTTCTGGAAAAACCCGGCCGTCGGCAAATTCGTGCGCTGGGGCACGGCACTCGCCGATCGTTTCATGCTACCACATTATATCTGGGCGGATTTCCTGGATGTGCTTGCAGACCTCAGGGAAAACGGTTTCGACCTGAAGCCCGAATGGTTCACCGCCCAGCAGGAATTCCGTTTCCCCTTCTTCGGGGAGGTGGAATATGAAGGATCAAAGCTGGAATTGCGCCAGGCGCTGGAACCCTGGCATGTGATGGGCGAACAGGGCGCCATCGGCGGCACCGTGCGTTATGTCGACAGCTCCGTCGAGCGCCTGCAGGTGCGGCTCGAAACGTCCAATCCCGCCCGCTACGCGGTGGCCTGCAACGGCCGCGCCGTTCCGCTGACTCCAACGGAAAACCGCAGCGTCGCGGTTGCCGGCGTCCGCTTCAAGGCATGGCAGCCCGCTTCCGGCCTGCATCCCGTGCTGCCCGTCAATTCACCCTTGACCTTTGACATTTATGATACATGGTCGAGGCGATCGATCGGCGGATGCATCTATCATGTTGCTCATCCGGGCGGGCGCAATTACGAGACATTTCCCGTCAACGGCAATGAGGCGGAGGCACGCCGCCTCGCCCGTTTCGAACCATGGGGGCATACGGCAGGGCAATATCCGCTTCGGGCGGAAACCGTGTCGCCAGAATTTCCGCTGACGCTCGATCTGCGCCGGCCTTACGGAGTATAAATTGTCCAAAGCCCCGGCAACGGAACGCAAGACGGAAACGAGCGCGCGACCAAGCGGGCTTGAATATTCCCCTTTGCCTGGCGTTGCCGACGAAATGCTCGATAACAACGGCACGGTGAGACCGGTCTGGAAGACCCTGCTCGAGGCCCTCTCGCGCATGTCTGAGCGGGAGCTGCATGAGCGTTTTGCCCGCACTGACCGCTATCTGCGCGATGCCGGCGTGTTCTACCGCGATTACGGCAAGGGCAGCAGCGAAAGAAACTGGCCGATCTCCCATATTCCGGTGCTGATCGACGACCGGGAATGGACGGTTCTTGCCGAGGGGTTGAAGCAGCGCGCCAATCTTCTGGAAGCCATGGTCGCCGATTTTTACGGCGAAAACCGACTGGTGAAGGAAGGTTATGTGCCGCCAGCGCTGATTGCCTCCAATCCCGAATATCTGCGCCCCATGGTCGGCGTAAAGCCGGCAAGCGGTCATTACCTGCATTTCTGTTCCTTCGAGATCGGGCGTGGGCCAGATGGCAACTGGTGGGTGCTGGCCGACAGGACACAGGCGCCCTCCGGTGCGGGTTTCGCGCTCGAAAACCGGGTAGCGACCACGCGTGCGCTCTCCGACATCTATGCCGAAACCCATGTTCACCGTCTGGCCTCGTTTTTTGGTGCTTTCCGCGACACGCTGCAGGCGCAAAGAAAACACCCCGACGACCGGATCGCCGTGTTAACGCCCGGCCCGGCCAACGAGACCTATTTCGAACACGCCTATATCGCCCGTTATCTTGGCTTCATGCTGCTGGAGGGCGAAGACCTGACCGTTGTCAATGGCCGCGTCATGGTCAGAACGGTTGCCGGGTTGAAGCCGATCGGCGTCCTCTGGCGGCGTCTCGACGCATCCTATTCCGATCCGCTGGAGCTCAACCAGCAATCCCATATCGGCACGCCGGGCATGGTACAGGCATTGCGCAATGAAGCGCTCACCATCGTCAACGCGCTCGGCAGCGGAATTCTGGAAACGCGGGCGCTGCTTGCCTTCATGCCGCGCATCTGCCGCCACATTCTCGGCGAAGAACTGAAATTGCCGTCCATCGCCACCTGGTGGTGCGGACAGGAGGCTGAACGCCGTCACGTCGCCGGCAATATCGAAGGCATGGTCATTGGCCCGGCCTATTCCCGGCTTCCATTCTTCGACGATAACGGCCAGTCCGTGCTCGGCTCTTCCCTGAGAGAAACTGCAAAGGAATCGATCAGCGACTGGCTTGCCTCCGATGGCCACAGGCTGGTGGGCCAGGAAGTGGTGAAGCTTTCAACCACCCCGGCCTATATCGACAACAAGCTCGTGCCGCGCCCGATGAGCCTTCGTGTATTTGCCGCCCGTACCCAGGATGGCTGGCAGATCATGCCGGGTGGCTTTGCCCGGATCGGCAGCGGTGACGACGTGTCCGCCATCGCCATGCAATCGGGCGGAAGCGCGGCTGATGTCTGGATCGTCAGCGACAGACCGGTGGAGCGCACCACGCTTCTGCCGGCGGAAGAGAGCTTCACCCGCAACATGCCGGGCAGCCTGCCAAGCCGCGCGGCCGACAATCTCTTCTGGCTGGGTCGTTACATTGAGCGCTCTGAAGGCGCCTTGCGCATCCTTCGCGCCTGGCATGGGCGTTATGCCGAATCCGCTGATCCGCGCCAGCCGCTGCTCGCGCATGTCACGCGGTATCTCGAAGCGCTTGATGTGGAGATGAACGATGCCGTGCCGGAAAGCCTGCTTACCAACATCAACAGCGCGCTTTATTCCGCCAGCAACATTCGTGACCGCTTTTCACCGGACGGATGGCTGGCGCTGAACGATCTTGCCAAGACAGCCCGCCGTTTCCACGCGAAAGTGGCTCCCGGCGACGACGCGACCCATGCCATGACGGTCCTCTTGCGCAAGCTTGCGGGCTTTGCCGGCCTGGTGCACGAAAACATGTATCGCTTTACCGGCTGGCGTTTCCTGTCGATCGGCCGTTATCTCGAACGTGGACTGCATATGACGCGTCTTCTCGGCCATATGACCGGCCCGGACGCGCCAGATGGATCCTATGACATGCTGCTTGAAATCGGCGACAGCGTCATGACCCATCGCCGGCGGTATAACGTCAATACGGCAGGTCTGACCGTGACCGATCTTCTGGCACTCGACCCGCTCAATCCCCGCTCGATCCTGTTTCAGCTGAACGAGATCCGCACCGAGGTGGAGCAGCTTCCAAACGCCTTCGTCAACGGCCAGATGTCGCCCTTCTACCGCGAGACGATGCGTCTGCATTCCGGGTTGGCGGTCATGACGCCGGAAAACATGAATGGCGCGATCTACCGCCAGCTCGAAACCGACATGGAGCATCTTTCCGATGTTCTGGCCCGGACCTATCTCGGATAATCCTATGCTCTATGATCTTTCCCTGCATATGGGTTACACCTACGACACGCCGGCACATGGCGCACGCCACATCATCCGCGTCCTGCCGCTCTCCATCCCGGGTCGACAGCGGCTCGTCGCCGGCTCCATCGACGTTTCGCCGACGCCGGAAGAACGGGCCGTCTTCGAGGATTTCTTTCATCTCTCGGCAACATCGGTGCATCTGCGCGCACCGCATGAAAAGCTCGATATTCGCATGCAGGCGCGGGTGATGGTGGAAGCCCCGGCATTGACGGCGGATTTTTCGCCCGAGCTTTCCCGCCTGCCGCAGGACCTCGCCGGTGTGTGGTCGCTCGATTTCCAGTCGCCGCACCACTTTATCGGCGCTAGTCCAAGGATCGGAATGGACACGGCGATATCCGCCTATGCCCGGGAAGTGCTGAAGCCCGGAATGACCATTCGCGAAATTGCGCTCTCTCTGTGCAAACGGATCCATAAGGACTTCACCTATGACGGCGAGGCGACGACCGTTGATACGACACCTGCGGAAGCCTTCAAACTAAAGCGCGGCGTGTGCCAGGATTTTTCGCATATCATGATCATGGCCTTGCGCAGCCTCGGCATTCCCGCCGGTTATGTCAGCGGTTTCCTGCGTACCATTCCTCCGCCCGGCAAGGAACGGCTTGAAGGCGCCGACGCAATGCACGCCTGGGTGCGCATCTGGTGCGGCGAGGCTGCCGGTTATCTGGAGCTCGATCCCACCAACGACATCGTGGCGGGGAGCGACCATATCGTCGTCGGTTATGGCAGGGATTATTCCGATGTCGCCCCCGTTATCGGGGTATTGAAGAGCTACGGCAATCAGCAGATAAAACAGGCGGTCGACGTGATCCCCGTCCAGCAATGACACAACGTGTATTATTCCAGACCTTCGCGACGACAATTCTTGAAAATACTTTGAAAGCTGCGTCAATTTGACCACTGCGTAAAATTGAACCGATCACCTTAGCGGATTTTACATCGTTTGCGGGTTTCCTGCGCTCAGTCGAATATTCTAATCGGTGAGCCCCCTATGACCGCCTCCGCACCTGACAAATTGAAGCGCCGTTTCCTGACCGATAAGAGCGGCAATTTCGGCATCATGACGGCAATCCTGCTGCCTGTCTTGCTCGGTTTTGCCGGTGCCGGCATGGAGTTGGCGAATGTGATGCAGGTGAAAGCGGACATGCAGAACACTGCGGATTCAGCCGCCCTTGCGGCGGCAACCGAGGCGCGGCTGAAAAAGGGCGATCTGACGGATGAGCAGATCAAGGAAATCGCCAAAGGCTTCATTGCGGCGCAGATGGAAAAAAGCCTGACCGAAGAAGAAAAGAAGAAACTGGAGGAGAATTCTCCAACCAGCATCACGACGACGGAAAATGCCCGCGGCAAGACCTACACGATCGAAACCACGATCAACCACAAGGTTCAGCTCAATCCGCTGCTCGGGTTCATTGGCGCAAAAACACTCGATCTTTCGGTAACCGGCACCGCAAAGAGCACCGTCAACAAGGGTGCTCCGATCTCCATGTATCTGGCGCTTGATCGTTCCGGCTCGATGTCGTTCAAGACGGATACAATCGATACCAAAAAAACGTCATGCCAGAACTACACGGCTGATAATTGGGGTAAATATCCCAATCTGGGCAAGACATCCCCCTGCTATGTCAACAAGGCCACGTCGCTCAAAACCGCGGTCGGATTTCTCGTCGCCACATTGAACAAGGCCGACCCGACTTACACTGCGAACGGCAGTTCGCAACTGGTGCGGACAGGTGCCTCGGTCTATACGCACGAGACCTATGCCGTCCAGCCCCTTAGCTGGGGCACGAGCAGTGTTGTCAGCTATGTGGACAAACAGATTCCGGAATTTCCCACCGGCGGCACGGATGCCCGCAGCAGCCTGAACGCCGCCTATAACGCACTCAAGAAAGCCAATCCCGACGAGGCGAAGGCACATAAAACGCAGGGGAACGAATCCTTCGAGCGCTATATTGTTCTGATGACCGATGGCGAAATGACGGGAAACAGCGCCTCGTGGAATTCCAGCATCGACCAGTCGGTGCGCACCACCTGCGAGACTGCCAAGAAAGATGGAATCAAGATTTTCAGCGTCGCCTTCATGGCGCCGGACAAGGGCAAGGCGCTGCTGCAATATTGCGCATCGAGCGCTGACAATTATTACGCCCCTGAAAACATGGAGCAGATCGTAACAGCCTTTGGCGAAATCGCCCGCAAGGCTGCAGGCAGCATAGCCACGCTCACCAACTGATCGGCTTCCGGCGCCGCCGTGCCGGAGCGCCTTGTCCGCTGCATGGCTGACAGAACATGTGCGGCAGGTGACAGCGGCGGCGGCCCGTGGCATAGGAGGGCCGCTCCCATTCACAGGCCCTGTCATGATCCGCATCGAAAACATCAGCAAGTCGAACAGTCACCGCATTCTCTATATCGAGGCCTCCGCCGCGCTCAATCGCGGTGAGAAGATCGGCCTTGTCGGTCCGAACGGTGCCGGCAAGACCACGCTTTTCCGGATGATCACCGGCGAGGAGCAGCCGGACGAGGGTCAGGTCGTCGTCGAGAAGGGCATGACGGTCGGCTATTTTGATCAGGATGTCGGTGAAATGTCCGGCCGCTCTGCCGTGGCCGAGGTTATGGAGGGTGCAGGCCCGGTCAGCGAGGTCGCGGCGGAGCTTCGGGAACTGGAAGCCGCCATGTCCGATCCCGACCGGATGGACGAGATGGACGCCATAATCGAACGTTACGGCGAAGTGCAGGCGCGGTACGAAGAGCTTGATGGTTACGCGCTGGAAGGCCGTGCGCGTGAGGTGCTGGACGGGTTGAGCTTCAGCCAGGAGATGATGGACGGCGATGTTTCCAAGCTTTCCGGCGGCTGGAAGATGCGCGTCGCGCTTGCCCGCATCCTTTTGATGCGGCCGGACGTGATGCTGCTCGACGAACCCTCCAACCATCTCGATCTTGAAAGCCTAATCTGGCTTGAGGATTTCCTGAAGAATTATGACGGCGCGCTGCTGATGACCTCGCACGACCGGGAATTCATGAACCGCATCGTCAACAAGATCATCGAAATCGACGGCGGCAGTCTCACCACCTATTCCGGCGACTACGGCTTTTACGAACAGCAGCGCGCGCAGAATGAAAAGCAGCAGCAGGCACAGTTTGAACGCCAGCAGGCCATGCTCGCCAAGGAAATCAAGTTCATCGAGCGTTTCAAGGCGCGCGCCTCGCATGCCGCGCAGGTGCAGAGCCGCGTGAAAAAACTCGACAAGATTGATCGCGTCGAGCCGCCACGCCGGCGCCAGACTGTTGCTTTCGAATTCGCGCCGGCGCCCCGCTCGGGTGAGGATGTCGTGGCGCTGAAGAAGGTGAACAAGGCCTATGGCAGCCGCACCATTTATGGCGATCTCGACTTCATGGTGCGGCGCAAGGAACGCTGGTGCATCATGGGCGTCAATGGTGCAGGAAAATCAACGCTGTTGAAGCTCGTGACCGGCACGGCGGAACCGGATTCGGGCAAGGTTACCCTCGGCGCCAGCGTCAAGCTCGGTTACTTCGCCCAGCACGCCATGGATGTTCTTGACGGTGACAGCACCATCCTGGAATGGCTGGAAGAGCGCTTTCCAAAGGCGGGGCAGGCGCCGTTGCGCGCCCTTGCAGGCTGTTTCGGTTTTTCCGGCGACGACGTGGAAAAACGTTGCCGCGTTCTTTCCGGCGGGGAAAAGGCCCGTCTCGTCATGGCTGCCATGCTGTTCGATCCGCCGAATTTCCTCGTGCTGGACGAGCCGACCAACCATCTCGATCTCGACACCAAGGAAATGCTGATCAAGGCGCTCTCGGACTATGAAGGCACGATGCTGTTCGTCTCGCATGACCGTCATTTCCTGGCCGCCCTTTCGAACCGGGTTCTGGAACTGACGCCCGATGGTATCCATCAATATGGTGGCGGGTACACCGAATATGTCGAAAGCACCGGACAGGAAGCCCCGGGCCTTCACAGCTGAGCCATCTGCCGAACGCACCGCCCCGTGACGGCAGCTTTCTTTTGGAGACTGGAGAAGCAGATGCGGATCGTGGTTTACAGCGCCAAGCCCTACGACCGGCAGTTCCTTGACGCTGCCGCCCACCCTGGCATGAAGATGCAATATTGCGAAGCGCGCCTGTCTGCCGAAACGGTGGCGTTGGCGGAGGGAGCGATGGCGATCTGTGCCTTCGTCAATGACGACCTGTCCGGACCGGTGCTCGAGAAACTTGCGGCAATGGGTGTGCGACTTGTCGCCCTGCGATGCGCCGGGTTCAATCAGGTGGACCTTCAGGCCGCCGAAAAGCTCGGCCTCACCATTGCGCGCGTGCCGGCCTATTCGCCTTATGCGGTGGCGGAACACACCATGGCGCTCATCCTGTCGCTCAACCGCAAGATTCACCGCGCCTATAATCGCGTTCGCGAGGGAAATTTCGCACTTGACGGGCTGCTTGGCTTCGATCTTCACGGGAAGACGGTTGGTGTTGTGGGGACGGGAAAGATCGGAGCGATCTTCACGCGTATCGCGGCCGGCTTCGGCTGCCGTCTGCTCGGCCACGATATCCGCCAGAATCCGGATTGCGTGGCGCTGGGCATGACCTATGTCACGCGAGAGGAGCTGTTCCGCGCGTCGGACGTACTCACACTGATGTGCCCGCTGACACCGGAGACCCGCCATCTCATTCGTAGCGAAACGCTGCCGCTGCTGAAAAAGGGCGTAATGCTCATCAATACCAGCCGCGGCGCCATCATCGACACGCAGGCCGCGATTGCCGGATTGAAAGACGGCACAATCGGTTCCCTCGGCATTGACGTCTACGAGGAGGAAGCCGATCTCTTTTTCGAGGATCTGTCCAATGACGTGTTGCGCGATGACGTTTTCGCGCGGTTGTTGACCTTTCCCAATGTTCTGGTAACCGGTCATCAGGGTTTCTTCACACAGGAAGCACTCACAAACATTGCGGTCACGACAATCGCCAACATTGCGAGCTTTCTTGATACCGGCAAGGCGCTGCATGCCGTCTCGAGGACCTAGGTCGCCGGGATCGCTAACCGCCTGAGAACTGCAAAATTCGCCCCGGACGCAATTGCCCGCCCCTGAGACCCGGTATAGGTTCACTCGATCTTTTTCGAGCTTTCAAAGCTGACCGGTCGGGCAACAGATGCAACTCAAAGACTGCTATAATTTCCACGATTTTCGCCGCATGGCCAAACAGCGTCTTCCCGGACCGATCTTCAACTACATCGACGGCGCAGCCGATGACGAGGTGACGTATCGACGAAACACGGCCGCCTTCGAAAAATGCGATCTGGTTCCGGACGTGCTGCGCGGCGTTGCCGATGTGGATATGTCGGTCACCGTCATGGGGCAGAAGCTGTCAATGCCGGTCTATTGTTCCCCGACGGCACTTCAGCGCCTCTTTCACCATCAGGGAGAACGGGCGGTTGCTGCGGCGGCCGGCAAATTCGGCACGATGTTCGGCGTGTCCTCTCTCGGCACCACAAGTCTGGAGGAAGCGCGCCGCATCAGCGGCGGGCCGCAGGTCTATCAGTTTTATTTCCACAAGGACCGTGGCCTCAACCGCGATATGATGGCGCGCGCAAAAAGCGCCGGTGTGGAAACCATGATGCTGACGGTGGACAGCATCACCGGCGGAAACCGCGAGCGCGACAAGCGCACCGGCTTTGCCATTCCCTTCAAGCTCAATCTTTCCGGCATTGCGCAATTTGCCATGAAGCCGGCATGGGGCATCAATTATCTGACCCATGAGCGCTTCAGCCTGCCGCAACTCGACGATCACATCAAGATGGACGGTGGAGCGCTATCCATCAGCCGCTATTTCACCGAAATGCTCGATCCTTCAATGAATTGGGAGGACGTGGAGCAGATGGTGCGCGAATGGGGCGGACCTTTTTGTCTGAAAGGCATCATGTCGGTGGACGACGCCCGGCGCGCCGTCGAGATCGGCTGCAGCGGCATCGTGCTCTCCAATCATGGTGGCCGCCAGCTTGATGGTTCCCGCAGCGCTTTCGACCAGCTGGCCGAGATCGTCGATGCGGTCGGTGACCGGATTGACGTGATGATGGATGGCGGCATTCAGCGTGGCACCCATGTACTAAAAGCCCTGTCTCTGGGGGCAAAAGCCGTGGGGCTTGGCCGCTATTATCTTTTCCCGCTTGCCGCTGCAGGCCAGGCGGGGGTCGAGAGGGCCTTGGAAACAATGCGTATCGAAATCGAGCGCGGCATGAAGCTGATGGGCTGCACAACTGTCGAGCAGTTGACCCGCCGCAACCTCCGGTTCCGGGACTAGGGAAGCGTTCCACGATCTCAGGGCAGGTCAAAGCCTGCCACTGCCACCGCAGGCCATTTCAGCCGCGTTTCGTTGATGTTCCTGAAGCGCCAGACCGATGTTCCAAGTGAGCGCCAGGGATACCAGCACGCAAATGCCACCGGAAATCAGCGAACGATGGCGCCTGGCGCCAGACAAAAACAACCAGCCGATGACGGCATAGGCCAAAAACGCCGGCACGGCAGCGACAAGAACCGATAGGGGGCCGTCGCAATCGATAGCCTCGATACCGACGGCGCGATATTCATTTGGCGTTCCCACAAGCCCGAGGGCGGCGACGGGGAACATCGCAACCAAAACGGCATAACGGAAAAAGCGGGGCGTATCGGGCATATCTGCTCCCTGACCGGATTATTGACCTCCCTGGTGCGGCAGAGAGGCGCTTTATCGGTGCATGGAAGGAGGATCGCCAATATTTGCCAAGAAAGCCAGTCCTTATGCCGAGATGGCCTTGGCAGACCGTTCCGCATGTGTATATGGTTGCATTATGCAACCATATTGGATTAACCATGCCTGAACAGCCCCTTCCCATACACGATATCCGCTCCATCTCGCGGCGGCTTGTTCGCGAACTCGGCTTTATGGGAGGAGATTTTGCCGGCACTGATCTGCCGCCCTCCGCCGTGCACGCGCTGATCGAGATCGAGGCGTGCCCCGGCATCACAGCTCGGGATCTGGCGAAGTTGCTCAGGCTGGAGAAATCGAGCGTCAGCCGAATGCTTCGCAAACTCGTCCTTTCAGGAGACCTCCTGGAGGAGACGGATATCGACGATAGCCGAATCAAACGGCTCCGCCTGACTAAACCCGGCCAGAAGAGGGTGGGAACCATTCACGCCTTCGCAAATCGGCAGGTATCGAGCGCCTTAACACGGATCGGCCCGGCGCAAGCTCTCACGGTTCTGGAAGGGCTACGCCTTTATGCCGATGCGCTGGGAGACAGGGGCGATGTCACGGCTCCCGCCGTCGAGGTCATCGAAGGCTACAGGCCAGGGCTCATCGCTCGCATCACGCAGATGCATGCGCTTTATTACGCCCAGACATCCGGCTTCGGCCAGCGTTTCGAATCCGTTGTAGCAGAGGGCCTCGCGGCTTTTTGCAACCGGCTGGACAGCCCGAAGAACGCGATCTGGGTTGCAATGCGCAGCCAGCAAATCATCGGCTCCGTCGCGATCGACGGTGAAGATCTCGGAGCGAATATTGCGCATCTGCGCTGGTTTATTGTCGACGACGGTGTGCGCGGCAGCGGTGTCGGACGGAGACTGCTCGAAACAGCACTGGCCTTTGTCGACAAAAATGGCTTCGCCGCAACCCATCTCTGGACATTCAACGGTCTCTCGACCGCACGCCACCTTTACGAAACCCATGGTTTTACATGCGTCGAGGAATATCCGGGCAGCCAATGGGGAAGCGAGGTCTTGGAGCAACGCTTTGTCCGGCGGCGGCCCGGTTGATCGTCTGCACGTGGTGCACTTTCAGGTTCGCGCCAGCCGCAAGGCGCTCCAGAAGCCACGCAACTGCGCGGTCAACTCCGCATAAAGACCATAACGCCGCGCATAATGCGAGACTTGCGCAGCGTCCGGCTGGTAGGCATTCGCAACCCGTGTCATCGCCGAAACCGCCTCCTCATAATCGGGATAAAGTCCAATCGCCACGGCCGCACCAATGGCAGCACCGAGCGCACCTGTCTCGCGGGCCTCCGCGACACGCAGCGGAATTTCCAGGACATCAGCCATGATCTGTGGCCAATGCTGGCTGCGGGAACCGCCGCCGGACATCACGGCGCTTTCCACCGGCAAGCCCGCTTCGCGCAAGACGCCGATGTGGCGGCGATGCTCAAAACACACACCCTCGAACAGGGCGCGCAACATGTGGCCTTCACCATGCCATCCCGCGAGGCCGTAAAAGCCGCCGCGAAATTCCGCACCCAGCCGCGAGCCGAAAATGAACGGATGGAAGAACGGATCGTCGGCGCGCGGGGTAACGGAGCCGACCAATTCGTTGCAGCGCTCGAAGGCGTGGTCGCCGTGGTCACCGCGAACACGATGCACGTACCATTCGAGATTGGCGGCGGAGGTGGCGCTGGATTCGATATTGACATAGCGGTTGCGGCCAAAGGTCGTAACCATGAAGACATCGGGACTGATGACCGGCCTGTCTGCGAAAACCTGGTTGATGCTCCAGGTGCCGGCGATGATCGAAGCTTCCCCGGCATTGATGACGCCCGACCCCATGGCGCTGGAGACCACATCGAAGAAACCGCCGATCACGGGTGTGCCTTCGGACAGCCCCGCGATGGCCGCAGCCTCGCCCGTCACCCGGCCTACGATGTCGGCCGATTCCACGCGATGGGGGAAAAACGCGAACGCGTCCTCGATATCGTAAAGAGACAGAAGCTCGCGGTCGAGCCGCGCTTCCGGCAAAGCCAAAAGTCCCGCGCCGCTGAGATCGGAAATATCATTGGCAAGGCATCCCGTCAGCCGAAAATTGACGAAATCCTTGCAAAACAACACCGTGCCGGTCCGGGCGTAAAGATCGGGTGCATGTCGCTTCACCCAAGCCAAAAGGCTCGGGGTTTGCGCAGGCCATGGCCGCTGCAGGCAGCGGGCCTGCAATTGCGCTCCGCTTTTCCCGTCAAGCTCGGCCGCCACATCGGCGGCGCGGCTGTCGAGCGACTGGATGCCGATCAGGGGCTGTTGTTTCTTGTCTAGAAGATAAAGACCATTGCCATGGCCGGCGCAGCCTACCGCGAGGATGCTGCGAGGATCGACAGCCGCTTTTACCAGAAGCTGCCGGATCGCCTCGCAACCGTTGCGCCACAATTCCTCGAGATCGCGCTCGACATAGCCGGGCTGCGGGAATGTCGACTGTCCGTCGATCGCGTGTTGCGCAACCTGTCGGCCCGCCGTGTCGAACAGCACGGCCTTGATGACCGTGTTGCCGACATCCAGACCCAATATGTGATTTTTGTCAGCCACGATTATAGATATCCCATGCTTCCTCACCACCCGCACCCTGATGGATGATGGCCATCAACGCCGCAACAACGGCCTTGGGATTGTCGTGCTGGTAAATATTGCGCCCGTAAACCATGCCGTTTGCACCTTCGGCCACCAGAGCCGCCGATTTCGCCAATACATTGCGCAAGTCCTCACGCCCCCCGCCCCGCACCAGCACGGGGCACCGCGCCGCCTCGATCACCCTGTGAAAGTCCTGCGGGTTACTGGTCGGATCGGCCTTGATGATATCGGCTCCCATTTCCGAGGCAAGACGAACCAGCGTAACGATCTTTTCGGCATCGCCATCCACCTGATAACCGCCGCGCACATCATTCGGCAGCATGACCAAAGGTTCGATCATCAGCGGCATGCCGAAACGATGGCAATCGGCACGCACGCGGCTGATGTTTTCAACACATTGACGAAAGAGCTCAGGTTCGTCCGGCAGCATGAACAGGTTCACGACGACGCAGGCGGCATCCATTTCCAGCGCGCCGATGATCGGGTCATGATAATTCTGAAGCTGCGACCACATGGTCCTGTGGCGTGTTGAGTTATAGGGGTTGCCCATGTCGATGCGCATGACAAGCGCCGGCTTGTCGCGCTCCCGCCGCTGCTGCAGCAGGTCTGCCTGGCCGTAGGCCATCTGGATGGCGTCGGGGCGAGCCTCTACCAGCCTTTCCACGGTCTGCGACATATCCTCCAGCCCGACGAGGAAGCTCGGCTCGTTACAAACCCCGTGATCGATGGCCACATCCAGACAGCCGCCATTGCGGAACAGCCTGTTCATGCGCGCCTTCTTCGAAATCCGCATCATCATGCATTCTCCTTGCATCTGTGTTGAAGCATTGCCGGCGTGACCCCGTAAAAGGTCTCCAACTCGTGAATGAGCCGCTGACGTTCCGCTGACGCCTGATTTGGCAGCCAACCCAACTCGCGCGCTGCGACGGCGAGCATCGCGTCGATCAGATCGGCATCGATGACGCCGGTGATGGCGAGCGTCGTGCGACGCAGGACGAGATCGGTCAGGTGCCGCACCTGTTCGCAACGGATGAGCCAGACCACTTCCGCTGCCGTGATCGGCGATTTTTCTGAAAGCCACACGTCATCCGAACGATCCCGGCAAAAACCCATCAGCTCAAACGCGCGGGAGCCGTAAGCCAGGGCCAGATGCTCCGCCCGGTCTTCGGCAATCGAAAACTCCTCCGACAACAAGGCAGGCAGGCCGCCTGCACCGGCCGGAAAATTCCTGCCGCCGCCGATTGCGCGGTCCATGGTGCCGGTCAGTCGCTTTCGTCCAAGAAAGGCCAGAACCTCGTCGGTCACCTGTTCGCCAAAAGCTCTGAAAGTGGTCCACTTGCCGCCGATCATGCAGAGCTGCGGCGGATCACTCGCAACGCGGTGGATGAAATGGCTGCGGGATATTTTCCCGGTGAAGGCGGCATCGCTTCGCGGCAGCGGGCGTATACCGCTGAAACTGAAGACGATGTCGGAGCGATCGACGGCAATCTGCGGAAAGACCTGCCGGATCGCGTCCAGAATGTAGTCCCGTTCCTCGGGCTCGCAGCGCACCCGCTCGGGCCGATCCACCTTGATATCGGTCGATCCCGCAAGAACCCGGTCGAGATAAGGGAAGAGGATGCAGACCCGGTTGTCCGTGTTTTCAAAGAAAATCATGTGGCCGTTCAGCGCCTTGAGAAGTTCCTCATTGGCAAGGATCAGATGCGATCCCTTGGTGCCTGAAACGGTGGGTTTTGCCCTGTCCGACGCCGGGCCATCGGCCAATACACCGATCGTCTCGTCGATCCAGGCTCCAGTTGCATTGATGATGATCCGGGGCCGTATCGGCAGGATTTCGTCCGCTTCCTCCGTCCGCAGACCATATTCATCACCCGCACGGACGAGTTCGGCATAGTTCAGTGCAACGCTTTGCGGCGCATCCGACTGGCTGTCGATCAGAAGCTCCAGAGCAAGCCGTTCGGGCTGGCTTATCCAAGCATCGTAATAGGTGGCGGAATATCTGATCTCCAGTGTCAGATCCGGCCAATGCTGCAAAGTATCGGCCGCGCCGCGAAAGACGTGACGGGGCAGCATGCGGTTTTTGCGGGTGACGAAATCATAGAGCATCAGACCCGCCTTGATGGCGAGCGCGCCCCGGCTTGCGGGTTTCCCACCGGAGCCGGCAAAGGTTGCTGCCGCATTGAACAGGCCGCTGAAAGTCGAAAAAATCGGGATCGTGGTCGGCAGCGGCCGAACCATATGCGGTGCGAGCCTCAGAAGTGCATCGCGCTCCCGCAGGGATTCCGCCACCAGGCCGAATTCGCCGTTTTCCAGATAACGCAGGCCGCCATGGATCATCCGCGAGGGAGCAGCGCTGCAGCCCGAGGAGAAATCGCTGCGCTCGACCAGAAGAACTCTCAGCCCCTGCAGGGCAAGATCACGATAGGCGGCGATGCCATTGATACCGCCGCCGATGACCACAGCGTCGAAATCACCGTCTTGCCGGATGCGATGGAGAGCGTCCTCGCGAAAACTGGGCATAGGAATACCGTTCGCTGGCTGATGACCAGCGTCCCAATGTTGTTGACCGTTAAGCGACATGAGAAAGGGAACGAAATTATGCGATGTGCGCCTGAAACCCCGTTCCAGCTACATAATCAGGTATCGAGACCCACGAGATGCTCCGCGATACCAGTGCTGATGAGCGCCAACTCACTCTCTGTGAGGCGAAGACGCGCCGCGGCGGCGTTTTCAACCGCCTGAGCCGGATCGCGTGCGCCACACAGCGAGAATGTTATACCCGGCTGGGCAATCGTCCAGGCAATCACCACCTGTGCCACTGAGGCGCAATGGGCGGCCGCCACCGGTTTCAGCACGCCGATCAAACGCGCGATCTTTTCACGGTTGGCCTGGCTGAAGCGCGGATTGCCATGGCGCTGGTCATCTTCCGCAAAAACCCGCTCCGGCCCGACCTTGCCCGAGAGGAGACCGAGCGCCAGGGACGAATAGCTGAGAACCGAGACGGCATTCTCCCGGCAAACGGGCAGGAGCGTCGTCTCGATATCGCGCTTTACCATGGAATATTCTTCCTGAATGGCATCCAGTGCCCCGGTGGCGATATAGGCTTCCAGATCGGCCTGCGAGACGTTGCTTGCCCCGATGGAACGGATCTTCCCCTCTTCCTTCAGCCGCACCAAAGCCCCGACTGTCTCGGCAATCGGCGTCGTCGCATCCTGCCAATGGGTGACGTAGTGGTCGATATAATCTGTCCCAAGCCGTTTCAGGCTCTCTTCGATCTCGTACCGGATGGATACGGCGCCGAGATAACGGTGAACCGGCTTGCCATCCTGATGGAAGAAATAAGCGCCCTCATTCACATGCCACACAAGCCCGCATTTGCTGACCAGCACCACCTTGTCGCGTCTGCCGGCAATTGCCTTGCCAACGATGGTTTCGGCAAGCCCCATGCCATAGGCTGGCGCAGTATCGATGAGGGAAATCCCCGCATCGATGGAGGCCTGGATGGCTGCTATGGACTGCCGCTCCTCGGTGCCGCCCCACATCCAGCCACCGATGGCCCAGGTTCCAAGCCCCACGGCAGATGCGTTGATACCGCTTTTGCCTATCGTCCGGGTCAATATTGCGTTGTCCGTCACGAGGTCTCCCCTCCTTCATGATCCAATAAGTAGCCGGCTATCGCTTCATCCACGACCAGCGAGGTCAGATAGTGGCCGGCAAGCGTGGCCGCCACCGGGCCGGCCTTGATGGCGCCTGCTGCGACACCGATGATGTTTGGGCACCGGGCAAGCTGCCCGGGGTCCAGCGCCACGACGCGCGAGTTGAGATCGATCCGGGCAAGCTGCCCGTCCGCCATGGTGAGGTGGGCGAGAAACTCGCCGGCAATGCCGGCATCCACCAGCGCCTGTCCGCCACGGGCGGCATCCGGCAGAAGATCGTAATAGCCAGAGCCTGGCGCCTCCACCGAACCAATGCCGACCAGCGCCACCTGCGCCTGACGCGCAAGATCGAAAACCTCACGGATCGACGCAACATTCATGAGGAGATCGCGCTGTTCCTCGTCTTCGGCGAATAACGGTGCGTGCAGCAGCGAGGCGCTGCCGCCAAGTTTTTCCGCCAGTTGCGTGGCGAGATGATTGACATCGGTGTAATGCTTGCCCTGCACCCCGCCGGTGAGCGGCACTACCCGCACATCGAAACGGCGCTCCGCCTGCAGATTGTCGACAACCGCACTCACCGCCTTGCCGCCCGTAATCGCGATCACATCGCCGTCGCGGATCGTTTCCAGCAAATGGTTTGCGGCCACCCGCCCGACCATTTGCAAGGCTGTTTCCGGATTGTCCGATACCGTTGGCGTAACGACGGATTGTCTAAGGCCAAACCGGCGGGTGATCTCGTTTTCAAGGTCCACAAGCCGCTGATAAGGACTGGAGATGCTGATCTTCACCATGCCCGCCTTGCGGCCGGCCGCAATCATGCGGTTCACCTTGGTGTGGGAAAGGTTGAGCCGCTCGGCGATTTCGGACTGTTTCACCCCTTCGATGAAATGCAGCACCAGGACGGAATACATCTGCCTCTGTTGATCGAAATCGTCCTTGATATCCAGCATGATCGTCTTTCTCCAGTTACCTTCGGGCGAGCGAACGGCGCTCAACGGCGGCGCCTGACCAGATAGTGGTCGAACAGTACCGCAGCCAGCAAGATGCTGCCCCTGATGATGTCCTGCCAGTAGACAGACACATTGAGCAAGGCAAGCGAACTGGAAACCACCGAGAGAAGGATGGCTCCCAGGATCGCGCCAAGAATCGTACCCGAACCGCCCGAAAGGCTGGCGCCGCCGATGACCGCGGCCGCAATGACGTTGAGTTCCATGCCGATGCCGAAGCTTGGCTGGGCAGAACCGAAGCGCGCCATGTAGATAACACCTGCAACACCGCAAAGCATCGAACAAAGCGTTGTGGTGGTGAAGACCACGCGGCCGACACGGATGCCGGAATAGGCCGCGGCCTTGGGATTACTGCCGGTGTAGAAAACCTTGCGGAAAGCAGTCGCGCGCCGCAGCAGCAGATCGAAAGAAACGACCACCACCATAAATATGATCAGCACCAGCGGTATGCCGCCAATCACACCCTGACCGATGAACTTGAATTCCGGCGGCAGGGAGTAGAGCCCGAGCGGCCGCCCGCCGGTCGCCAGCAGGCAAACACCGCGCGCAATGACCATGACGCCCAGCGACACGATGAAATGATGCAGACCGATGACCGTGGTCAGAAATCCCATGACCATGCCGACCAATGTCGTCAGGCAGATTGCCAACCCCGCCGCCACCCAGGGGTCGACGCCGTTGAGGAAAAGCCAGCCGGCTGCCACCATCGCAAGCGCCGTAACGGATCCCACCGAAAGATCGATGCCACCAGAGATCAGCAGGATCGTCATGCCCACCACGACGATGCTTTCGATGGCGAAGACCATGGCCATGGCCCGCAGATTATCCACGGTCAGGAAGTACGGCGAGATGAAGGACATCACGGCAAAAAGCGCGAGAATGATTACGACCAGCCCGGTTTCCCGCGCCTTGAGCGCCGGCTCCCACCACGCTGTGCGGCGAACCGCCGTCCCGGCAAGGCTTGAAGGTGTTTCCGATGTTGCCATTTTCCCGCTCCCTCAGGCTTCCGCCGCATTTTGCATAATAGTGATCGACGCGAGCTGCATGATCTTCTCCTCCGTCATGTCGTCCCCCTCGACCTGGCCGGTGATGCGCCCCTCGCGCACGACAAGCACACGATCGCTGACGCCGATGAGTTCCGGCAGTTCGGAAGAGATGACGACCACGCCAACCCCCTCACGCGCCAGTTCCCGGATCTGGCGGTGGATTTCCGCCTTGGCACCCACATCCACCCCCCGTGTCGGCTCATCCAGAAAGATGACCTTCGGTTCCACCGACAGCATCTTCGCCAGCGCCACCTTCTGCTGGTTGCCGCCGCTCAGGGTCGAGACGGAATCGCCGACGCTGTTCGCCCGCAGTTTCAGCCGGCGCCCCAGCTCATCTGCGCGCTTCATCTCTTTGCGCCGTTCGATGAAACCCATGCCATTCGATATCCTGCCAATGTCGAGCGCGGAGACATTGGCGGCGATGGACATGTTCAGGAACAGCCCATCCCCCTTGCGGTCCTCGGAAAGATAAACGATCCCTTCCCGGATGCTGTCACGATAGTCTTTCAGGCCAAGCCGCCGGCCACGTAACATAACCTCGCCTGTCGGCTTGCCCTCCAGCCGGCAGACCGCCCGCGCGATCTCGCTTCTTCCCGCACCGATCAGTCCAGCCAACCCCAGGATTTCACCCCGACGCAGATCGAAACCGACGTCGAAAACGCGCTTTCCTTCATTCAGACCCCGAACAGAGAGAATGACGTCGTCAGATTTCTCATCATCCGAGAGCTTCGGCGGGTAGAGCTTGTCGAGTACCCGTCCCACCATGCTGTTAACGACTTCCTCAGGGGAAATATCAGCAATATTCTCCGTCCTGATATGGCAACCGTCGCGCATGACGGTGATGCGGTCGCAATGTTCGAAAATCTCTGCCATGCGATGCGAAATATAGATGATGGCAATGCCGCGCTCGGCCAGCCGGTGCATGATCCGGAAAAGTGTCTGGGCTTCGGTCTCTGTCAGCGCTGCCGTTGGCTCATCGAGGATCAGGATGCGGCAATCCAGCGTCAACGCCTTGGCAATCTCAACGATCTGCTGCTGCGAAATCGAAAGGCCGCCCGCGCGGCTGGCGGGATCGATGTCGCCGATCTCCCGCAGCACCGCTGCCGCCCGCTTTTCCAGGTCGCGGTAATTCATGAACCAGGAACGGCTTCGACCGGTCTCTGACATAAACATGTTTTCGGCAACCGAAATATCAGGGCAAAGAGCGATCTCCTGATGCACGAAACCGATGCCGAGCCGGTTCGCCACATTAGGCGAGGATATCTTGACCGGCTTGCCATCCAGCAGGATCTCCCCTCCATCGGGCTGCAGAATGCCGTCAATGATATGCATCAGCGTCGACTTTCAGGCACCGTTTTCCCCGGCCAGCGCGTGGATTTCGCCGCGCCGCAGGTCAAGTGCAGCACTCCGCAGCGCCTTCACGGGCCCGAATGCCTTATGAATATTCGTCATGCTGAGGATGACCTCACCCATAACGCCCTCCCGAACCGGCTTTCCCACATGGCCGGCGAGGCGTAAACCTCGCCGGGTCCAGATCGACGCCTCAGCGCCCCTTCATATATTCGTTGAGATCGAAGGAGGCGGCATTGGCCTTGGTGATGACTGCAAAACCATTGTCCATCGAAGGCACCTGCATCGGGTTGAAGCCGGAGACCTTGTAGTCGTTGAACGGGTCGATCAGGTCCGAATGAGCACCGAGAAACGTGTTCATGAAACCCATGAAGCCCTGAACCCCCTGATTGGGATTGATGGCCATATAGATATTACCCTGCTTGATGTGTTCCAGCGTTGCCGGCGTGATATCCGCATGCAGGATCAGGACCTTCTTTTTTGCCTCGAGAACGGCGGTCGTCGCACCTTCAGCCGAACCGGCCTCAGGGATCCACAATGCACCGAGATTGGGATTGGCCTGCAGTAGTGCGGCGGTTGCCTGATAAGCGACGTTTGCATCCTGGTTGGTCGCTTGCCGGCCAACGAGCTTCATCTGCGGATAAGTCCGCCCCATATAGTCTATGAGGGCGGTAACGCGCAGATCATGGTTGCTTTGGCCCGGATTTTCCAGAACGGCATATTCGCCTTTTTCGCCGAGCTTCTTGACGATTTCGTCAGCCGCAAACTTCGCCTCTGCGACATTGTCCGAGGTAATATAGGCGGTGCGCTTCGACTTCGGAGAATCGGCGGCAAAAGTGGTGACGGATACACCTGAGGCGATCGCCTTGTTGATCGGCTCGATGAAAGGATCGGCCTGCATCGGGTGCAGGAGAACGCCTTTCGGCTTCTTCACCAGCTCCTGCTCGAAGGACGCGATCTGCTTTGTGATGTCATATTCCGGCGTGCCGGTGAAAACAGCTTCGCAGCCGAGCGCCTTGGCGGCCTGCTTGAACCCTTCAAATACCGGCACCCAATAGGGATGGCTGGAAACCATGACATTCATCACATAGGTTTCGCCGGGTTCACAGGCAAACTTGCCTGCGGCGGCGGCCGGCGAACCGGGGCCAGCAGCAAGCGCCACGGCCAATACACCCGCAGCGACGGTCGATTTCAGAAAAGCCAACATATTCCCCCCCCAAGGATAATGACTTGTCGCGCAATAAATTTTAGTCTCTGTAATTTATTGCATGCTGATGGGATAGCTGGAAAAACTGGAGACGTCAACGGCACTGAATTTTATTTTTCAATGCGAAATTTATTGCAAACATACCCCGCCATCGCAGTGACTTGAAGCTCGTGCGCAGGCGAAAGCCAGCAGCGACAGAAATCGCTTCCGAGGAAAAAGGGCTGGGCTGAAGGAGAAACGAAAAAAGGGTTTCCGACTGCTCAGAAACCCCTTTATGAATTCGGATGGTGGGCGTGACAGGGATTGAACCTGTGACCCCTACGATGTCAACGTAGTGCTCTCCCGCTGAGCTACACGCCCTCCGTGGCGGCGGATAGACCACAAAACCGGTTCATGCGTCAACTGCTTTTTTTCGGTTTTGTGAAGGTTTTTTGAGAGGCCTTACGCCACAAGGAGTTTGTTGACCTCATCCACCAGATCGCGCAGATGGAACGGCTTGGAAAGCACCTTGGCGTCCTTCGGAGCCTTCGAATCGGCATTCAGCGCAACCGCTGCAAAGCCGGTGATGAACATGACTTTCAGGTCCGGGTCGAGTTCGGTCGCGCGTCGTGCAAGCTCGATACCGTCCATTTCGGGCATGACGATATCGGTGAGCAGAAGGGAAAAGGGCTCCTCGCGCAGCCGGTCGTAAGCGCTTGCGCCATTGTCGAAGGAAGAAACCTTGTAACCGGCTTTTTCCAGCGCCTTGACGAGGAAGCGGCGCATATCGTTATCGTCTTCAGCGAGAAGAATTTTCTGATTCATGGTTAAGTGACCGTAACTGCTCAATGTTTGGAATACCCTAGCCCGATTATAGGATTTTCACGGTAAATATCCTGTGAACACGTGAATCGGTATAGCGCTACTTGGGCGACAGTATGGACTTGCCGCACCGTAACTGGCAACATGAACCTCCTGATAGTTTGCGACATGGTAAATGGCCTGAATGGACTGGGTAACAGGTGAATATGAGCTGTTCGAAGTAACGGAACCTGCCGTTCAAACCCTGCCATTCGTCTATAATTCCCCCCATAGCGGCCGCTGCTATCCCATCTCCTTCCTAGAGTCGGCGCGGCTCGATTCGCATGACATCCGTCGTTCCGAGGACCACTTCGTCGACGAGCTTTTCGGCGCCGCCCCAGAGATTGGCGCGCCGCTGTTGAAAGCGAATTTTCCGCGCGCCTATCTCGACGTCAATCGAGAGCCCTACGAGCTCGATCCCCGCATGTTCGAGGGCACCTTGCCGCCCTACGCCAATATCGGCTCCATGCGGGTTGCAGGCGGCCTTGGCACCGTGCCGCGTATCGTTGCGGAAAACATGGATATTTATGCCCATCGCCTGCCGGTGGATGAAGCCCTCTCCCGTATCGAGACCATATACAAACCCTACCACGCCTGTCTGCGCCGCCTGCTGTCCCGCACGCACGCACATTTTGGCATGGCGGTCCTGATTGATTGCCATTCGATGCCCGGCAACATCCGGGTCACCGGGTCAAACCTCAGACCTGATGTTATTATCGGCGACCGCTACGGCACCAGCGCCTCCCAGGAAGTCTCGCGTGCGGCCCTGCATTTCCTCGAAGAACTTGGCTTCGTCGCCGTCTGCAACAAGCCCTATGCCGGCGGCTTCATTACCGAACATTACGGCCGTCCCATACGCTCGCTTCACGCGCTGCAGATAGAGGTCAACCGGTCGCTTTATGTCGATGAAAAAACGCTTTTGAAGAAAGGCGATTTCCCCGCCATTCAGGCTTCGCTGGAAATATTCATGCGCCAGCTCGGGGCTTTCGTGTCGGAATATGCGATCGAAACTTCGCTCGCCGCCGAATAGCACAGCCAAGCTTCTCAATTAAATCGTTCGCCCCTTGCCTGGCTGTGCGCCGGGCAAAAAAAACCGCGCCTTGGCGCGGTCAAGTCTAGGGAGGAAACACCCAAGGAGGGTATTTACAGTCAAAGACTGTAGCATCACGCTACGCAGTAATTGCACAATTGTCAATCATTTTATTTTTTGCATGTTTTTTGTGCTTTTGCCGAAAATATGGAAACCGCGGCTTCGTCACCATACGAGTGGACGGCGGATGTGATTCCGGTCTATGCATTTCGCCACACAATTGAGGCCATCAATTCACGCAATGAGGTTTCGCATGCTGCCCGACCGGAATTTCTTCTTCGAACTTGCTGATGCGGCCAGCGCCGAAACGCTTCCCCGCTTTCGCACGGGCGTTGCCGTTACCAACAAGCAGGATGGCGGCTATGATCCGGTGACGGAAGGCGATCAAGCGGCCGAAAGCGCCATTCGTGCGCTCATCGAGGCTCGTTTTCCCCAGCACGGCATCCTTGGGGAAGAACATGGTAATGTCGGTCTCGACCGCGAGCATGTCTGGGTCATCGACCCCATTGACGGCACACGCGCCTTCATTTCCGGCGTGCCCGTATGGGGAACTCTGATCGGCTTCCAGTCTGCCGGCCGCGCCACGATGGGTATGATGGACCAGCCCTTCACCAGGGAGCGTTACTTTGCCGACGGCACCTCCGCCTGGTATTTCGGACCCGAGGGCGAACGAACCATCCGCACGCGTGACTGCGCTTCGCTATCGGACGCAATACTTTTTACCACAACACCCCATATTTTCACCGCCGAGGAAAAGCCCTTCTACGAAAAGGTGCAGGATCAGGTCCGCCTTTTCCGCTACGGCGTGGATTGTTACGCCTATTGCCTGCTGGCCGCGGGTCATGTCGATCTCGTCATTGAATCCGGCCTGAAGCCCTACGATGTGGGCGCACTTATTCCGGTCATCGAGCAGGCCGGCGGCATCATCACCACATGGGATGGCGGCCGTCCTGAAAATGGCGGCCGCATTCTGGCCGCCGGCTCCAGATCCGTACACGAACAGGCGCTTGCCATTCTCTCCAGACTATAGACCTGCCCTGCAAGGCGGCCATCACTCCGGCGCGAAAAACGCGTCGATGGCGGCCAGTGCCTGCTTGCGGAAAACATCCCGCTCATGCAGCAGTTCATGACGCGCGCCGGTGATGGGAAGAAGCTGCGCTGCCCGGAAATTGCGCGACAGCTCTTCCTGCGCCTTATAGGGCGTTATCGTATCCAGCATGGGCGCCAGAATGAGGGTAGGAATGGTTATGTTCGTCAGATGATCCTGACGGGTCACGCGGCCCATGGTCTTCAATGCCTCATAGACCCAGCGGGCCGTTGGCGCGCCAATGAACAGTTCCGGAAACTGCCTGTGCAGCGAGAGATTCCTTGCGAAACGTTTTGCGTCCGAGGTTAGCGGATTGCCGTCAAAATCCCGTTCGCGCTGGTCCCTGCCAAGCTGAACCCTTCCCAGGCCGGCAAGGCTCAAAGCCGTGGCGACCAGCCGGATAACGGATGACGGGACGGATTGCTGACTGTCGAGTTCGATGAAGGGCGAACAAAGCGCCAGCCGATCAATCCTGTTCGCGAGCCCCGGCGCTGCGGCAAGCGCGGCAAGCGCGCCGGTAGAATGTGCAATCATGAAGAACGGCAGCCTCGTATCCGGAAGCACCACCTGTTCCAGAAAAAGGCTGATGTCGTGCTGATAATCGGAAAAGCGCCGCACGTGCCCGGCACCCGGCCTTTTCAGCAGCCGTTCGGAACCGCCCTGCCCGCGCGTATCGAACGTCGCGACCCAGAAGCCCATGGCCGTCAGATCGGCCACTGTTTCAAAATATTTTTCGATACATTCGTTTCTGCCATGCAGCAGAACCACCGTTCCGCGGGCAACATGACGATGGGTTCGAAAGATCGCATAGCGGAGCTGTTTGCCGCCATGGCCAGAAAAATATCCAACCACATGGCTGTCGGGAACCGGATTGTCTTCACTGGCGCGCAATGTGGCTTCGATCATCGGTCTTTTTCCGGCTTTTCAACTCTTTTCGGATAGGTCGGCAGCGCGGGAAGGTCAAAGAAAAAATTGCCGGAACCGTCGGTTAAAGCAGTCGCGGTTCCGGCGAGTAAGACAGAAGAAGAAGGGACGTTATTGCTTCTGTCCACGGAGAATGTCTCCGATGACGGGAGTTTTATGGCTCTCAAACTGAACGATGCCGGAACCGGATGTTCAGACATGGTTCATGTTGCATCCACCCCTTGACGCCGCGCGACGCCATTCCCATCTCCTTCATGCGGTCGCCAAAGCGGGGCCGCGCCAAATGTCCGACCGTCGCCAGAATGGGATGGCGGACTTAACCGCAAACAGTCGCTTCTTAAGGAGGACACCATGCGTCACGTTGATTTTTCCCCTCTCTATCGTTCCACCGTGGGCTTCGACCGCCTTTTTTCGATGCTTGACGGCCTCGGCCAGCCCGAGCAGGCCCAGTCCTATCCGCCCTACAATATCGAGCGGACCGGTGAGAATACCTATCGCATCACCATGGCGGTTGCCGGTTTCGATGAAAATGAACTCAGCATCGAATCCCGCGCCAATGCGCTGACCGTGAAAGCCGAGAAGGCCACGGATGAGAAGACGACGGAAGGCGAATTTCTGTATCGCGGCATCGCCACGCGCGCCTTCGAACGCCGCTTCCAGCTTGCCGACCACGTAGAAGTTCAGACCGCTTCCCTGAAGAATGGCCTGCTTCACATCGATCTCGTTCGCAATATTCCGGAAGCCATGAAGCCGCGCCGCATTGCGATCTCGTCCGACAGCGCCGATGCGCCGAAGACCATCGAAGCCCAGGTTACCCCGGCTCAGGTCAACTAAGTATTCCACATGCAAGACAGACGGCCCCCTTGAGGGGCCGTTTTTGTTGGCGGGAGCGCGTTTTATCGAGCGGAGGCTGCGGCGCCTTCTGCCGCAGCCGCTTCGGCTATCGCTGCCTTTTCATGGGCCTTGCGGGCATAACGCTGGGCAAGGACAGCGCAGACCATCAACTGGATCTGATGAAAGAGCATGATCGGTAAAACGATGGCACCGATGCTCTGGCCGGCGAAGATCGCGCCGGCCATGGGCACGCCGCTGGCGAGGCTCTTTTTCGAGCCGCAGAAGGTGATGGTGATCTCATCGGCCTTGTCGAAACCCAATAGCCGGCTGCCGAACATCGTCACACATAGGACAAGCGCCAGCAGCAGGATATTGATGACGATGACCACACCGATATCCCGGAGCGAAAACGTGTGCCATATGCCCTCGATGACCGCATCGGAAAAGGCGAGATAAACGACCATAAGAATGGAGCCGCGATCGACCGGAGAAAGCAATTTCTTGCGCGCCCTGATCCAGTCACCAATCCAGGGCTGCAGGACCTGACCGACGATGAAAGGCAGAAGCAGCTGCAGGAAGATTTGCAGGAAAGCATCCAGCGAAAATCCGCCGCCATGGCCGCCGACCGTGAACAGCAGGCCAACCAGCAACGGCGTCAGGAACATGCCGAAAATATTCGAAGCCGAGGCTGAACAAATCGCCGCCGGCACGTTTCCGCCCGCCATTGACGTGAAGGCGATGGATGACTGCACGGTGGATGGCAGCACACAGAGAAACAGCACGCCCATATAGAGCGGTGCCGGCAGGATGCTTTCGGGAATGAAGCCTATCGCCACACCAAGAAGCGGGAAAAGGCCGAAGGTCACGAGCAGGATCGCCAGATGCAGACGCCAGTGCAGGATGCCCGCAATCACCACATCCCGCGAAAGCCGCGCGCCGTGCAGGAAGAACAGCAGAGCGATCGCGAGTTTTGTCGCAAGCCCGAAATATTCTGCCGGCTCGCCGCTGATCGGCAGGATGGAAGCCAGAATTACGGTGGCCACCAGCATCATGGTGAAACGGTCGGGCAGGAAGCGGGTCATGGGAGGTCTTTCCGGCAGCGGTTTTGCTTGAAACGCGCGCCACTATCGCTCATCATGATTTCGGATGCAAAGATTAACAGTTATCATGATTTGAGATAATGCTGAACCTTCAACATCTTGCCAGCTTCGTCATGCTCCAGCAAACCGGTAGTTTTACCCTTGCTGCCGAACGGCTCGGCATTGGCCAATCTACTGTCAGCCAGCATATTCAAAGGCTTGAGGCCTCCCTTGGCCGCCGATTGATCGCACGCAACACCCATCAGGTAAAACTGACCGGCGAGGGTGAGGCATTACTCGGTTACGCTCGCAACATGCTTGAAATCGATAGCAAGGTCTCTTCGCTCTTCAGCGAAAGCCGCCTGCGCGGTCGGCTGCGGCTTGGTGTGTCGGAAGATTTTGTCGCCAGTCGCCTTACGACCATTCTGGAGGAATTCATTCGGCTTTACCCGCTGGTTGACCTTGAACTAACGGTCTCGCTGAGCGGTGTGCTTTACCAGATGCAGGACAATGGCGAACTTGACGTGGTGTTGGCCAAGCGTCGTCTCGGCGACAAGCTTGGTCATTTCCTTTATCGCGAACCGCTCGTCTGGCTGGCGCGCGATCCTGAGCGGATGCTGAACCAGCCGGATGCGCTCCCGCTGATTGCCTTTCCGCCACCGAGCATCACCCGGAAGGCGGCGCAGGAGGCACTGGACCGGGCCGGTCTCGCCTGGCGGATCGTCTGCACCTGCGGCAGTCTCAGTGGACTAACCGCCGCAGCAAGGGCGGGCATGGGCATTCTGGTGCAGCCGCGCAGCATGGCGCCGGCTGGTCTGAAGGAGATTGCCGCAGGCGTGCTGCCGCTGCTGGAAGACGTGGAATTCGTGCTTCAACCGAGCAAGGGCGCGGAGGCGGAGCTGGTGCGCGCCCTTTCCGATCTCGTTTCCAGCAAGAGCATCGCACCCGGCAGTTTCGTGTAACCGGCCTTAATTGTCCCGTTTCGAGAGGCAACGGCCGACGCTGTCGCGCCAGCCTGCGATAGCGTTCTTCCGCTCGCTCTCTTCCATCTCGGGGCTGAAGCGGCGGTCGCGCCGCCAATGGTCGGCGAAGGCCTTGCGGTCCGGCCAGATGCCGGCACGTGAGGCCGCAAGCCAGGCGGCACCAAGGATTGTCGTCTCGAGAAACACCGGTCTATCGACGGGCGCGGCGAGAATATCTGCCAGCCGCTGCATCGTCCAATCGGAGGCGACCATGCCGCCGTCGACCCTCAGCACCGTCTTGCCATTGTCACCTGCCCAGTCCTTGCGCATCGCATCCAGCAGGTCGAACGTCTGATAGGCAACGCTTTCGAGCGCCGCGCGGGCAAATTCCGCCGGGCCCGTCCCGCGTGTGAGGCCGAAGATCGCACCCCGCGCTTCGGCATCCCAATAAGGCGCGCCAAGACCGGTAAAGGCAGGCACGAGATAAACGCGCTGCTTTAGATCGGCCTTTTCGGCAAGCGCGCTGACTTCTGATGCAACCGAGATGAAACCAAGCTCGTCACGCAGCCACTGCACCGCCGCCCCGGCGATGAAGATAGAGCCTTCCAGCGCATAGGTCGTCACGCCGTCGAGACGATAAGCAATCGTCGTCAGCAGCCGGTTTGTGGAGGCCACCCGGTCTGTGCCCGTATTGAGAAGTGCGAAGCAACCGGTGCCGTAGGTCGATTTCATCATGCCCGGCTCGAAGCAGGCGTTGCCGATCACCGCCGCCTGCTGGTCGCCCGCAACGCCGAGGATCGGAATTTCCGCGCCCAGAAGCGACTTGTCCGTTACGCCGAAATCGGCGGCGCAATCCAGAACCTCCGGCAGCATGGCGCGGGGGATGTCGAGGATGGACAGGAGCTCATCATCCCAGACATTGTCTTCGATATTATAGATCAGCGTTCGCGAGGCGTTGGTGGCGTCGGTCACGTGCCGGCGGCCGCCGGTGAGACGGTAGATCAGGAAACTGTCGACGGTACCGAAGCAGATTTCTCCCTTGCCCGCCCTTTCGCGAAGACCGCTGACGCTGTCCAAGAGCCATTTCAGCTTCGTGCCGGAAAAATATGGATCGAGCAGCAGTCCGGTCTTTTTAGAGAAGAGCGGTTCCAGCCCCCTTCTTTTCAAATCCTCGCAGACCGGGGCGGCACGGCGATCCTGCCAGACCACGGCGCGGTGCACCGCTTCGCCGGTGTTGCGGTCCCACAGCACCGTCGTTTCCCGCTGATTGGTGATGCCTATCGCCTCTATATCGGTTGCGGCGATGCCGGCATCGGCAAGTGCAAGTCGGATGGTTTCAAGCACACTTTTCCAGATGTCTTCGGCATCGTGTTCGACCCAGCCGGAGGCAGGAAAATGCTGCGGAAATTCTCGCTGCCCGACACCGATGACCCGCATGTCGCGATCAAAGACCATCGACCTTGTCGATGTCGTGCCCTGATCGATCGCCAGAATATAACCGCCCATTATGTCACTCCCTTTTAAACGCAATGACGGGGCGGCAGAGCCGCCCCGATTTAAGATTTTATGCAGACATCACTTCTGCCAGCTTTTCACCAGTTCGTCGTAATTGACGGTGACCGGCTTTTCCTTTTCGTTGGCGATCTTTAGCTGCGGCGCGAGATTGCCCTTCGAAACGGCGTCCTTGTTCCAGTATTCGATATCATGCTCTTCCGCCAGCTTCGGGCCGATATCGCCCTGCACGCCAGCACGTTCCAAGCGGCTCATGACCTTTTCCTGTTCAGCGCAGAGCGAGTCCATGGCAGCCTGTGCGGTCTTGGCACCCGACGACGCATCGCCGATTGCCTGCCACCAGAGCTGTGCCAGCTTTGGATAATCAGGAACGTTGGTGCCAGTCGGCGACCACTGAACGCGGGCCGGCGAGCGATAGAACTCGACAAGACCACCGAGCTTGGAGGCCCGGTCCGTGAAGCTCTTGTGATGGATGGTGCTGTCACGAATGAAGGTGAGACCGACATGGCTCTTCTTCACATCCACGGTCTTTGAGGTCACGAACTGCGCATAGAGCCATGCGGCCTTGGCGCGGTCGTCTGGCGTGGATTTCATCAACGTCCAGGAACCCACATCCTGATAACCGAGCTTCATGCCGTCCTTCCAGTAGGCGCCGTGCGGCGAGGGTGCGACGCGCCATTTCGGCGAACCGTCCTCGTTCACCACAGGCAGGCCGGGCTTGGCCATGTCGGCAGTAAAGGCCGTGTACCAGAAGATCTGCTGGGCGATGTTGCCCTGTGCCGGCACCGGGCCTGACTCGGAGAAGGTCATGCCCTGCGCTTCCGGCGGCGCATATTTCTTCAGCCATTCGAGATATTTCTCGATGGAATAGACCGAAGCGGGACCATTGGTATCACCACCGCGCGCCACGCAGGAGCCGACCGGCTGCGACTTGTCATTGACCTTGATGCCCCATTCATCGACCGGCAGGCCGTTTGGCAGGCCCTTGTCGCCATTGCCGGCCATGGAAAGCCAGGCATCGGTGAATCGCCAGCCGAGCGAGGGGTCCTTCTTGCCGTAGTCCATATGGCCGAAGACCTTCTTGCCGCCGACGTCGCGGCCGGTGAAGAATTCGGCGATGTCCTCATAGGCCGACCAGTTGACGGGAACGCCGAGGTCGTAGCCGTATTTGGCCTTGAAGTCCGCTTTGTTCTTGTCGTCGTTGAACCAGTCGTAACGGAACCAGTAGAGGTTTGCGAACTGCTGGTCGGGAAGCTGGTAGAGCTTCTTGTCCGGTGCCGTCGTGAACGCGCTGCCGATGAAGTCCTTTAGGTCGAGACCCGGATTGGTGACATCCTTGCCCTCATTGGCCATGAAGTCCGTCAGGTTGCGCACCTGCTGGTAACGCCAATGGGTGCCGATGAGGTCGCTGTCGTTGACCCAGCCATCGTAAAGGTTCTGGCCGGTCTGCATCTGGGTCTGGATCTTTTCGACAACGTCACCTTCCTGGATAAGGTCGTGCGTCACCTTGATGCCGGTAATGGCGGTAAATGCAGGCGCCAGAACCTTTGATTCATATTCATGCGTCGTCAGGGATTCGGATACGACCTTGATCTCCATGCCCGCGAAAGGCTTCGCGGCATCAATGAACCATTGTACTTCCTTTTCCTGCTCTGCACGGGAAAGCGCCGACATGTCGCCGATTTCCTTGTCCAGAAACTGCTTTGCTTCCTCCATTCCGGCAAAAGCCGAACCTGTCATTGCCAGCAGCATGGCTGCCGTCGTCGTCATCAGATGCCGTCGCATATCAGTCCTCCCAAGGGTTGCGATTGCATGAAGTCTGCGAGATGCGGTTTTCCTCCGCCGCATCTTTTCCTGCTCTAGACAAAACGGAAAACGCCAACGGCGTAGACCACGGATAGAGCGAGAGCCCACCACAGGTTCGGGCCGACCAGCCCGAGCCATGCGAGATGAATGAAGGCGCTGCCAAGCAGCGAGATGAACAGCCTGTCACCACGCGTCGTTTCGAAGCGCAACAGGCCGAAGCGGGGATTGCCGCCAGGCGAGAGACGTTCCCAGAACCACATGCCGACCAGCAAAACCGCGATGGTGCCGAAAAAGGCCGCCGTCTGCCACGTCCACGCCATCCAGGTAAAATCGGGCATCTTCGTCATGGTCAAACCCTTCCCAGCGCAAAGCCTTTGGCGATGTAATTGCGCACGAACCAGATCACCAGAGCGCCGGGTATCAGCGTCAACACGCCGGCAGCGGCAAGCAGGCCCCAGTCCATGCCGGCAGCAGAAACGGTGCGCGTCATCGTCGCGGCGATCGGTTTTGCGTCCGTGGTGGTCAGCGTGCGGGCGATCAGAAGCTCGACCCACGAGAACATGAAGCTGAAGAAGCAGGCGACGCCGATGCCGGAAGCGATGAGCGGCATGAAGATCTTCACGAAGAATTTCGGAAAGGAGTAGCCGTCAATATAGGCGGTCTCGTCGATTTCCTTCGGCACGCCGGACATGAAACCTTCGAGAATCCAAACCGCCAGCGGCACGTTGAACAGGCAATGCGCGAGCGCCACCGCAATATGCGTGTCGATCAGCCCGAAAGCGGAATAAAGCTGAAAGAACGGCAGCGCAAAGACCGCCGGTGGCGCCATGCGGTTGGTCAAAAGCCAGAAGAACAGGTGCTTGTCGCCGAGAAAACGGTAACGCGAAAAGGCATAGGCCGCTGGCAGCGCGACAGCCACCGAGATCACCATGTTCATGACGACATAGATGATCGAATTGATATAGCCGGAATACCAGGATGAATCGGTGAAGATCGTCCTGTAGTTCTGCAGCGTCGGCTGATGCGGATAGAGCGTCATGGAAGAGACGATTTCCGCATTCGTCTTGAAGCTCATATTGATAAGCCAGTAGATCGGCACGAGCAGAAGCAGGATGTAGATGGTCGGCACCAGCCAGGAAAACCGGGATGGCCCGTGATGGCGGCGTGAGCGCGCCGTTGCGGCAAAGCTGGGTCTTGCCGACGTGTCAACGCCCGACGAGCCGGAGACCAAGCCGTTACGTTCCACGCCGGTCGTGACATTGGAGGCGCTCATGACTCAGGTCTCCGCGTCGTGGCTGGTCATCACGGTATAGAACACCCACGATAACAGCAGGATGATGAGGAAGTAGATCAGCGACATGGCCGCTGCCGGGCCGAGGTCGAACTGGCCAAGTGCCATCTTCACGAGATCGATGGACAGGAAGGTTGTGGAATTGCCCGGGCCGCCGCCGGTGACGACGAAGGGTTCGGTATAGATCATGAAACTGTCCATGAAGCGCAGCAGGAAGGCGATCAGCAGCACCCGTTTCATCTTCGGCAGCTGGATGAACCGGAACACCGCAAAACGCGACGCGCCATCGATCCTTGCCGCCTGATAATAGGCGTCAGGAATGGAAACCAGGCTGGCATAACACAGAAGCACGACAAGGCTCGTCCAGTGCCACACATCCATGATGACGACGGTAATCCAGGCATCGACGGGATCGTTGACATAGTTGTAGTCGAGCCCGAGCTGATTGGCGTAATAACCGAGAAGTCCGATATCGCTGCGCCCGAAGACCTGCCAGATCGTGCCCACCACATTCCACGGCACCAGCAGCGGCAGTGCCATGGTGACGAGGCAGATCGGCACGCCGATGCCGGATTTCGGCATTTTGAGTGCGATGAAGATGCCGAGCGGAATTTCAATCGCGAGGATGATGCCGGAGAATAGCAGGTTGCGCCCCAGCGCATCCCAGAACCGGTCCGACGCCAGGATTTCCTCGAACCATTGCGTTCCCGCCCAGAAGAACTGGTTGTTGCCGAAGGTGTCCTGCACCGAATAATTCACGACGGTCATCAGCGGAATGACGGCGGAGAAGGCGACCAGCACCAGCACTGGCAGCACCATGAACCATGCCTTGTTGTTCCAGCTTTTTTCCATGGTCAGGCCCCCATCTTTACACGCCAGGAATCGGCGAAAACACCGATGGCGGCCGGGTCGAAGCGCACACCGGCCTCCGCCGGGATTTCCTCGTCTTCCGCAACGACGATCGCGAGTTTCTGGCCGGCGAACCGGGCACGCACGATCTTCTGCCGGCCGATGTCCTCGACCTTATCGACAGTGATGGGCATGCCGCCGCGCTCCAGCCGGACGAATTCCGGGCGGATGCCGATTTCGATGCGCTGCCCCGATGCGATCGTCGGCGCACCTGCCAGCGGCACACCAAGACCGCCGACTACAGCCGTCGTCCCCTCGATATTGGCGGGCAGAACATTCATGCCCGGCGAGCCGATAAAATAACCGACAAATGTATGCCCCGGCCGCTCGAAAAGCTCAGCCGGCGTGCCGATCTGGACAATCTGGCCATCATACATCACCACCACCTTGTCGGCGAAGGTCAGCGCTTCGGTCTGGTCATGGGTGACGTAGACCATGGTGAAACCGGACTGGCGATGCAGGCGCTTCAGCTGCGAGCGCAGCACCCATTTCATATGCGGATCGATGACCGTCAGCGGCTCATCAAAGAGAATGGCGTTGACGTCGGAGCGTACGAGGCCGCGCGCCAGCGAGATCTTCTGCTTCTGGTCCGCCGTCAACCCGCGGGCCCTGCGTTTGGCCATACCGGAGAGGTCGGTCATCTCAAGGATTTCCCGCACGCGGCGGTCGACCTCGGCCTCCGGCACATGCCGGTTGCGCAGCGGAAAAGCAAGATTGTCGTAAACTGTCATCGTGTCGTAAACGACCGGGAACTGGAACACCTGGGCGATATTGCGATCTTCAGTCGCAAAATCCGTGACGTCTGTTCCGTCGAACGCGATGCGGCCTTCGGAGGGGCGCAGCAGGCCAGAAATGATGTTGAGCAGCGTGGTCTTACCACAACCGGAGGGACCGAGAAGTGCATAGGCCCCGCCATCCTCCCATTCGTGATGAACCTCCTTCAGCGCATAATCGCCGGCAGCCTGCGCCTTGGCGTTATAGGCGTGGCGGATATGATCGAGCGTGATACGTGCCATGACCGATCCCCCTTACGCCGCTTCGCCGATGGCGCGGCCATTTGCGTCGAATGCCATCAGGTGGCTTGTATCGAGAAACAGCTCGATATCCCTGTCCGGTTCGATGTCGTGGATGCCATGCGCCAGCATGACCCAGCGTCGGCCCGAAAATTCCACATGCACGAAGCTTTCCGACCCGGCGATTTCCGAGATCAGCGTCCGCGCCCGTATGGATTGCCGTGCTTCACCCTTCGCCTGCGGGAAAAGATGATGCGGCTGGAAAGCGATGGTCAAAGGTCCATCCGGCACGGTGGCAAGGTGCGCCGGCACCGCGACAACTGCGCGATCAGCACGGGTAAAGGCTCCACCCGTCTTGATGACCTCGATGGTGTTGAGCGGCGGGTCGGCGAAAATTTCCGCCGTCACAATATCCACCGGGCGCCGGTAAACCTCGATGGTGCGACTGAACTGGGTTACCCTGCCCTCGTTGAGTGTTGCCGTATTGCCGCCCAACAGCAGCGCCTCTGACGGCTCTGTGGTGGCATAAACGAAGATCGCGCCCGACTCCGCGAAAATGCGCGGCAGCTCCTCGCGCAATTCTTCGCGCAGCTTGTAATCGAGATTGGCCAACGGCTCATCGAGCAGCACCAGAGTGGCGTTCTTGACGATGGCGCGGGCAAGTGCCGTGCGCTGCTGCTGGCCGCCGGAAAGATTGAGCGGCGTACGGTCGAGATAGGGTGTAAGCCTCAGAAGCTCCGCGGCTTTTCTCACTTCCCGGTCGATGGTTGCCTGATCCTTGCCCGCAACCCGCATCGGCGAGGCAATGTTTTCGTAAACGCTGAGCGCCGGATAGTTGATGAACTGTTGGTACACCATGGCGACGTTGCGCTTCTGGACCGGCCAGCCGGTCACATCCTCGCCGTTGACCAGGATCGAGCCGCTGCTTGGCTTGTCCAGCCCTGCCATAAGCCGCATGAGCGACGTCTTGCCCGAAAGCGTCGGTCCAAGCAGAACGTTCAGGCTTCCGCGCTGCAACGTCAGATCCGTGGGATGAATATGATAGTCACCGCCCACCATCTTCGAGACATTTCGCAATTCAAGCATGGTGATCCAAAGCCTCCTCCGCTTTTGTCCGGATCGTCAGATTGCCTTCAATCGTCCACCTGCAATGTCATCGATGTAGTCCTCCAACCCACGCACCTCGTCGGGGGTCAAAAAAAGCCCCTGCTTGGTACGGCGCCACAAAATATCCTCCGCCGTCAGCGCCCATTCCCGCGCCATCAGCCAGCGAACTTCGGCTTCATAGAGCGTGCCGCCGAAATGCCGCCCAAGCGCCGACGCGTCTGTCGCATTGCCTATCATCGCCGCCACATCGGTGCCGTAGCAGCGTACGAGCCGCTCCGCATGACGCTTTTCCATGAAGGGATAACGCGATAGCAGCGCAGAAACCTCCGCAGCATAAGCTTCTACATTGAAATTTCCGCCCGGCAGATGAGAACCCGCTGTCCATGGGGCTCCCTTTGTTCCCAGCGCATCGCCGATCTTTTCAAGAGCATGTTCGGCGAGTCGCCGATAAGTGGTGAGCTTGCCGCCGAAAATATTGAGAAGTGGTGCCTCGCCGTCGGTCCCCTCGGTCTTCAAGACATAATCACGCGTCGCCTCCTGCGCTTTTGACGCGCCGTCATCAAAAAGCGGCCGCACCCCGGAATAGGTCCAGACAATATCGGCCGGCTTCACCGGTTCGGCAAAATATTCACTCGCCGCGCTGCAGAGATAGCTGATTTCCTCGTCGCTGATCTTAACAGCCCGGGGGTCACCGGTATAGTCGCGATCCGTCGTGCCGATCAGGGTGAAATCCTGTTCGTAAGGGATGGCGAAAATGATGCGGCCATCCGGATTCTGAAAGAAGTAAGCGCGCGGATCGGAGAACTTCTTGCGCACGATGATATGGCTGCCCTGGACGAGGCGAACATTGTGAACGTTGTTTTTTCCGAAGGTCGCCGACAGAACCCTGTCGACCCATGGACCGGCGGCATTCACCAACATCCGCGCCCGGTGGACCTGCGTTTCTCCGGCGGCATTTCTCGTCTCGACCCGCCAGAACGCGCCGTCGCGCCGCGCGGAAACCACCTGCGTCCGATTGAGGATCAACGCGCCACGGTCAGCGGCATCACGGGCGTTCAGCACGACCAGGCGGGCGTCATCGACCCATCCGTCGGAATACTCGAAAGCCCGGGCGAAAATCGGTTTCAAAGGCTTTCCGGCCGGATCACGGCGCAGATCGAGCGAGCGGGTGGCGGGCAGAAGCTTGCGGCCGCCAAGATGATCGTAAAGGAAGAGCCCGAGACGCACGAGCCAAGCCGGACGCACACCGCCCTTCTGGAAGGGCAGCACGAAACGCATGGGCCAGATGATATGAGGCGCCATGGCCCACAGAACCTCGCGTTCCATCAGCGCTTCGCGCACCAGGCGAAACTCGTAATGTTCGAGATAACGCAGGCCGCCATGAATGAGCTTGGTTGCAGCAGACGACGTACCGGAGGCGAAATCGTTCATTTCTGCAAGTGCGACGGAATAGCCCCTGCCGACGGCGTCGCGCGCAATGCCGCAGCCATTGATACCGCCGCCGATCACGAAAATATCGTGAATTGCCTCGTCAGACATGCACCCTCCCGCGCTTTCATCGACGCTCTCCTCATCGATATATTGAAAGCACGACCATCTAATTCGAAGATAAAACGAATGTCAAACGAAATTCCGACAGCCGGTGGATCAGGTGCCGCGGGCCTCCGTCTCGATCAGCCGGACATCGTGATCGGCGCAGATGCCGCGGATGGAATCAATCGGACAATGATCGGTGATGAAGGTATGAACCTGCGAAAGATGGCCGATGCGGACAGGGGCCGTCCGTTCGAATTTGAGCGAATCCGATACCAGAATCACATGGCGCGCGTTGGAGATGATTGCCTGCGCAACCTTGACCTCGCGGAAATCGAAATCCAGCAGGGCGCCGTCCTCATCGATGGCGGACACGCCGATGACGGCGAAATCCACTTTGAACTGGCGAATGAAATCCACGGCCGCTTCGCCGACAATGCCGCCATCGGAGCCGCGCACGACACCACCGGCAATCACCACCTCAATACCCGGGAAAACACGTAACCTGTTGGCAACATTTATATTATTCGTGATTACCATCAGTTCGTGATGATCCGCCAGCGCTTCGCCCACCGCCTCCGTGGTCGTGCCGATGTTGATGAAAAGCGACGAATTGTTGGGAATGAGAGCGGCGGCAGCGGCTCCGATCGCCTGCTTCTCCACGGAAGCAATCGCCCGCCGAGCCTCGTATTTGACATTTTCATTGCCGCTTGGAAAAAGCGCGCCGCCGTGGATGCGGGTCAGAACACGGGTATCGCAGAGGTCGTTCAGGTCCTTGCGGATCGTCTGAGGGGTGACGGAAAACCGAGATGCCAGCTCGTCGACCAGCACTCGCCCGTTCGCTTTCGCCAGCGCGACGATTTCATCCTGACGCGGTGTGAGCAACATTTCGCCCTCCCTCCTCTTTCAATTTTTTCGTTTTATTGAAGAGCGAACGAAAAACCAATGTCAAGGGATGGTTTAGGCCGACCGTGGGTGGCCGCGTCGACGTCGTGTGTCAAAAATTTGCGCCGGGGCGGCGCGTGGTCCGTCATCGAGCTATCAGAACGGGCAGAAGGATCTCCTTTGCGTCCATCACGGACAGCGCCGGGGAAGCGGCGCGGAACGCATCGCCAATGCCGATCAGAACGGGCTCGTTTACCCCCAGCCGCTCGATTGCCGCAGACAGTTGCGTGAGTGTGCCGCACCAGCGCTGCTCATTCGCCCGGGTGACGGAAACCACGACGGCAACGGGCGTCGAGGCGTCCATGCCGTGGGCGAGCAAGGAGGACTGGATTGCCGCCGCGGTTCGCCCGCCCATGTAAAAAACCGTGGTTACGGCGGGGTCGGCAAGCGATGTCCAGTCAATATTCTCCGGCAGCTTTCCCTGACGGGAATGGCCGGTGATGAAGCGCACTGACTGGGCGTGGTCGCGATGGGTCAGGGAAATGCCGAGGCGGGAGGCCATGGCGCTTGCCGCGGTGATGCCGGGCACGACATCGACGGGAATGTTTTCAGCCGCCAGCGCGGCGATCTCCTCACCGGCGCGCCCGAAAATCATCGGATCGCCGGATTTCAGGCGCACCACCCTCTTTCCCGCCTTTGCAAGCCGGATCATCATGTCGTTGATATCTTCCTGCCTGCAGCTTTCGCGGCCGCCGCGCTTGCCAACCAGCATGCGCTTGGCCTCCCGCCGCGCCAGCTCCAGCACCTCGGCTGAGACAAGATCGTCAAACAGGATGACATCTGCCGCCTGCAGGGCGCGCACCGCTTTCAGCGTCAGCAGTTCGGCGTCTCCAGGGCCGGCGCCCACAAGCGTCACCCGCCCCCCAACCTCGCAAGCCTGCATTCCGGTAGCCATCAGCAATCGTTCTTCGCTCTCTTCGTCCAGCCTTTCGGTAAAGGCCCGATCGACGAATTTCTCCCAGAACAGCCGCCGGGACGGACCTGGCGTCAGCCGCAGGTTAACCCGCTCACGGATGGTCCGGGCAAGCGCGCCCCAATCCCTGAGCGAGGGCGGCAGCAATGTCTCAATGCGCCGACGGATAGCCTGAGCCAGAATAGGTGCTGCGCCATCGGTGGAGATCGAGACGACCACTGGCGAGCGATTGACGATGGAGCCGAACTGGAACTGGCAGAATTCCGGCTTGTCGATGACGTTGACGGGAACACCCGCCGCCCGCGCAGCGGCATGAAAGGCTGCCGCCTCCGTATCCGTTTCGCAATCCGCCAGCGCCAGTTCCGCATTGGCGAATATGCCACTATGCCAGCGCATGGCATGGAAATGCAGGCGAGTGCTTCTGACAACGAGCCCTGCAAATGTCTCGGACAGGTCACCCCTCTCACAAAAGACATGCAATTCCGCGCCGCAGGCCAGCAACAGCTCCGCCTTCCAGGCGGCCCCATCCGATCCGCCCGCCAGCACCACGCGCTTGCCCTCAAGCCCCCAGAAAACCGGCAGCTTGGCGAGTTTCTCCATACGGGCCGGTTCATTCCGCTGCGGTTTTAAGGCATCCATTGATGACCCCCTTGATTTCGGCGCGGCACGAGCCGCAATTGGTGCCGGCATTCAACACCTTGCCGATGGCTTCGACGCTATGGCAGCCATCCCGGACTGCAGCCGTGATCTGGTTGACGCCGACATTGAAGCAAGAGCAGACCGTGGCCCCCGGATCGGGACGGCCGGCTCCGGGGCGACCGGCGATCAGCGCAAACCGCATTCGCAGATCCTCATGGCGCTCGGTCAATTGTAAAATCGCCCAGTTGCGTGCAACAGCCACCGGCCGCCTTGCGATGAACAGCGCCGCCAGCAGTATATCGCCATCGAAAAAGGCAAGGCGCAGATCGCCGGTTTGCCGGTCGCTATAACCCAGCGGCTCGATCCCGGCGTCGATGCCGAAGACCTGTCGTGCCCAGAGCGTCCAGTCCTGCGGCTCTTCCGCAAAGGCAAGCTCCATGCGATAGCCGCCATCCGCCTTTGCAATCGCCCAATAGGCGCAGTCCGGCGCATCGGGCCGGGTGCGGGAAATGGCGAAACCGTAAGCCTTCGCTTCGAAACGTCTTGCCCTCACGCCCGTGTTTTTCGAGGCGGGCTGGCCGGAATAAGGGTCCGTGACCGGGGCCACAACCATATCGATCCGCGCCAGCGAGGCGAACTGGTCGTTCCAGTGCATCGGCGCGAACACCGACCCGCGCGCCTGCCTTTCGCTGATCAACGCCCGCAGCAGAACCTTACCATGTGGACTTTCCAGCTCTACCAGATCGGCGCTTTCGATGCCCAGCGCCTGTGCATCGCGCGGGTGAAGCTCGGCGAATGGCTCGGCGATATGGGCGGTAAGGCGTGCGCTTTTGCCGGTGCGGGTCATGGTATGCCACTGGTCGCGAATGCGCCCGGTATTCAGCGTCAGCGGATAGTCCGCCGACGTTCTGTCCACCTCCGGCAAGGCTGTGACGATGAACCGCGCCTTGCCATCGGCGTGATAAAACCGGCCATCTGCGAAGAAACGCGCCGTGCCGGCGTCACCTGCCTGCGGTCTTGGCCATTGGAAGGGCGCCATCCCGTCATAGACTTTCGGGTCGACGCCACTGATGTCGAAATCGCGACTGCCCAGATTTTCGAAGCCAGACAGAGCCGCATGTTCGGAGAAAATCTCCGACGCGTGCCGGAAGGCAAAGGCTGCGCCGAAACCCATGCGCCGGCCCACTTCCGCCATCTGCCACCAGTCCGCTTTCGCTTCACCGGGTGCATCGAGAAAACCGCGCTGGCGGGAAATGCGCCGCTCGGAATTGGTGACCGTGCCGTCTTTTTCCCCCCAGCCAAGCGATGGCAGAAGCACATGGGCATGGCGCGCCGTATCGGTCTTGTCCATGACATCGGACACCACGACGAATGGACAGGCCTTGATGGCCGCTTCGACAGCACCGGCGTCAGGCATGGACACCACTGGATTGGTTGCCATGATCCACAGCGCCTTGATGCGGCCATCGGCCACGGCCCGAAACATATCAACGGCCTTGAGGCCGGGTTTTTCCGCAATGGCAGGCGAGGCCCAGAAGCGCTGCACGCGATCACGATCCCCGGCACTTTCGATGGCCATATGGGCGGCCAGCATGTTGGCCAGCCCGCCGACCTCGCGCCCGCCCATGGCGTTCGGCTGACCGGTCAGCGAAAACGGTCCCATGCCGGGCCTGCCGATGCGACCGGTCGCAAGGTGGCAATTGATGATAGCGTTGACCTTGTCGGTGCCGCTTTGCGATTGGTTGACGCCCTGGCTGTAACAGGTGACGGTTTTTTCGGCGCGTTCGAACAATTCGTAAAAGGAAATCAGTTCGGCAATCGTCAGCCCGGTGGCCTCAGCGATATCAGGCAGGCTATATTCGGTTGCTGCCTGCATCGCGGCATCAAAACCGACCGTGTGATCTTCCACATAGACGTGATCGACTGCAGGACTACCGGAAAGGTGCGCCAGCAGGCCGGTAAACAGCGCCACATCTCCATCCGGGCGGATGGCGAGGTGCATATCGGCAATATCGGCGCTCATCGTGCGACGCGGATCGATGACAACGACTTTCATTTCCGGCCGTGCCGCCTTTGCCGCCGCTAGCCTCTGGTAGAGAACGGGATGGCACCAGGCGAGATTTGAACCGGTGAGGATCACCAGATCGGCAAGCTCCATATCCTCATAGGTGCCCGGCACCGTATCGGCCCCGAAAGCGCGGCGATGGCCGGCGACCGAGGACGACATGCAGAGCCTTGAGTTGGTATCGATATTGGCCGAACCGATGAAACCTTTCATCAGCTTGTTGGCGAGGTAATAATCCTCCGTCAGCAATTGGCCGGAGACGTAAAAGGCGACCGAATCCGGGCCATGTTCGGCAATGGTGTCGGAGAAGCGGGAAGCGACGAGATCAAGCGCTTCGTCCCATGTTGCCCGCTTGCCATTGATCTCAGGGTAAAGAATGCGTCCTTCAAGGTCGATGGTTTCGGCGAGAGCCGAGCCCTTGGAGCACAGCCGGCCGAAATTGGCGGGGTGGTCCTGATCGCCTCTGATGGAAACGATGCCATCGTCGTTGACGGTGGCGATGACGCCGCAGCCGACGCCGCAATAGGGACAGGTGGTTTTGGTTTCAACGGGCATGGGTTTGCCCTCTCAGTGTGTGGCGGTTACGCCGCCTCAACGTGTGGCGCTTACCCCCCTCTGCCCTGCCGGGCATCTCCCCCTCAAGGGGGGAGATCAATCGCGGCACAAACTTCCATTCACAACTGGCGTCGTCGCCGGTGGAGAGGGAACGAGGAGCCCTCCGCTTGTCGATCTCCCCCCTTGAGGGGGAGATGCCCGGCAGGGCAGAGGGGGGTAAAGCCACCGCCATCGCAATTCACTCCGCCGCAATCATCAGGGTTTCGAGCGCTATCGAAAGCCTTCCATCCAGATTACGCAGCGGAATGGTCCTCACCTCGCCCTCATCCGCCCCCAAGGCCTTGCCGGTTTCCAGCGAAATGACCCAATTATGCAAGGGACACGTCACCGAAGCGCCATGCACGATGCCCTGGCTCAGCGGCCCGCCCTTATGCGGGCAATGGTCCTCGATGGCGAAGACCTGATTTTCCGCTGTGCGGAACACAGCGATCTTGCCCATCGGCGTTTTTACGCACCGTGCGCCGCGCAGTGGGATGTCGGAGATGTCACCAATATCGATCCAGTTGACGTCCATCGTTCTCACTCCGCTGCCTCGCTGAAACCGATTGCCGCCATGGGCCTGAATTCGTGCTTGTCGTGGCCGGACACACGCTCGGACCAGGGATCGACCTGCGCGATTTTCTGGCTGAAGACGAAGCGTTCGAAATAGGCCCGACGCTTCTCCGCATCATTCATGATCTGGCGACGAACCTCGTCGTAGCCGATGCGCTTGGCCCATTTGTAGATGCGCTCAAGGTAGCGCGCCTGCTCACGGTACATTTGGGTGAGCGCCACGATATGCTCCAGCGCCTCATCCTCGGTTCTGACAAGACCCAGAACCTCCGTGCCCTTGATATCGAGACCGGCGGCGCCGGCGAAATGGATTTCGAACCCGGAATCGACGCAGATGACGCCAATATCCTTGCAGGTGGCCTCGGCGCAGTTGCGCGGACAGCCTGAAACAGCAAGCTTCAGCTTGGCGGGTGTCCACGAGCCCCACATGAATTTTTCAATGCGGATGCCAAGCCCGGTGGAATCCTGCGTGCCGAAGCGGCACCATTGCTGGCCGACACAGGTCTTCACGGTGCGCAAGCCCTTGGCATAGGCCTGGCCGGAAATGAACCCGGCCTTGCCGAGGTCGGCCCAGACCGCCGGCAAATCCTCCTTCTCGATGCCGAGAAGGTCGATGCGCTGGCCGCCCGTCACCTTCACCATCGGGATTTCGAACTTGTCGACCACATCGGCAATCGCCCGCAGTTCGGAGGAGGAGGTGACCCCACCCCACATACGCGGCACGACGGAATAGGTGCCATCCTTCTGGATGTTGGCGTGGACGCGCTCATTGATGTAACGCGACTGATAGTCATCGGCATATTCGTCCGGGAAATCGCAGACGAGGTAATAGTTGAGCGCCGGCCGGCATTTCGCACAGCCGCAGGAGGTTTTCCACTCAAGCTCCTGCATCACAGCGGGAATGGTCTTAAGACCCTTGGCCTTGATGAGACGGCGTACATCGTCGTGGCCGAGATCGGTGCATTTGCACATGGGCTGCACGGCAGCGGGGTTATAACTGTCGCCGAGCGTCAGCGTCATCAGCTGTTCGACGAGGCCGGTGCAATTGCCGCAGGAGGCGGAAGCCTTGGTGTGGGCGCGCACATCATCCAGAGACGTCAATCCCTTGGAGGTGATGGACGAGGTGATCTTACCCTTGCAAACGCCGTTGCAGCCGCAGATTTCCGCATCATCCGGCAAGGCTGCAACGGCCGCCATAGGGTCCAGCGGCGACCCTCCCTGATAGGCATGACCGAAGATCAGGGTCTCACGCATGGCAGAAATATCGGTGGACTTCTTCATCAGGTCGAAGAACCACGATCCGTCCGACGTCTCGCCGTAAAGCACCGCGCCGATGATGCGGTTTTCCTTGAGGATCAGGCGCTTGTAGACGCCGGCCGTGGCGTCTCGCAGCACGATTTCCTCGCGGTCGTCGCCTTCTGCGAAATCGCCGGCGGAAAACAGGTTGATGCCGGTAACCTTGAGCTTCGTGTTAGTGACGGAGCCGTGATATTCGGCCGAACCGCCGCATAGGCGGTCAGCCAGCACCCGGGCCGATTCATAAAGCGGTGCAACCAGCCCGTAGCATATGCCGCGATGTTCCGCGCATTCGCCGAGCGCATAGATCGAGGCGTCCGACGTCATCATGCCATCGTCAACGACGATACCGCGATTGACGGCAAGACCGGCTTCCCTGGCAAGACCGGAAGCGGGACGGATACCGACCGCCATCACCACCATGTCGCCTTTGATGATCCTGCCGTCTTCCAGTTCGATGCCCTCGACCTTCTCCTTGCCAAGAATGCATTTGGTATTGGCCTTGGTGATGATGTCGATGCCGCGCTCGGTGAGCGCCTTCTCCAGAAGATAGGCCGCTGCCGGATCAAGCTGACGCTCCATGATCGTCGGCATCAGGTGGATGACGGTGACGTCCATTCCCTGACGCTTGAGACCATAGGCGGCTTCCAGCCCGAGAAGCCCGGCGCCGATGACAATGGCGCGGCCCTTTCCTTCTGCGATCTCCAGCATCTTCGTCACATCACCGAGATCGCGATAGGCGAGCACGCCGGGCAATTGATGGCCGGGGACGGGAATGATGAAGGGCAGAGAACCGGTGGCGATCACCAGCTTGTCATAGGAAGCCGTAATACCGTTTTCGCTGGTGACGGTCTTTTTGTCCCGATCGATACCGGTGACTTTCGCACCCTTGTGCAGCGTCACATTATTGGCCGCATACCAGTCGTCATTGTGGATGACGATGTCCTCGAAGCTCTTTTCGCCTGAAAGCACCGGCGAGAGCATGATGCGATCGTAATTAACGCGCGGCTCAGCATTGAAAATGGTGACATCGTAGAGGCCGGGCGCGGTTTCGAACAGGTTTTCCAGCATGCGCCCCGGCGCCATGCCATTACCGATGATGACGAGTTTCTGCGTCATGGTCGTTACTCCGCGGCTTCGACGAAGCGGTGACGTTCATAAAGGAACTTCAGCACGGCCTCGCGGCATTTGAGGTAGGTCTTGTCGGATGCAAGCTCGATACGGTTGCGCGGGCGTACCAGCGGCACCTCGAGCACTTCGCCGATGTGAGCTGCGGGACCGTTGGTCATCATCACGATACGGTCGGAGAGCAGCACAGCCTCGTCCACGTCATGGGTGATCATGACCATGGTGTTGCCGAGCCGGGCGTGGATTTCCATCACCGCGTCCTGAAGATGGGCGCGGGTCAGCGCATCCAGCGCCCCGAAAGGCTCGTCCAGCAGCAGGATTTTCGGCTCCATGGCGAGCGCCCGGGCAATGCCGACACGCTGTTTCATGCCGCCGGAAATTTCCGAAGGCTTTTTGTCTTTCGCGTGCCCCATCTGAACGAGATCGAGATTGCGCATGACCCAGTCATCCCGCTCGGCCCGTGTCTTGGTATTGCGGAAGACCTTCTCGACAGCGAGATTGACGTTTTCATAAACCGAAAGCCACGGCAGCAGGCTGTGGTTCTGAAACACGACGGCGCGTTCAGGTCCGGGTTCGTTGACCTCCCGGTTTTCGAGGAGCACGGCACCGGCGGAGACTTTCGTCAACCCGGCGATGAGGTTCAGCATGGTGGATTTGCCGCAACCGGAGTGGCCGATGACCGAGACGAATTCACCCTTTTCGATAGTGAGGTTGATGCCTTTCAGCACCTCGGCGCGCGAGCCGCCCTTGTCGAAATATTTGTCGATGTGATCGAGCTTGAGATATGCGTTCATAGTTATCGCCCTTTCAGTTGGCCGCAGCGCCGCGGGTGATGACCTTGCCGAGCGCCGCCACTAGCTTGTCGAGCATGAAGCCGACGACGCCGATGTAGGCGAGTGCCACGATGATGTCGGGCAAGCGCGAGGAATTCCAAGCGTCCCAGATGAAGAAGCCGATGCCGACGCCGCCGGTCAGCATTTCTGCCGCCACGATCGCGAGCCATGAAAGGCCGATGCCGATGCGCAGGCCGGTGAAGATGTAGGGTGCCGCCGAAGGCAGCATGATCTTGAAGAAGAATTCCAGCTGGTTCAGCCGCAGCACCTGCGCCACGTTACGGTAGTCCTGCGGAATGTTGCGCACGCCGACTGCGGTATTGATGATGACCGGCCAGATGGAGGTGATGAAGATCACGAAAATGGCCGACGGATTGCTGTCCTGAAAGGCGGCCAGTGAAAGCGGCAGCCAGGCGAGCGGCGGCACGGTGCGCAGCACCTGAAAAATCGGATCGAGCCCGCGCATCGCCCAGACCGACTGGCCGATGACAGCCCCGAGAATGATGCCGGCGATGGCGGCAAGACCGAAACCGTAGGCCACCCGCTCCAGCGAGACCAGCACGCGCAGGCCGAGACCTATATCCTGCGAGCCGTTATGGAAGAACGGCGATACGATGAGATCGTAGCTCTCCTCGAAAACCTGGCTCGGCGGCGGCAGGGAGGCGCCGGGGGCGGAACAGAGCAGCTGCCAGACAGCAAGCAGAATGGCGAGAACGACAAACGGCGGGATGATGTTGCGGGCCGCTACCACCCCCCATTTGCGCAGATCAATCCGCGGCGACTGTTTCGGCGCAAGCGCCACGACATTTGCCTTCTTCGCTGCCTGCTGCTGCGGCTCTTCGTTGAATTTTCGGGCCAATGCGGACATGGGCATTTCCTCTTGATGTCGGTTGCGGTCTGGGCTCGCCCCTCACCCGGTCTTCAGCCGCACCGGTTGGGAAGCGCGGCCGGCGGATGAAGGGCGACGCCCGGGTCTCCTCGTCAGGAGGCCGCCTTGATGGACAGGCTCTCGAGATAGGCCGACGGGTTTTCCGGGTCGAAGACCTTGCCGTCGAAGAAGGTTTCCTTGCCGCGCGAGGTGGAAGCGGGCAGATCGGTTACGCCGAGATCCTTGGCGGCAGCGCGCCAGATATCCTCTCGGTTCACCTTCGCAACCAGCGCCTTCACATCGGTGTCGGGCGCGAATTTGCCCCAGCGGATGTTTTCGGTGATGAACCAGCTGTCGTGGCTGTGGAAGGGATAGGAGGCATGGTCCTGCCAGAACTTCATCTGCAGGCCGGTATTTTCGAGCACGCGGCCGTTGCCGTAATTGATATTGCCCTTCAGGCGGCCAAGTACATCCTTCGGCGGCACGTTGAACCACTGGCGTTTGCCGAGGATGGTGGACATTTCCTCCTTGTTCGCCATCTCGTCACACCACATCTGTGCTTCAATGACCGCCATCAGCAGCGCCTTGGTGGCGTTGGGGTTCTTTTCCACCCAGTCGGCGCGCATGCCGAGCGCCTTTTCCGGATGGCCCTTCCAGAGTTCGCCTGTCGTACAGGCAGTAAAGCCGATGCCCTGATTGACCAGCTGCTCGTTCCAGGGCTCGCCCACACAGAAGACGTCCATGTTGCCAACCTTCATATTGGCGACCATCTGCGGCGGCGGAACGACGATGGTGGAAACGTCCTTGTCGGGATCGATACCGCCGGCGGCAAGCCAATAGCGGATCCAGAGATCATGCGTGCCGCCGGGGAACGTCATCGCGGCCTTGATTTCCTTGCCTTCTACCTTCTTCTTCTCGAACGCCGCCTTCAGTTTGGAGGCATCGAGTTGAACGCCGGTATCTGCATATTCCCTGGCGACGGAGATGCCCTGGCTGTCGAGGTTCAGGCGGGCGAGGATTGTCATCGGCACCGGCACATTGTTCTGGGTTACCTTGCCCGTATGCATCAGATACGGCATCGGCGTCAGAATATGCGCGCCGTCAATACCGTTCGAGGCGCCGCCGAGCACCAGATTGTCGCGCGTTGCGCCCCATGACGCCTGCTTCAGAACCTCGACGTCAGGCATGCCATGCTTGGCGAAGAGGCCCTTTTCCGCGGCGATAACGAGCGGTGCGGCGTCGGTGAGCGCGATAAAACCGATTTTCGCACCTTTCACTTCCGGCTCAGCGGTTGCCGCGAATGCACCGGATGGAAAGGCCACGCGTACGGCGCTGACAAGGGCTGCCGCGGCTGTCGTCTGCAGTATCGTGCGGCGGCTGACATCGCCGGAGAATATCTTTTTCATTCGCATGTTCCCCTTATTGGGCCACCTTTTCGGGTGACGTTTTCGCTTGCGAAAAAACCGGAAAATAAAAAAACGCCGCTCGGTGTTTGCGCCTTCGGAACGGAGGTGTTCCGGGCAGCAAAACCTTGCGACGTCTATGTCTTTGAAAGCGCCTATGCCGCGCCCTGCTTGCTCCGATCGCCGTTGACCGGTGCGAAAAACAAAAAGCAAAAGGCGTGCCAGTTTATCGAGATCGAATTAAATCGCTGAAAATAAATAAGTATTTCAGAAGATGAGCTGTGCGATTAAACTTTAATCAGAGATTTTCTTGGCTTGCATTTGGGCAATGGAGAAATCCCGCGCTTGAATTTTATGCAGCTTGACCAGCTTGGGGACCGTTTATGCCTCACCGGAAGCGTGAGAAACAGCCGTAGATGTACGTACTGAAAATTTCTTCACATAGCCTTCTATATCGGCGGGATCGAATATGAGGCCATCTACGAAACGATCACCTTCTTCCTGCCCTTCGACACGGATATCGGCATCATCAGGTGCATTGGCGTCGCCCAGCACCGCCCGGTAAATATCCGGCCGGTAGGAAGACAAGGCGGCCGCCACACCTTTACGAGAAAATTCCGCCTGCCCCCAGCGGATCATCTGGCTGTAAATCCACAAAGCCTGACTTTGCCGGGGATAATTCGCATGGCCGCCATGAAAGGTGAAATATTTGTCGATCACGCGCCTATTCCCCCGGCTATCAATGCTGAATTCACCGGCAAGCACACGACGGATAATCGCCTCAGGCGCTCCGATGTAACGCGGATCGGCAAGGGCCCGGCTTAGTTCATCGTGATTTTCTGCAAGGTCGCACCAGCGCGCGGCCGCATCAAGCGCCGTCAGCAGCCGTCCGACCGTTTCTTGTTGGTTTTCCGCCCATTCGGGCCGCATGCCGATGACCTTTTCGGGTGCGGAAGGCCACAGGTCCTGCTTGGCGGCAACGATCCGGCCGACACCGCGTTCGGCGGCGACGATATTCCACGGCGCTCCAACGCAGAAACCGTCAATCGCTCCCGCAGCGAGCGCATCCGATGTCAACGGCGGCGGCACGACCACAAGCTTGACATCGTTATCGGGGTGAATGCCACCAGCGGCAAGCCAGTAGCGAAATTCGTAATTATGCGAGGAAAACGGGTAGGTCATGCCAAGCGTCGGTGGTGGCTCGCCGCGGGCACGCATATCATCGAGCACACGCTTCAGCGCCTCGGCATTTTCGAGCGCTCCCGCCGTTTCGGAAAGTCCGGTCACGGCCTTCATGCGGTCAAACAGGCGAGTCGAAAGCGTGATCGCATTGCCGCCGCGTCCGAGTGAAAAAGGCGTAATCGTCGGCGAAGGGTTGGAACCGAGCCCGAGCATGGAGGCAACGGGCATTGGCGACAGCATATGGGCAATGTCGAATTGCCGGAACGCCAGCCGGTCACGCACATTTGCCCAGGAAACGTCTTTCACGAGATCGAGCGTAATGCCCTCGCGTTCTGCAAAGCCGAATTCGGCCGCTGCGATAAGAACCGATGCGTCAACAAGGGGTATAAAGCCAGCACGCAGGATTTTCTGCCGGTCACTGCCGACCCTTGCCGGTGCGCCCGGGGCTTTCGTCGCTCCGCTGTCTGGTCCTGCGGTTTGTTCCGGTGCCGCCATGTTATTCACTCCACGCTGTCCGGCTGGTCTTCGTCACATCAACAGACCGGCCGCGGTGACCACGCTTTGCGCGATCTCGGAAATCTTCTTTTTCTCGTTCATTGCCGTTTGCCGCAGAAGTGCAAAGGCCTCTTCTTCGGAAAGGCCGCGCATCTTCATCAATATGCCTTTGGCGCGTTCGATGACCTTGCGCTCCTCAAGCGCCGATTTCGCATCGGCCAGCTCCCGCTGCAGGCGGCTGAAAGCATTGAAGCGGCTGACCGCCATATCGAGAATCGGTTTCACACGCTCTTTCTTCAACCCGTCCACCACGTACGCGGAGACACCGGCCTCGACGGCCGCCTCGATGGAGGCGGTGTCGGAACGATCGACAAACATGGCGATTGGCCGGCCAACCGTGCGGGTGAGCTGAAACAGATGCTCCATCATGTCACGATTTGGATTTTCAAGATCGATGAAAATGACATCAGGCTGCAGCGTCTCGATGGTGCGCGCCACCCCGTTCACCTCGTGGATGACGGTAACGCGCTGATAGCCCGCCTCGCGCAGGCCCTCCTCTATGATGGAAGCGCGGATCGCGTTTTCGTCGATAACGAGAATTGTCAGGTCGCGAAGCGTCATGCCAGCATTGATGACGCAGCGCAGCAAACTTGGCAATCGCCCTGATCGGCAAAAGTGAAACAGTACGGCACGAGATGTTTCGCCGCCGCCGCCCGCTATGTCAGGAGGCGTGTTCCACGGCACGTTCCAGCGCTTTCAGGACCGTACGCTCTGAAAGATTGAGATAGGTGTCCATCTCGTCGCCCGCTTCCTGCGCCTTGCCTTCCTCCATCAGTGACAGGATCTTGCTGTTCATGTCGACAAATGGAGAATGAAGCTGTTCGGGATCTTTCAAGAGGCCGAAACACAGCCGGAGTTCAGCGGCGATGCGCTCGTAAAAGTCGCTGATCCGGGCACTGTCGAGGAGATCAACGACAGCGGCATGAAATTTCATGTTGGCGCTGCCCACGCCCAGCCAATCAGCAGCCTCACGCTTTACCTTCGCATCCTCGACCGCTGCCCGCATCGTTTTGATCGCGGGGTGCTTGTGCCAGGCCTGACGTAATGCTCCACACTCGACCATGCGCCGCACCCGGTAAATATCGATGACCGAGGACATGGTGGGGACTGCGACGAACACACCGCGATTGGCCTCATGACGCAGAAGCCCGTCCTTGGTCAAAAGGCGGAATGCTTCGCGCAGCGAATTGCGGGAGACATCGAAACGTTCACTGAAGGCTGCCTCTGACAGGCGCTGACCCGGCGCCAGCTCACCTGATATCAGCAGGGTACGAATACCCTTGGCCAATCGATCCGCAAGCGGCAGACCCTCTATCGTTTCCGTCATGGCGCTCCTTTCCTAAGAGCAATGCAGCATCGGGAATTCCGTGACAGGCATGTTCGGACACGGCATGTTCTGCCCATAGCACAAAGCATTAGCAAAGCACGAAAAAAACATGCTGAATTCATGCGCATAACGTCCAACAAATAGACAAAATAAGAGAACGATTATTATTTATTGTTGAACAATATTGACAATTTCGCGGAACACGACAAACTCGCTCTCATAAAGCATCCGCGAGGGGCGGATTGCAAATGGAGCGGAGAAAATCCATGGAGCAGAATAAGCTCACCCCGACTGCCGATCTAAAAATTTCAAAACGCGCATCGCTTCTGGGAGCGATCTTCCTGATGGCCACATCCGCCATCGGTCCGGGATTCATTACCCAAACGGCGACATTCACCACGCAGCTGGGCGCCGCCTTTGCCTTCGGCATCCTCGCCTCCATTCTCATCGACTTCGTCGTTCAGCTCAACATCTGGCGTATCGTCACGCTGACGCGCATGCGCGCATCCGATATCGCGAACGCTGCCATTCCCGGTTCCGGTTATCTTCTGGCCATCCTCGTCATTGTTGGCGGTCTTTTCTTCAACATCGGCAATATTGGCGGCACCGGCCTTGGTCTCAACGCCATTTTCGGACTTGATCCGAAAATCGGTGGCGCCATCAGCGCTGTCTTCTCCATCGCCATCTTCGTTTCCAAGCGGGCGGGCCTTGCGGTCGACCGGTTCATCATTTTCGCCGGCATCCTGATGATCGTGCTCACGCTCTATGTGGCCTTCGTTTCCGCACCACCAGTGGGCGACGCTTTCCGCCAGACCTTTCTGCCGGACACGATCAATTTTGCGACCATCACCACCATCGTCGGCGGCACTGTTGGCGGGTATATCACCTATTCCGGCGCGCATCGGCTGTTGGATCGCGGCATGGTTGGCATCGAAAACCTGCCGGCCGTCAACCGCGCCGCGCTGACCGGCATCGCCGTCACCGGCGTCATGCGTTATGTGCTGTTCCTCGCCATTCTCGGCGTCGTCGCCAGCGGCGTCGTCATCGACACCTCCAGCCAGGCCGCCAACCCGGCTGCGCAGGCCTTTCGTTCGGCCGCAGGCGATCTCGGCTTCCGCCTCTTCGGCGTCATCTTCTGGGCAGCGGCTATTACCAGCGTCATCGGCGCAGCCTATACCTCCGTTTCATTCCTGCCCGTTTTCAAGCAGGACATGACCGAACGTGCCCGCAACATGGCGACGGTCGTTTTCATCGCGGTCTCGCTCGTCTGCTACCTGCTGATCACGACGCCGCCCGCCGCCATGCTGGTCTTTGTCGGCGGCCTGAACGGCCTCATTCTGCCCATCGGCCTCAGCATCTTCCTGTTTGCCGCATGGAAACGTGAAGACCTGATGGGTGGCCACCGCTACTCGCGTGTTCTGCTGGTACTCGGCGTTCTGACTTGCGCATTGACATGGTACATGGGCTACAAGTCAGCCGGCACCATCTTCGGCCTGCTCGGCCTGTAAGCAAAAACCAAGGGAGGCAAACATGGCCGCTATCGATCTCAACAGCGATCTTGGCGAAAGTTACGGCGCATGGCGCATGGGTGATGACGAGGCGATGCTCGCCATCGTTTCCAGCGCCAACATCGCCTGCGGATTTCACGCAGGCGACCCGGCCGGCATCTACCGCACCGTCAAGGCCGCTGCCGAAAAGGGCGTTGTCGTTGGCGCCCATGTCTCCTATCCTGACCGCGTCGGCTTCGGCCGCCGCGATCTGGACGCCACCTCGGAAGAACTGATTGCCGATGTCATCTACCAGATCGGCGCGCTGAAGGGTGTTGCCGCCGCGGCCGGAACCACGGTGCGTTACGTCAAGCCGCATGGCGCGCTCTATAACCGCATTGCCAATGACGCAAAACAGGGACAGGCCGTCATCGACGGCATCAAGGCGGTCGATCCTTCACTGGTGCTGATGGGCCTCGCCAACGCGCCCATCCTCGATCTCGCCCGCAAGTCCGGTCTTGCCGTCGTTGCCGAAGCTTTTGCCGACCGCGCCTATACGCCTCAGGGCCAGCTCGTTTCCCGCCGGGAAGCCGGTGCCGTATTACATGACGCGGCAAAAATTGCCGACCGCATGGTGCAGCTTGCCCGCGAAGGCACGCTGGAGGCGATCGATGGCAGTATTATAAAAATCGAAGCGCAATCCATCTGTGTACATGGCGACAGCCCCGGTGCGGTCGCCATCGCCCAGGAAATCCGCCGGCGCTTCGAGGCTGATGGCATCGACATCCGCTCTTTTGCATCCAATCGCTGAAAGGATAGCCGATGACGATACCCACATCCTATCTCAATCACACGGACGCGGACGCCGCCCGCAAGGCCCGCGCCACCTATCGCGGCGGTCTTGTCGCCCCTACCTCCGGCATCGCGCCCGGCTTCACACAGGCGAACATGATCGTGCTGCCGCGCGACTGGGCTTTCGATTTTCTGCTTTATGCGCAACGCAATCCCAAGCCCTGCCCGGTACTCGACGTGTCCGATCCCGGATCGCCAACCACGCTTCTGGCGCCTGGCGCCGATCTCAGGACTGATTTGCCGCTTTATCGCATCTGGCGTGACGGCAAGCTTGTTGAGGAAACCGCTGATGCCACCGCCGCATGGGCTGAGCGCGACGATCTCGTCGCCTTCCTCATTGGCTGCAGCTTCACCTTCGAAACACCGATGGTGGAGGCGGGTATCGAAATCCGCCATATGACGGACAAGAGCAATGTGCCCATGTATCTCACCAACCGCCCCTGCCGTCCGGCCGGTCGGCTGAAGGGCAATATGGTCGTTTCCATGCGGCCGATCCCGGCGTCGCGCGTCGCTGATGCGGCAACCATTTCAGGACGTTTTCCAGCGGTGCATGGTTCGCCCGTGCATGTGGGTGCGCCCGAGGAGATCGGCATTACCGATCTCGCAAAGCCCGATTTCGGCGACGCGGTGCGGATCGAACCCGGCGAGGTTCCGGTCTTCTGGGCCTGCGGCGTCACCCCACAGGCCGCCGTGATGGCATCCGGTGTTCCCTTTGCCATTACCCATGCGCCGGGACACATGTTCATCACCGACATTCCCGACACCGCCTATCACGCGTGAGGATATGATGCGTTTTCTTCCCGTCAGCCTCACCACCATTCTTGTCGAACTCGCCGATCTCGATGAAACGCTGGCGCTTTTCGCCTCGCTGCAGAACGATCCCATCGAAGGCATAGAAGAGACGGTGCCGGCTGCCCGCACGCTGATGATCCGGTTCCGGCCCGAGAAGATCGGCTCCGAAGCGCTGGCTGCGCAGCTTGCGAGCCGCGATCTCTCGGCAAAGATCGCGCCATCGGACAATCTTGTAGAAATCCCCGTCCGTTATAATGGCGAAGACCTCGCCGATGTTGCCGGACTGACCGGAATGAGCGTCGAAGAGGTTATCCGCCGCCATACCGAAAGCGAATTCACCGTGGCCTTCTGCGGCTTCGCCCCCGGCTTCGGTTACCTTGTCGGCGGCGATCAGGCACTGCATGTGCCGCGCCGGCAGAGCCCGCGCACCCGTATTCCGGCCGGCTCCGTAGCATTGGCCGGTGCTTTCAGCGGCGTCTACCCACAAAACAGCCCCGGCGGCTGGCAGATCATCGGCACCACGCCGGTGAAGATGTGGGACATCGACCGTGAGCCTGGTGCGCTTTTCCAGCCGGGTTACCGGGTGCGTTTCTTCGACATGGACAAGGCCGGCAGAAGAGTCGACATTCCAGCCCCGACACAGCGCGAAAAGGGGCAAACAAAGGACGGCCCGCATTTCGAGGTGCTCGCCGCGCCGATGCCGGCAATTTTCCAGGATCTCGGCCGCTTTGGCCAGACCGGACAGGGCGTATCGGCCTCTGGCGCGCTGGATCGCGGCGCGTTCAACGCCGCAAACCGTATCGTCGGCAATCCGGTCAATACGCCGTGCCTCGAACTGACGCTCGGCGGTTTTTCTTTCAGGAGCACGAGCCGAGCAGTCATTGGCACAGCCGGCGCCCCCTGCCCCATCACCATAACGGCAGCAGATCGCAGTTTCTTGGCAAAGGCGCATGCACCGGTTTCCCTTGAGGCCGGTGATGTGGTCACTTTCGGCCAGCCGCCGAAAGGTATGCGTTGTTATCTTGCGGTGCGCGGTGGCTTCGATGTCCAGCCGGTGCTCGGCAGTTTCGCGACGGATACACTTGCCGTTGTTGGCCCGGAGCCGGTCGGTGCAGGCGCCATCCTGCCGCTTAAGGGTGAGACGTCCGGCCTTTCCAGCGTATCGATCAACGAGGTTCCGGCTTTCGAGCCGCCGGCAACGGGCGAGATCGTGACACTGGATGTCGTTCTCGGGCCCCGAACGGACTGGTTCACGCAGAGGGGTATCGAGACGCTGACTGGCCAGCTCTGGCAGGTCACCCCACAATCGAACCGGGTCGGCATTCGCCTCTCAGGCGACGTGCCGGTGGAACGCAAGGACAGTGCGGAGCTTCCGAGCGAAGGCACGGCAACGGGCGCGATCCAGATTCCCCATAGCGGCCAGCCGGTTCTTTTCCTTGCCGATCACCCGCTGACCGGAGGTTATCCCGTCATCGGCGCGGTAGCGGAATATCATCTCGATCTTGCCGGGCAGGTCCCGGTCAACGCCAAAATCAAATTCCGCCCGATCGGCCCCTTTGCCGAAATCGCGGCCAAAAACATAGAATTCCGAGGAGAAAAGCGATGAAAAAAGTGCTGATTGCCAATCGCGGCGAGATCGCGGTGCGCATCATCCGCGCCTGTCGCGATTACGGCCTGCAATCGGTCGCCGTTTATGCCGATCCCGATCAGGACGCGCTTTTCGTCCGGCTGGCGGATGAGGCCTATGCGCTGGAGGGCGTGCGCCCCGCCGAGACCTATCTCGACATTACCAAGCTGATCGCGGTTGCCAAACGCGCTGGCGCGGACGCCGTGCATCCCGGTTACGGCTTTCTGTCCGAACGCGCGGAGTTTGCCCAAGCCGTCATCGATGCCGGCCTGATCTGGATCGGTCCCGACCCTCATGTCATCGAGGCGCTGGGCGACAAGGTCGAAGCACGGCGCATCGCCACCGGCGTCGGCGCACCGCTGGTGGCCGGCAGCGACGGTCCGGTTTCTTCTGCCACAGAAGTCATCGCTTTTGCCGAACAACACGGCCTGCCCGTCGCCATCAAGGCCGCCCATGGCGGGGGCGGCCGAGGTCTTAAGGTCGCATGGAAAATGGAGGAGATCGCCGACCTCTACGAATCCGCCGTGCGCGAAGCAACCGCCGCCTTCGGTCGTGGCGAATGCTTTCTGGAGCGCTTCCTTGACCGGCCGCGCCATATCGAAGCGCAGGTTCTGGCCGATAAACACGGCAATGTGCTTGTTCTCGGCACCCGGGACTGCTCGCTGCAACGCCGGAACCAGAAACTGATCGAAGAGGCCCCCGCCCCCTTCCTGTCCGATGAGCAGCGCCAAAAAATCCATGACGCCGCCAAGGCGATCTGCGCCGCAGCCGGTTATTCCGGCGCCGGCACCGTCGAATTCCTGCTCGGCGTTGACGGCACGATTTCTTTCCTCGAGGTCAATACGCGCCTGCAGGTGGAACATCCTGTCACCGAGGAAACCACCGGCATCGATCTCGTCATTGAACAGTTCCGTATTGCCGAAGGCAAGACGTTGCGTGTCCTTGAAACGCCCGAACCGCGCGGGCACTCCATGGAGTTCCGCATCAATGCCGAAGACCCTGGCCGCGGCTTCCTGCCGACGCCCGGCTCGATCTCGGTTTTCGACGCGCCGTCCGGTCCCGGCATTCGCATGGATAGCGGTGTCGTCAGCGGCTCCGTCGTGCCTGGTGTCTTCGACTCGCTGATGGCGAAGCTCATCGTGACAGGTGTTGACCGAGATCAGGTCCTGCGCCGTGCCCGCCGCGCGCTGAAGGAATTCCGCATCGAGGGTATCGCGACCGTTCTTCCGTTCCATCGCGCCGCGATCGAGACGGACGACTTCATCGGCACGGATGGGTTCAAGGTTCACACCCGCTGGATCGAAACCGATTTTGCCGCCATGCCCGACGCCATGGAGCGCCCGGCACCGGCCGACGATCCTTCCATGACACGAACCTATCTCGAGATTGACGGAAAGCGTGTTTCGGTCGGCCTGCCCAGCATTCTCCTTTCCAGCCTCGGCAGCGTCAACGGCGGCCAGGCGTCCGTTTCCGGCACTGCGGTCGACAGGAACGAGGGTGAAATCACTGCTCCCGTTTCCGGCACCTTGCAGTCCTTCAAGGTAAAAGATGGCGACACGGTCGCGGAAGGTGATCTCCTGGCAATCATGGAAGCAATGAAGATGGAGACGCAGATTGTCGCCACCAGGGCCGGCAGGATCCGCCTGATCGGCAAGGAAGGCGACTATCTTCAGGCCGGCGATAGGGTGCTCGAAATAGCCGGCTAATATTGAAGCGCCGCAACGACCTCATAATCGCAGATCGCGCATCCCCGGTGGCGGAACCCTTTCGTCACCGGGCCGTTTATGGCGCGACCTGCTAACCATCGTGAGGGAAATATGGCCGGACGCACCTTGCTTCAATTCTTCCATTGGTATTATCCGGACGGAGGGAAATTATGGAGCGAGGTGGCCGAGAAGGCCGAAAGCCTTGCCAAAATGGGCATTACCGACGTCTGGCTGCCGCCCGCCTACAAGGGCGCCGCCGGCGGTTATTCGGTTGGATATGACACCTACGATCTCTTCGACCTCGGCGAATTCGACCAGAAGGGCACCGTCGCCACCAAATACGGTGATCGTGGCGCCCTCGAGCATGCGGGCAAGACGCTGAAAGAGAATGGCATTCGTGTCATTCACGACGTCGTTCTCAATCACAAGATGGGTGCCGACGAGAAGGAAAAGGTACGGGTTCGCCGCGTCAATCCCGACGATCGCACGGATATCGACGACGAGGATTTTTCCGCACTCGCTTATACACGTTTCACCTTTCCCGGCCGAGGCGGCGCGCATTCCAAATTCATCTGGGACCAGAAATGTTTCAGCGGCGTCGATCACATCGAAGAGCCGACCGAAGACGGCATTTTCCGGCTCGTCAACGAATATGGCGACGGTGAGTGGAACGAGGAAGTCGACCAAGAAAACGGCAATTTCGACTATCTGATGGGCGCGGACGTCGAGTTTCGCAATCGGGCCGTCTATGAAGAGCTCAAATATTGGGGCCGCTGGCTTTCCGAGCAGGTCCAGGTGGACGGCTTCCGTCTGGATGCCGCGAAACATATTCCGGCATGGTTCTTCCGCGACTGGGTCGGCCATATGCGCGAGACTATTGACCCCGATCTTTTCGTCGTAGCGGAATATTGGCACCCCGATCTTGAGGCCTTGAAGAGCTATCTCGAACTCGTCGACAAGCAGCTGATGCTTTTCGATGTCGCCCTTCACCACAGCTTCCACGACGCGTCGAAACAGGGCGGTGGTTTTGACATGCGCAGCATTTTCGATGGTGCGCTTGTTTCCGTCGTTCCCGATCACGCCGTCACGCTTGTCGATAACCACGACACCCAGCCCTTGCAATCGCTGGAGGCTCCGGTGGAGCCCTGGTTCAAGCCCCTCGCCTATGCAATCATATTGCTGCGTGAAAACGGCGTGCCTTGCGTTTTTTATCCCGATCTGTTCGGCACGAGCTATACCGACACGGGTAATGACGGCAATGAGTACAAAATCGATATGCCGGCCATCGAATGCCTGCCGAAGCTCATAGAGGCGCGCAGCCGTTTCGCCAATGGCGTACAGACGGACATTTTTGATGACCCGAACTGCATCGCCTTCATTCGCCATGGCACCGCCGATGCGCCGGGCTGTGTCGTGGTGATGTCGAATGGCGAACCGGCGGAAAAGCATGTCGATCTCGGTCCGGATCATGCAAGGGCGGTCTGGCGCGACTTCCTCGGGCACCGTCAAGAGGAGATCACCCTCGATGAGAGCGGCAAGGGCGTCTTCCCCACCAACGGCGGCAGTGTCAGCGTTTGGGTGCCAGCCGAATCCGGGTGAGCAACAAGGCTAACGGTCCGAAAATTATGCTCACTCTGCCGAAACGAGGCGGCGCGGACCTGCGCCGTTATCGGCGAGAACATCGTTCGGATTGCGCAACGGACAATCATCCAGCGAAAGGCACCCGCAACCGATACAGCCGGTAAGCTGGTCGCGCAGCATGATCAGGTTGTTGATGCGAAGCTGGAGCATTTCCCGCCAGGATTGGGAGAACCTGCGCCAGTCGGCTGTTGTCGCCACCCGATCCTGCGGCAGGTCGGCCATTGCGTCCCTGATGATGCTCAGCTGTATACCCGCCCGCTGCGCAATGCGGATGATGGCGATGCGCCTCAGAACGGCGCGATGATAACGGCGTTGATTGCCGGCGGTGCGCCAGCCCTCGATCAATCCCTTCGCCTCGTAAAAATGGATGGTGGAGACGGCGATGCCGCTGCGGCGGGCAACCTCTCCCACCGTCAGGCTGTGTTTGAGTATGGTATTTTCCATTCTGGCTCCTGCTTCCGGACCGATTTCCGCTCGGAAACGCGGAAACACAACGAAGAGCAGCCGGTATAATTCCTCAACCATAGTTGAGGTCAATAGACAACGGTCAAAAAAAGAGGCGCCCGATGGCGCCTCCGAATTTCGCGACTATGACTGGATCAGAACTTCGCTGTCATGCTGATCCAGAAACGACGGCCTTCCATGACGGTGTTGAAATCGTCGTTGCCGACATCCTTGTCGAAGACGTTGTAGACGGCGGCATTGAGATCGACATTTTCGGCGACCGCATATTTCGCGCCGATATCCAGCGTGGTGTAGGCGTCATATTTTCGACCGGCCTTGCCGTTGATCGTCACCGGCGTGCCGTTCGTGCCGATGCGCGGGCCGGCATTGATTTCCGATCCGTGGTAATTCAGCGAGGCCCAGGCTTCCAGACCATCGATCGGTGTCACCCAGTCGCCGCGCAGATTGGCCATATGCTCCGGTGTCCGCGCCAATGGAAAACCTTGGTAATCACCGGTCTTCTGTTCGGAATGCGTATAGGTATAGTTGCCGCGCAGCGTCAGTTCCGGCGTCGCGTACCAGGTCGCCGTCAATTCCACACCCTGAATGACCGCATCGTCGATATTGTAATTATACCAGAGGCGGTAGTTGCGGTCTTCGCTCCAGCGGACAGGCGTTCCATCGGGATTGAGCACCAGCGCGTTGGAAATCTTGTCCTTGAAATCGGTGTAGAAATAGGTGGCCCCCAGAGCGACGTCACCATTCTCCCAAAGTGCCGCCACTTCGTAACTCGTGCTTTTTTCCGCTTCGAGGTTGGGATCGCCGATGATCACACCGCAGGTGCCGCTCGGACCATAGGTGCAACCGCCCCCACCTGTCGTATAGGCATAACCCGGCGCGATCTGACGGATTTCCGGTGCGCGGAAACCGGTGGAAACGCCGCCCTTGATGGTCAGCTCTTCCGTGGCGCTCCAGACGCCATATAGACGCGGGCTGAAATGGTTGCCGTATTTTTCATGGTTATCGAGGCGAAGCCCGCCCGTCAGCGCGAAGTTGTCAACGATGCGCCACTCATCCTCAAGGAATAGAGCCCATTGCGTGGCCGAAAACGTCTCGTCCCGGCCGGTACGGCGGCCCGGGTTCTGGTCCGTCAGCCGTGCCTCAAAATATTGGCCGCCCGTGACCAGTGTGTGGTTGCCGAAAAGCTCGAAAGGCGTGGTGAACTTGCCATCGAGCACGGTATTGCGCACCTCCGGCGAGCGTGCATTTTCAGTCACGCGGCCGGTTCGGATGTTTCTGGTGAAATTGGTGCGTTCCGCCCATTCCTGCTGCAACGAGAATTCGGATGTGGTCGGTCCCCAGCGGCCGGTGTGCGAGAGTGACCAGTGGTCACGCGTGTTGATGTTGTAGGTGCCGTCGCTATTGGCCGCGAGCGATTCGCCAGGCTCGGCGCTACGGCGCAGCCTTGTCTTGCCACCTTCGAGATAGATGTCGTGATCTTCGTTCGGCGTAAACGTCAGGCGGCCGTTGAAATCATATTCCTTGGCGCCGGTGGTCCCGCTCAAAATGCGGTCTTCGCCGCGCGTGAAGCCCCTGCCCCAGAGCTGCAGACCAAGCTGATCCTTGAGGATCGGACCGTTCGCATACCAGGAGACCTGGCCGCTGTTGCCGAATTTCGAATGCTGTTGAACCGTGCCCTCGGTGGTGACGGAGCCCGACCAGACGTCGCCGACCTTGCGGGTGATGATGTTGATCACGCCGCCCATGGCATCCGAGCCATAAAGCGAGGACATGGGACCGCGCACCACTTCGATACGTTCGATCGCCGAAACCGGCGGCACGAAGCTCTGTTCGAAGCCGGAGTTGCCATTCGTGCGGGCATCGCGCGTGCTCTGCCGCTTGCCGTCAACGAGGATCAACGTATAGGCGCCCGGCAAGCCGCGGATGAAAACATCCTTTTCGTTGGCGATCCCGGTGACGGACACGCCCTGCACTTCGCGCAAGGCGTCAGTCAGGTCGCGATACGCCCCCTTTTCCAGATCCTCCCGTGTGACGACGGTGATGCTGGCCGGAGCGTCTTTTACATTCTGCTCGAAACCGGACGCGGTGACGACGATCTGCTCAAGAACAGTGGTATTTTCGGATGCCTGCTGCGCAAAAGCGGGCAGAGCAATATTTAACGCGGTTCCCGCCATTGCTGCCGAAAAAGTAGTCTTTATTGTCATCGAAGCCTTTTTGCAGCCCCGGTACTTCAATTCCATGTTATGCCCCCGCATTTAACTTGAGAATTTCACCCCACTTATTTACGAGGGGCGTGTAGGCGCAACAGGTTTGTTTTCGAACAGTTCTAAATTCTAGAAATTGCAAAAAGGGCTCCCTCTTAAGAGGAGTGGAGTAAAAATTCGCCAGATGACAACCAGCAAGAGAAAAGACGGACCGGCTTCCACGGCAAAACCCGACAGGCTTGGGCAGCTGAAACTGCTTGTCGCTTTTGATGCGTTGTTGCGGGAAGGTAGTGTCAGCCGCGCCGCGGCGGGCATGGGACTTCCAACATCATCGATGAGCCGGATCTTGCAGCAGCTACGGGAAAAATACGGGGATCAGCTCTTTCTCCGCACCGGCCAAGGCCTGCGCCCCACCCCCTTTGCCGAAACCATGCGCCTGCGCATCCGCTCCCTGGCGGCAGAGGCCGAAAATCTGATCGATTACTCGCAGGAAGAACCCGAGGCGCCGGCCACCATCAATAAGAGCGGCTGGGAGCAGCCGGCATTGATGAAAGCACCGCCACTTTCCCTTCGCCCCAGCATTCTTCTTGAAGGTCAGCCGACGCCGGAAAACATTGCCGAGCGTCTCGCCCGCATCGGCCACAATTCCGCCCCACAGGAACGGCTCGCCAAGTATATTGCAACGTCTGCGATGGGAATAGGCAACAGCCGTCCGCTCAGCCAATCGGAGGCGACGGATGCACTGTCGATCATTCTGGAAGGGGATGCCGATCCGATACAGATCGGGGCACTGCTCGCCACCATGCATTATCGCGGCGTGACAGCGGCCGAACTGGCCGGCTTCATCCAGGCGACGTGGCGACATGTCGGGCGAGACCGCTACCGGCCTGTCACCGTCGATCTCGACTGGCCGGCTTATATGTCCCCCAAACACCGCGACGCGCCATGGTTCGTGCATTCCGCCCGCCTCGTTTCCATGGCGGGGTACAGGGTGCTGTTGCACGGCCATGTTGGTCAGGGCGAAAATGGCGGCAAGCTTGAACGCGCCGCACAAGCCTGCAGTATTCCCCTTTGCCGTTCGCTTTCGCAGGCGGCCGAGGCCACGTCATCCGAAGGGATCGCCTATCTCCCCCTGGGCGGCCTGTCTGTGCAATTCCAGAGCCTGCTCAGTCTCCATGGCATTCTGGAAATGCGCCTGCCGGTGCATACTGTCGTCCACCTTCTCAATCCACTGCGCGCAAGGAGCACCATTATAGGGCTTGCCCGTCCGGCCTATCAGGAGCTGCATCGCGATACCGCCCGCCTGCTCGCCGTGGAGAATCTCGCCATACTCGGTAACACGCGGGATTTCGCACAGTTCACGCCATTCCGCAGCACACGGATTTTCGGTCTTTCAAGCGGAAGGGACGTGGAGGTCCTGGTCCCCGCCCGCGAAGCACCGCCTGCCGAAATGCCAACCATGTTTACCACCTTCGAATATTGGCGTGCAGTCTGGACAGGAGCCGCGAAAGACGAAAGGGCGGAAACCATCATCATATCCACCGCCGCCGCCGCGTTGATGCTCGTCAATGACATGGGGCTTTCCTTTGACGAAGCTTACGCGAAAAGCCTCAAGCTCTGGAACGAGAGGACGCGCAATCTGGTCAGCGTCTGAGCATTCGAGATCACGCCGTGGCGACTGACTTTTTCAAAGCCAGATATTCCCACAGGGCAACAAGCAGCAGAATACCCGTGCTGGCCAGCTGCAGGATGAATAGCGGAATGCCCGGCACCGGCAACAATAGGCAGAGCGCTGCCACGCCCGCAAAATGCGAGACGGGGCGCTGATAGGTCGCTGCGATCTTGACACCGATATTGCCTGCCAGAAAGAGGACGGGACCACCGACGATTGCGATGGCCTCCCTTATCGTTGCGGCCTCGTGGGCGTGGGACAGGCTGAAATCCTCTCCCACCGCCGTCAGAATGATACCGGCGACGATTGGCAAATGTCCGTAATTGAAGAGATTATGGGCGATCTTCGCCTTCTCGTCGGCGTTCTCGGCTTTTCTGGAGGCTTCCGCCTGTCCGTGATGGAAGTAAATCCACCACATCGCGACGGTGCTGATGAATGCGGAGCAGAAAACGACAAATGTCAGCCCGGAGTTCATATATTCGGTTGCCGTCCGGCCAGTGGTCAGAATTGTTTCCCCCAGACAGATGATGACAAACAGGGCGCAACGTTCCGCCAGATGCTCTCCAGAAAGATGCAGACTGTCGTCATCGCGAGAACGCAAGCCGGGGACAACATAGCGGCAGGCCGGACCGGCATACTCGATTGCGAGCGCCATGCCCCACAGGAGAATGCGTTCCCCCAGATCGCAAAACCCGCCTGCCAGCCAGAACAGGCTCGAGATGGCCAGCCAGATCGTCACCCTCACGAACACCAGAAACGACTGCCGGTCTTCATCCCTGAAGGCATAGAGAGCAAACAGGCTTCGACCGATCTGCATGACGCTGTAAATCAGCGCGAAGACCAGGCCCTGTTCGGCAAAGGCTTCCGGCAAGGCGATGGCCAGCAGTACACCGCCAAACATCAGCACGAAGAGCAAAATCCTGACCGGTTCTTTCTCAGTATTCAGCAGATTGGTGATCCAGGTGGTGTGTATCCACAGCCACCACAGGGACAATATCAGGATGCCGGCTTCCAGCACCGCCGTTGGCCCAAAGTCTTTCGCCAGAGAATGGGATAATTGAATAAGAGCGAAAACGAAAACCAGATCAAAGAACAGCTCAGGAAATGTCGCCTTTCCCGTCTCCTGGCCGTCATGCCGGATCCAGCTTTCTGCCCTCGGCGCCCGTCGGGAAATCTGGGTTCTTGTTCTCATTCTGCTTCCGTTTGCGGAGCATAGATCATCGCAATCCCTCGCTGTCGCAAGACGTGGGTTTCAGCCCCGGTATTGTTATGATCTGACCCGCGGCCGGGGAATTCCAGCCCACGCGCGCTGTCGGGAAGGAACTGCGGTCCCACCAGCCGCACCGTTTTTCCGGAGACATCAATAATGTAACTTTGGGCGGAAGGCGCCGATGAAACCGCTGCGTTACCGTCTTTTTTATCTTCCAGCCGGCTGATTTCCAGGGACTGGGAAAATACCGGCACGACCATTACGCAGACGAGGCCGGCGGCGAGAAAGAGGGGCTTGGGTAACATCGAAATTCCCTGACGCTTTTATCTGCGCCAATAACAGCCATCCCCTGCATTTGTTCCGCACAGCTTCAGGTATCGCCGTCAAGGTAAGTGCGGTATTGCACGTAATCACCGCTCGATCGCCCATCGACGACTTCAGGCGGCCGCCCCTCGCCCCCTGGGAGATAGCCGGTGTCTTCGAGGACTGATTTCACGAGCTCTGCAATTGCAATATGTCGGGGCAGAGCTTTATCCGCCATGTAAAGGGCGACGGCCAGTTCTATATCATCCGGAAATGTCATGAGCGTGGCGTTCCGTTAAACCATCGACTGGAACGCGCAGTGCCAGGGAAAGTTCAATTCGTCGGCGCCAAGGTAGCGCGGATTGGCGACATATCGCGGAACTTTTTTCGAGGGAGGAACTTCTGCCCGAACATCCACAGCCTGATGTTCACCGTACGATTTTCATCCCGGCCCCGTCGCCATCTAACTGATGCCGGAAGGCGGTGAGACGGCTACTTCGCATTTAAAATGCTCCAGACTCAAGCAATTGAAACCAATCACGGAAACGCGCAAACGAAAGCTAAATTGGACTTAACTTTCGTTACTGTGCATTAACCATGGGAAGCCCCGATCGGACACAAAGTGTTCTACCAGCTTCGTTCCAACGAATCTTTTGGTGTTTGCGTGGACATCAAGAATCTAACCGCGTAGCCGGTTTTTCGCAAGCTGCCGCCGCTCCGCTCATCACGCCCTCATGATCTCGTTCCCGCTTCCTGCTTGTCTGTTCGGCCACGCAGTTGCGCCGTGAGCATGGCCTTGAGATCGAAACTGCCTTCCTGGGCCTTACGTGTGAGATTGCGCAGATATCCGCCAAGCGAACTGATTTGATCAGCCTTCTGCAACAGGCAAGCGAGGATGGCCGCTGTTCCCTGCCTCCCGAAGGTGGCCAAAGCATCCTGATAGGCCGACTGGCTGATGCTGAACATGGTTCTGATGACGGAAGTTGCCACCTCCATATCTCTCCAGCCAGTCACCGCACCTCCAGGTGCATAGAGGGAAATATCGGGGCACGCTTTCAAAACCAAAACAATATCAGGAACAAAAAATTGCTTATGAAGATCGTTCCTGGGTGTTGGCTTTGGAGGTGTGACACCAGCGACCGCGGCATCTGCGGATGTGGACGCGATTGTTGCAGCAGTTCGAACCGGCGCGGCATCCTCCAATTCCTGCGGTTCAGATATGGATTCGGATTCTGAATTCTTTATGAGGCGCTCATTTTGGCAGTCATTGCCGCTCAAATTTTCCGATTTTTCAAGATTTTCCAGATAGTTGGTCACTTCTGCGCGGAGTGAAGCCAGAAAACCGGCGATTTCCTTGAGTTCAGCTGTCTTCGAATTGCGCCCTAGAGCCCGCGCGATGTCGTTGTAGCGGGCCTGAAACCCGTCAAAGATCTCGATCTTGCCGCTGGCAGCAATCATTTCGCAGAGTTTCTGGATGTCCCGCCGGCAGAGGCTGATCGTCTCGCGAAGCCGTTGAAGATCGAGCCGTTCGCGAATGATGCGTTCGGCCAGTTCCTCTATTTCCGTTTTACGGGCAAGAAGCGGTGCGAGTGAGAACCCGTAGGCTTCGCTGATCTCGCCACCCCTGTGCTTCCGTGCGTAACGTTTCCCATTCGGGCTGTCTTTGCGGATGATGAGGCCGGCTTCGACAAGAGCCGAAAGATGCCGGCGCAATGTCTGTTCCGCCATGCCATGTGCCCTGAGCGACAACTGCGTATTGGATGGAAACACCACCAATCCGGCTTCGCTGGAAAGCTCATTTTTGGGATAAAAGCTCAGGAGCGCGTTCAGAACGGCAAGCGAGCGATCGGTTACGCCGAGCAGCGGTCTTGCTTCACAGACCGACCGATAGAGTTTCCATTTGTCGACTGCTTCGCACTTTCTGTTTTTCTGCGCGGCAAACTGGGTTGCGAGCACGCCAAACGACATCGCTCGCCGCCCAAAGGGCGTCGTTACACATGTGCTGTCCATGTCTTTCACCTTTCACAAGGCAAAAGAAAATCGCTCACCGAAAAATTCGATGCCAAGACTCTTGACTATGATTCGCGGAAATGAGATTCTTCGGGTGCTTAAATCAAAGAAAGGCTTCCGCGCGGCAACGTTCGGGGGCTTTTTTCTTTTGTGATGCGTCTCCTGTTAGTCGTTCGGGTTAGAAATCACTGCTTGGACCGATACTCGGCAAACAGCGTCTGAAGATGTTCCAGAACGAATTCGGCAAATTCCGGTGCTTCGTTCTTGTCGATCGATATATCGAGCTTCCGGTCGCTCTCGACCACTTTCGCCAGGCGACCGCCCGTATCCGAAGACCATACGCCGGTTTTCTTGACCTGTGTCTTTGGCTTCAAAAAGTCTAGAAGCGCCTTGAAGCGTTCTTCGGAAGGAAGCGAGGCAACCGCCGGTTCGCTGACATATGCGCGGGCCGCCTCCTTGACCTGTGAGGAGGAAAGCTGGTCGGCAAGATCCATCCAGTTGCGGCGGCCGACAGTGGGTGCGGGGCCTATGAGATCGACCAGATCCTCTGGAATGCGTCCAACGACCGAAAGCATATTGGACAGATCGCCCTTATGAAGCGACATTGCCGCCATGATCGTGTCTCGAGGGAACCGCATCTGCAGTTTCTGCGCAAAGCGCGCTTTCTCGATATAGGTCAGGTCGCGGCGTTCGTTATTTTCCTGGCCCTGGGCCACCACCAGCTGTTCATCGCTGAGATCCCGCACAACGGCCTTGACCGGAATTCCAAGACTTGAAACGGCGCGAAGGCGGCGATGACCGAAGGCGACCTGATAACGGCCCGGGAAATCGGGATGCGGGCGCACGAGAATCGGCACCTGCTGCCCCTGCTCACGAATTGCCTCCACCAGACCGGCATCGGCCTCTTCGGAAGCGGGCATACGATCCGGTATGAAGGAGGGATCGATATCCGCGGGGTCGAGAGAGACAATCGTCAGTCCTTCGGCGAGCTGCTTTTCAATGGCTTCAGCCCGTTTGGCGCGCTCCGAGACTTCATTCAGCGATTGACCGATCATACCGACGGGGGAATTCAAAACATCCGTCACCAGCTCAGGGGAGCCGAGGATAGGCCTGATACGGGGTCGCGAACGCTCCGGCGTGGTATCGTTGTTGTCGGTACCCGGTGTGCCAAGATTTGCGAAGATCTGTTTTCTGCTCATGCTGCCCTACCCCACGCTTTTTTAATCAGTCCTTCGATTTCAGCGTTCACATTGTTCATAGCTTCCAGCGCGCGATCATAGGTCGACCGGGTGAATTGCGTCCTCTCCACTTCGAAGAGAGTCTGGTTGGTCAATCCAGCGTCCGAGACCGCCGTGCTTTTCAGCATCGGATGATTGAGGACGTTTTCACCAAAGATCGATCGCAGGAAAGCGACCATCTGGTTCTGCGGCCCGTCGCTCGGTTCGAAACGGGTGATCAGGTAACGCATCCAGTTATAATCCGACCGAGCACCGGCCCGGCCAATTTCCGCCAGAAGGTCGCCGGTCATGGCGAGGAACTGGTTCATCGACATCACGTCAAGCATCTGCGGATGGACGGTGACGAGCACCGATGTCGCCGCTGTCAGAGCCGAAAGCGTCAGATAACCGAGTTGCGGTGGGCAATCGATGACGACAACGTCGTAGAAATTTTGCGCTTGGGCGATCGCCTGGCCGATACGGGCGAAAAACAGCGTGTCACCCGGTGCACGGCGCATCAGCGCACGCGGAGTATCGTGTTCGAACTCCATAAGTTCCAGATTGCCAGGAACAATGTGGAGATCGGGAATATAGGTGCCACGGACAATCTCGGCGATGGGGCGGCGTTCATCGTCATAACGAATCGCGCCATAAAGCGTCTCGTTCGGCCCGACATCAATCTCGGGCTGGTGACCAAAAAGCGCGGAAAGGCTGGCCTGGGGGTCGAGATCGATGGCAAGAACCCGATAGCCACGTAGTGCCAGATATTGCGCCAGATGGGCAGAGGTGGTTGTCTTTCCCGAACCGCCCTTGAAATTCATGACGGCGATGACCTGTAACTCTTCGCCCTCCCGGCGGTGGGGCAGGTAGCGGCGTGTGCCACGCGCACCCTGGTCCAGAAAACCCCTGATATCGCGCATGTCTTCTACGGAATAGGAGCGACGCCCGGATACCTGCGCGGCATCAAGCTCAGGCAACTCGGAAGCGATCTGGCGCAGATAGGCTTCGCCAATGCCGATGAGCTTTGCGGTCTCCGCCGGAGAGAAATGCCGCATGCTCTTTTCGGTATGGGGGGAAAATGTATTTGCGTTATGCGCCTGCAACTGGGCTGACAACGCAGCCGAATGCTGTTGTATAAGACTCGTCAGGTCAGGTGCTCCTGCGGCACGTCTTAAATCGGCACTCTGTGTCATCGGTCTTCTTTCGCTCGAAATTGCAGTAGCGGTTTTTTTCGAAAAAGGCGGTTTTTTCCGCAACTGAGATATAAGCGCCGATTCTCTTTTTGGCGCAATAGGCTTTTTTCTCATGTGCAGAGGCGCCGCTAAAGCATTGTGGAAGAATCATTTTTTCCTTCTTGGCGTTTTCTGGTTTGCCGCGGCTAACTTGGCCTCGTTTTCCCTCCCTCCCTCCCTCGCCCTCTCGGCTTGAGTTATTGCAGCAGGTGGGCCGGAAGTTTGCCGCGGCTAACTTTCGCTATCTTCCGGCTAGGGCAGGGCAGTTGGGAAATTCAAGGGTGGACATTCGCAGCTGGTTAATCTCTACTGCATGACTAGAGTATGGGATGCCTCGCGCCGGTTGCCGGGCAATTCCATTGTCGTTGGTTGGAGGATTGAATGTCCTATGACGTCGCTCTAGTCGGTTCGGGTTTCTCGGCCATTTGTACAGCAGCCCATCTCCTGTCATCACTGCCAGCGGAGGCGTCGATTGCCATCGTTGGTGACGAGTCGGATTTTGGCCGCGGAACCGCCTATCGCACGGAACTACCCTATCATCGGCTGAATGTGCCTGCGGGGCGTATGAGCGTCTTCCCGGACCGCCCGGACGATTTTGTCGAATGGTTGGCGCAGAACGGGCTGGGAAGCGATCCCCTTCTATTCGCGTCGAGGGGCGATTATGGGCTCTATTTGCGGGACCGGCTCGCCAGTCTTCTCAGAAGCCGGGAACAGCGGGCGCGTGTGGATTTTATTCGGGCGAAGGCATCCGCTTGGCGGCCCGAATCACAAGGCGGCTTTACCTTCACCCTGGAAAATGGCGAGACATTGCAGGCACGCAATGTCGTTCTGTGTCTCGGCGTTGGTGCTGCAAGTTTGCCGGTGCAAACTGTCGCAAAACGTGAAGAGGGCGTGCAGCGCGTGGTGAGCCATTGCTGGCAGCCGGGATGGTTGTCCCGGGTGAAGAGCGGGGATCGTATCTGTATCCTTGGTTCCGGCCTCACGATGATCGATCAGGTGTTGACGCTGCGCGGAAAAGGTCACCGGGGCCCGATCCATGTCCTGTCCCGCCGTGGGCTCATTCCGCATCCGCATGTTAGTCCGCCTGTGCCGCCGAGCGCTCCGCGTCTGCCTGAAAGTTCTACTGAGATAAGTGAGCTATTACGATCTCTCCGTCAACAGGTGGCCAACGGGGCGCCATGGCGCTCGGTTATGGACGGTTTGCGGCCAAAAACACAATCGCTATGGCAGAGCCTCAGCTCACAGCAACGCGCAAGGTTTTTGCGGCATGCGCTGCCTTGGTGGAATATCCATAGACATCGCATCGCGCCTGAAGTGCATGACGCCTTTGACAGGCTGTTGTCAGACGGCGTTCTCACTATCCACGCGGGTTATCTCCAGGCGATCGATGAACGGGAGGAGAGCATCTCCATTCGTTATCGCGTTCGGCATACACAGATGATTAAGGAACTGCAGGTCGATTGGGTCATCAATTGCACCGGCATGGAACGCGCGGGTATCGGCCACTCTCGCCTTCTGGAAAGCATGCGATCTGACGGGGTGCTTCGGCTCGATTCCTTTGGCCTTGGTGTCGAGGTCGACGGCGACTCCCGGCTGCTTCGCACGGATGGCCAGGCATGGCCAGGTCTCTTCGCCGTCGGCGCGCTGACGGCAGGCCGGTTCTGGGAAATTACCGCCGTTCCGGATATACGGATCCAGGCTCGTGATATAGCGCATTTCATCACTGACAGAGTGATCGGTAAGCGCCTCATATCCGCGCAAGGCTGATGCCTGTTGCGGACCCAACAATGGTGCCGGACTCTCCGGCCTCCTCACTTATACTGCGTAGTTTGCCGCGGCAAACTCGTCGGTTGAGTCACGGTCACCGCGTGGATGACGCTCTTTGGCCTGGATGCAATAGGTCATATTCGACGCGTGGCGAAAAATCGCCGGCCGTTAAGTAAGTATCCGCAACATTCAAAAAATGTCGCGAAAAGCGAACGAATCTCATCATTTGCTAAATAATTTACATGGGTTATGGAGTATCGTCGTTAAACCGGCTATAAATGCAAGAAAAATTGAACATCATGAAAATAATTTGCGAGGCTTGAATGGTGAAAAATAAGTTGGTGCGGTTCGAGGTCGCAGATAGCCAGGCCGGTGGGCAGCGTCGGCCCTTCGCCAAGGCCGTCCGGGCCGGTGATTTCGTCTATGTGTCCGGACAGGTGCCCACCATTGATGGCGAAGTGGTGACTGGCGGTATCGTCGCCCAGACCGAGCAGGTGGTGGCCAATCTCAAGGATGTCCTGGCGCTGGCTGATTGTACGCTTGCCGATGTGGTGAAGGTGAATGTCTGGCTGGATGACGCCAGGGATTTCTCCAGTTTTAACGCCGTGTTCCAGAAACATTTCATCGATCATCCGCCTGCACGCTCAACCGTACAATCCCCGCTGATGGTTGACGCCAAGGTGGAAATGGACGTTATCGCTTATAAGCCTTTGGCTTAAGTATCTGATTTATTTCGCTTAGAGAGCATATGATGACCTATCCATGGCCTGACGAGGGCGCAAAGCTTGATGCCATTTCGACGCCAATGCCGGTGATCGACGAAGACCGGCTTGCCGCAAATATAAAGAAAGCGCAGGCCTATCTCGACAGTCATGGCAAGGCCTTCCGGCCGCATATCAAGACACACAAGATACCGGCCATCGCCCGACAGCAGCTTCAGGCCGGCGCTATAGGCATCAATTGCCAGAAAGTTAGCGAAGCGGAGGTTTTCGCAGACGCCGGTTTTGACGATATCCTGATTACCTACAATATTCTTGGTGCCGCGAAACTGTCGCGGTTGAAAGCGCTGAATGCCCGTATAGCTCAGCTGAGCGTCGTTGCTGATAGCGACGTGACGGTTGCCGGCCTCGCTGCCACATTTGATGAGGGGCGGCCGCTCGCCGTGCTTGTTGAATGTGATACCGGCGGAAAGCGTTGCGGTGTGCAGACACCGGAGGCGGCAGCGGCACTTGCTGAGAAAATCGTCGCCGCGCCGGGACTTATATTCAAGGGTATCTTGACCTATCCGGCACCGGGCGGAGCTGAAAAGGTGGAAAGCTTCCTGCGCGACACCATGGCGCTGCTTGCGGCAAAAGGCGTGGACTGCCCGGTTCGTTCCAGCGGCGGCTCGCCGGACTTCTATGCAGCGCATCTCGTTCCCTCTGCAACCGAACACCGGGCAGGCACCTATGTCTATAATGACCGGGCGATGTTGCGTGCCGGCCATTGCACGGCCGATGATCTGGCAATGCATGTTCTCGCTACCGTTGTTTCGCGGCCTGCAGCGGACCGCGCCGTGCTTGATTGCGGCTCCAAGGCTTTGACCTCCGATCTCCTCGGCTTCAACGATTATGGGCTGATCGAAGGCCATGAAGGCGCAAAAATCATCTCACTCTCTGAAGAACACGCGGTTGTCGATCTTTCCGGCTGCGCGTCCGGCGGTCCCCGGATCGGCGATGTCGTCAGGGTCGTACCGAACCATACATGCGTCGTCAGCAACCTTTTCGACAGGATGGTGTTCCATCGAAACGGCGTTGTTACCCGCGTCGAAGAGGTCGCTGCACGCGGCACGGTCTGGTAATGTTACCCGGCTAATTAACTTGAGGAAACGAGCTCAGCCCGCAGGCAGCTCCGGCAACGAGACCCCATAAATGCGCATATTCACGGCGTCGCTCGCCACCGAAACCAACACGTTTTCACCTGTTCCCACGGATATGGATGCCTTTCGTGCGGCTTTCTATGCCGGGCCGGGTGAACATCCGGACACGCCGACGCTCTGCTCCTCGCCGGTCCCCATTCTGCGGCGCCGCGGCAAGGCGGAAGGGTTCACGGTCATCGAGGGCACGTCCTGCTGGGCGGAGCCTGCCGGCCTCATCCAGCGCCAGACGTATGAAACACTGCGCGACACCATTCTTTCGGAGCTCCGGGCAGCCCTGCCGGTCGATGCTGTGGTTCTTGGCCTGCATGGCGCCATGGTGGCGCAGGGCTATGACGATCCTGAAGGGGATTTCCTGTCGCGGATGCGGGCAATGGTGGGCCCGGACGTCTTGATTGCGGCGGAGTTCGATCCCCATAGCCATCTCACGGCATTAAGGGTTGAAAGCCTAGATATCATGGCGACGTTCCTGGAATTTCCCCATACCGATTTTGAGGAACGCGGCGAACATGTCGTCGAAATGGCGTTGCGTACTCTGCGCGGCGAAATCAGGCCCGTCATCTCGACTTTCGATTGCCGAATGATCACCATTTATCCGACCAGCCGTGAGCCGATGCGTTCTTATGTGGACCGGCTGAAGGCGATGGAGGGCAAAGACGGTATTCTCTCCATCTCCGTTATTCATGGATTCATGGCAGGTGATGTACCGGACATGGGCACACGCATCGTCGTTGTTACGGATGACGACAGGACCAAAGGGGACGCGCTGGCCGAAAAGCTGGGCCGTGAACTTTATGCCATGCGCAGGCTGACCGCCATGCCGATGCTGGATACGGAAGCTGGTCTCGACCAGGCCGTTGCCATTCGCAGCGCAAATTCGCAAAGGCCGGTGGTGGTTTCGGATATATGGGACAATCCCGGCGGCGGTGTCGCGGGTGACGCGACCCACATTCTGCGCCGCATGGTAGAGCGCGGCATGGACAGGATCGGCGTCGCGACGATCTGGGATCCCATCGCAGTCTCTTTTTGCCATGCAGCGGGGGAGGGCGCAGAGCTCGATCTTCGCATAGGTGGCAAATCCAGTCCGCAGGGCGGCGATCCGCTGGATTTCCGAGTAATGGTTATGCGCACCGTCGAGACGGGCTGGCAGAGTTTCCGTAATAGTCGCGTCACGCTCGGCCGCGCCGCCGTTGTCCGGCCGCTCGGCACCGAAATCGACATCATTCTCATTACCAGTCGAACGCAAACTTATGAGCCGGATATCTTTTCCAATCTTGGAATCGATTTCGCGAAAAAAGACCTGTTGCTCGTCAAGTCGACCAACCATTTTCACGCGGGTTTTGCGCCGATCGCTTCAGAGATCGTCTATATCGCGGCCCCGACCTCCTATCCCACCGACCCGGCAAAAACACCTTACCGCAAGGCAAGCCTTGGCCTATGGCCACGGGTTGCCGACCCGCTCGGTCTCGATTGAGGGAAGCAGCTTAGACCTGATCAAACGTCACGACGAAGAAACGACCATCTTCTTCCATGCCCTTCACTGCAAATCCGGCGCCGCGCTCCAGCAAGAGGCTGTCGCGTCGCTGCAAATGCACCGTTTGGCCGGCCGATGAGACGCTGACGGGATCAACGGCAAAAATTATTGTCGCCGTTGAGCCTGTCGACTGGACAGTGAGTGTGGTGCGGTGTCTTTCGACGCGATGCGAATATTGCTCGCGACGGGACATGACATTGAGATCGACGATGGGACCATCTGCCAAAACGGCGTCCACCGGAACATCCGCGGCGAAGGGCAGGGGATCGCTTGCCATCGTCAACGCCACCGGCTCGCGTGCGTCGATGCTGAGGCTCATGCCTTTCCCTTCGAGGATGCAAAGGGTGCGATCAACTCCGGGAAATATGGAAAATGGCCCGTCTTGCGCAACGTTCGCCATGCTGATGCGCCAGTCGAAATCCGCCATAGAGGCTTTTGCGGGATGAACGATGATCTCCGTCGTTACACCGCCGCCGTTTTTCCAGGGCATTGATGTATAGGCGGTGTTTTCTAGGTGTCTCATCTTCTGCATTCCCTGGTCGTTTGTCTGGACGATGGCACTATTTATCGCGGTCGCCAGCGATACGTTGTTCAAGCTTTTTTTGCGCGGCGCGTAGATCAACACTTTTTCCGGCGAGTTTTTCGATTGCCGCGACCACAAGATCACGCGCAACGTAGTCCGACTTGTGTCCGAGATTCCTCACAATGATCAAGCTCGACCCATCAATAGCGCGTGCAAGCTGGCGGGAATGAATTTCCGGTGAAACAACATTGTCGGTGTCGCCGGTTATAATGACGGTCGGCGCCTTGATTTTGGAGTAGTTCGGTGAGGCGCTCCGCGCCCATGTGTTCAGCGCGGCGACTTCCTGCGCGTTATGGCGAAAAGCCTGCGGTCTCAACGCCCCCCATGCGCGCGTTGCCTCCACATAGCCAGGAGGACGATGATTGGGGGCGAAAACCCCGCGCGTCGCCCGGTCGAGCGCAAGGAAACCCACGGGCGGTGCGACGAAGATCGAAAAAAGCGGGCCTGTCACCCGGGCGCTTGCCGCCGTGTAATACCAGGCGATGCCTCCAGGCCAAGGGTAAACCGCCGGAGAAAGAAACACCAGGCCCGACACCATCTCCGGGTGGCGAAGCGCGAATGCCGCGGTAATGGCTCCGCCAAAGGAGTGGCCGACGATGATGGCCTTGCGGATGCCGCGCTTTTTCATCAGTTGAGCCACGGCGTCGGCCTGTCCGTCGGGCAGGATATTATCTTTGCCGCCGATGTCGGAACTGCCATGGCCCGGCCTGTCGACGAACAGAAGTTTTGCGCGACCGCGGAATTTGTCCGCAAAGGACAACAGCGGGTCGTAGAGACTTGCGCTCGCGCCATGCAGGAAGACGATCGGTGGCAGCTCTGCCTGCTCTTGCGGTTCCAGCAACAGGCTGTTGAGCTTATATCCGCCAACATCGATTCTTACCGGCACAGGCTCTTGGGCCTGGGAGGATGCAGGAACGGTCAAAGAAAAAGCCGGAAAAATTGCACCAACCAAAAAGCTGAAGGCAAGTGAAATACGCCGTGGTGACATGCTGTCTTCCGCACTCCATTAAAGCTTGCCGCGCCGTTATAGACGCTAAAAATGATCGGCTATGACCGACCAACAGCTAACAACGAGAAAATCGAACCGGAAGTTTCAGTCAAAGGAGCGTTGGGTAATGCCCTGAGGCTTTGCCGACGCAAGGTCGGAATGCCGCGCGGCGATGGACCACGCGGCACGCTCATCAATTGCCGAGAATACCGGGCAGACGCAGCCCCCGCTCCTTGGCGCATTCCACGGCAATCTCGTAACCCGCATCGGCATGGCGCATGACGCCGGTTGCCGGATCATTCCACAGAACACGCTCGATCCGACGCGCGGCGTCGTCGGTGCCATCGCAGCAGATGACCATGCCGGAATGCTGGGAAAAGCCCATGCCAACACCGCCGCCGTGATGCAGCGATACCCAGGTTGCACCGGATGCAGTGTTAAGCAGTGCGTTAAGCAGCGGCCAGTCCGACACGGCATCGGAACCGTCCTTCATGGATTCGGTCTCGCGGTTGGGCGAGGCGACGGAGCCAGAATCGAGATGGTCGCGGCCGATCACGATGGGCGCCTTCAGCTCACCGTTCCTGACCATTTCATTAAAGGCAAGCCCGAGACGATGGCGGTCGCCGAGCCCCACCCAGCAAATGCGGGCAGGCAGGCCCTGAAACGCGATGCGTTCGCGCGCCATATCCAGCCAGTTGTGCAGGTGTTTGTTGTCGGGCAGTAGTTCCTTCACCTTGGCGTCGGTCTTGTAGATGTCCTCCGGGTCACCGGAAAGTGCCGCCCAGCGGAACGGCCCGATGCCTCGGCAAAACAGCGGGCGAATATAGGCCGGCACGAAGCCGGGGAAAGCGAAGGCGTTTTCCAGCCCTTCGTCCTTTGCGACCTGGCGGATATTATTGCCGTAATCGAGCGTCGGAACGCCGGCATTCCAGAAATCGACCATGGCCTGGACGTGAACTTTCATGGAGGCGCGAGCGGCAGCGGCAACGGCCTGTGGATCACTCTCCTGTTTGGCGCGCCATTCGGCCACGCTCCAGCCGGCAGGCAGATAACCATGGATCGGGTCGTGCGCCGAGGTCTGGTCGGTCACGATATCGGGCCGGATGCCGCGACGGAAAAGTTCCGGGAATATCTCCGCCGCGTTGCCGATCAGGCCGACGGACTTGGCCTCGCCGGCCTTGGTCCATTGATCGATCAGCGCCAGCGCCTCATCGAGTGTATGCGCCTTCGCATCAACATAACGGGTGCGCAGACGGAAATCGACGCGGGTTTCATCGCATTCGACGGCAAGGCAGCAGGCGCCGGCCATGACGGCGGCGAGCGGCTGCGCGCCGCCCATACCACCGAGACCGCCGGTCAGGATCCATTTGCCCCTGAGATTACCGCCATAATGCTGGCGGCCAGCCTCCACGAAGGTTTCGTACGTTCCCTGCACGATGCCCTGGGTGCCGATGTAAATCCACGAACCAGCGGTCATCTGGCCGTACATGGCCAGGCCCTTCTTATCCAGCTCGTTGAAATGATCCCAGGTGGCCCAATGCGGCACCAGATTCGAATTGGCGATCAGCACGCGCGGCGCATCCTTGTGGGTGCGGAAGACGCCGACCGGCTTGCCGGACTGCACGATCAGGGTCTCGTCCTCGTTCAAATCCTTCAGCGTCGCGACGATGCGGTCGAAATCGTCCCATGTGCGGGCGGCGCGGCCGATGCCGCCATAAACCACCAGCTCATGCGGTCGCTCGGCAACATCAGGGTCAAGATTGTTCATCAGCATGCGCAGCGGCGCTTCCGTCATCCAGCTTTTGGCATTGAGCTCGGTGCCCTGCGGTGCGCGAACGTCGCGAATATTATGGCGCGGATTGTTCATAAGATTTCCCCTTATCGTTTCGTGTCGAGCGCAAATTCTTCCATGCGCGTGAGAATCGTCTTGAGATGCTGGCGAAGGCGTTCGGCTTTGCCCGCGTCATAAGCAAAAGGCGGCACCTCGCTTTGCAGATGCGTGGATTGTGCCAGCTCCATCTGGATTGCGTGCACGCCTTTCTGCGGCCTGCCATAATGGCGCGTCGTCCAGCCACCCTTGAAGCGGCCGTTCAGAACGCTGTCGTAACCTTGCGCGGCGGCGGTGGCCTCAACGGCGATGTGTTCGATGGCGGGATCACAGGTTCTGCCCATATCCGTGCCGATGTTGAAATCCGGCAGCTTGCCTTCAAAGAGGAAGGGGATGTGCGAACGGATCGAATGGCAATCATAGAGAATGGCGATCCCATGGATGCTCTTGATCCGCTCGATCTCGGCCGCAAGAGCTGCATGATAGGGCGCGTGGAAGGTTTCCAGACGGTCCGCAATGTCATCCGGCGTGGGTTCCTGCCCTTCATTCCAGATAGGCTTGCCGTCGAAATCGGTGTCCGGAACCAGCCCGGTCGTGTTCTGGCCCGGATAAAGGCTCACCCCGGCCGGGTCGCGGTTGGCGTCGATGACATAACGATGGAACGTCGCCCTCACGGTTGTCGCGTTTTCCAGAAGCCCGGCATAAAGCTCATGGATGTGCCAGTCCGTATCGGCCAGAATTTTGCCGTTGTCGTTGAGGCGGCTCCAAATCTCCGCCGGAACATCCGTGCCGGTGTGAGGCAGACCGAGTATGATCGGCGAAGTGCCTTGGTGAAGGGCAAAGGGAGTCTTCATCGATTGCCTCTCTTTTCCGTGGGTTTAGCCCCTGCAAGAAGAGAGTTGGCGAAGGTTAAAACGTGCCTCATCTCAAGCCTCCAGCTTCGGCAGGATGCCGTCCGAAATCGTGGCGACCAACGCACCGGAGGCGATCAACTCCGCCGCCGCCTTGAGATCCGGCGCCATATAACGGTCTTCCTCCAGCGAAGGGATTGCGGCCCGTAGCACGGCAATGGCCTTTTGCAGTTCCGGGCTGGTTTTCAGCGGCCCGCGCAGTTCCACGCCCTGAACGGCTGAAAGCGCCTCGATCCCGAGGATGGCGAATAGATTGTCGGTCATCGGCAAAAGTCGCCGCGCTCCGTGGCAGGCCATGGAGACATGGTCTTCCTGGTTGGCCGAGGTTGGCGTCGAATCCACCGAGGCTGGATGTGCCATCTGCTTGTTCTCGCTCATCAGCGCTGCGGACGTGACTTCGGCGATCATGAGCCCTGAATTCAGCCCCGGCTTCCTGGAAAGGAAAGCGGGCAGGCCATAAGAAAGCGCCGGATCGACCAGTAGCGCGACACGGCGTTGTGCGATGGCCCCGATCTCGCAAATCGCGAGCGCCGTCTGGTCGGCGGCGAAGGCCACCGGTTCGGCATGGAAATTGCCGCCGGACACGACGGAATTGTCAGAAAGCACCAGAGGATTGTCGGTCACCGCATTGGCTTCGATTTCCAGTGTGCGGGCCACCTGCCGCAGGAGGTCAAGGCAGGCGCCATCCACCTGCGGCTGGCAGCGGATGCAATAGGGATCCTGCACCCGCTCATCGCCTTCGATGTGGCTGATGCGGATTTCGGAGCCGTCGAGCAGGCTGCGAAGCGCAGATCCCGCGTCGATCTGCCCCTTGTGGCCCCGCAGGCTGTGAATATCCGGGTGAAATGGAGCGGAAGACCCCATGGCGGCGTCCGTGGAAAGTGCGCCGGTAATCAGCGCAGCCTGCGCGGCGCGATGGGCGCGAAAAAGCCCGGCAAGCGCCAGTGCGGTGGAGGTTTGCGTGCCATTGATCAGGGCAAGCCCTTCCTTGGCGGCGAGAACCACCGGCGTCAGCCCGGCTTTCGTCAGCGCCTGGCCGGCGGGCAGCAGAGCGCCCTGATAAAAAGCCTCACCCTCGCCCATCATTACCGCCGCCATATGGGCAAGCGGCGCGAGATCGCCGGAAGCGCCCACGGAACCCTTTTCGGGAATGACGGGAATAACGCCCTGTTCCAGCATGGCCTCGATCAGCCGCACCAGTTCCAGCCGCACGCCGGAAGCGCCGCGGCCAAGCGAAATCAGCTTCAGCGCCATGATCAGCCGAACCACATTTTCAGGAAGCGGCGCGCCTACCCCGCAGCAATGCGACAGGATGAGATTGCGCTGCAGCGTTGCCACGTCGGCTGCATCGATCTTGATGGAGGCAAGTTTTCCGAAACCGGTATTGATGCCATAGACGGGGGCATTACCCGCGGCAATCTCGGCAATGCGGGCAGCCGCCTTTTCGATGCCGGCGTCGAACGAGCGGTCCAGCTTCGCGGAGCCGTTGTTCCAGTAGATGCCGGCCAGGTCGGCCAGGGCCACGTTGCCGGGGTGAAGCGTAATGGTCGTCATGGTCATGGAGAAACCTTCTGTCCCTTGAATATGCGGGCATGGAGCGGATTGAAACCGATGCGATAGACAAGCTCGGCCGGGCGTTCGATATCCCAGATTGCAAGATCAGCGGATTTCCCGGCCTCCAGCGTGCCGGTTTCCGCAAGCAGGCCAAGCGCCTTGGCGGCATTGCGCGTTGTCGCTGCCAGGCATTCCTCCACGGTCATACGGAAAAGCGTTGCACCCATGTTCATGGTCAAAAGCAGGGAAGTGAGCGGTGAGGTGCCTGGATTGCAGTCGGTGGCGAGGGCGATTGTCGCGCCTGCATCGCGCAATGCCTGCATCGGCGGAGCCTGTTTTTCACGAAGCGCATAAAAGGCGCCGGGCAACAGTACGGCCACGGTTCCCGCCTTGGCCAGTGCCCTGGCGCCTGATTCATCCAGATATTCCAGATGATCGGCGGAAAGCCCGCCGCAGGAGGCGGCAAGCGCTGCGCCACCCAGGTTGGAAAGCTGCTCGGCATGCAGCTTGACGGGCAGACCAAGCTGCCGCGCCTTTTCAAAAACGCGTGCTATCTCTTCGACGGAGAATGCGATGCCTTCGCAGAAGCCGTCCACCGCATCGACCAGCCCTTCCGCCTGTGCTTTTTCCAGCCCGGGCAAAACGACATCGGTGATATAGTCACCGTTCCTACCCTTATATTCAGCAGGCGTTGCATGGGCGGCCAGATAGCTGGTGACGATCCGCACCGGCCGCAGCGTCTCCAGCCTGCGGGCAACACGCAGCATTTTCAGTTCGGTATCTATATCGAGGCCGTAACCGGATTTGATTTCGATCGTCGAGACGCCCTCGGAAAGAAGCGTATCGAGACGGGGGAGCGCTTGCGCCATCAAGACATCCTCTGAAACCGCGCGCGTGTCGCGCACGGAGGACACGATGCCGCCACCCGCCTTGGCGATCTCTTCATAAGTCGCGCCATTCAACCGCATTTCGAATTCCATGGCGCGGTTGCCGCCAAAGACCAGATGGGTGTGGCAATCTATCAGAGCGGGAGTGATCCAGCGCCCATCGCAATCGGTGATTTGCTCGGCGGCGGCGAGATAAGCGGGCAGATCGCTCTCCGGGCCAGCAAATGCGATGCGACCGCTGCTGACGGCGATCACGCCTTTTTCGATTGCGCCGATGCCTTCCCTCAATGGATCGAAGGTGGCCAGCCGGGCATTACGCCACAAGGCCGTTGCGTTTCCCATCGCCGCTCCCTTTGCAGATTTGTTCCCGGGCATTGCTTTTCGCCTTTCCTTTATGGCGTAAATGTATATACATAATAACCGGCTTGGCAAGCCGCATTTTCTGTTCGAAATGGCCTTGCCCGATGTCGTAACAAGAGGAGAGGGTGGTATGACGGCAATTCACGCGGGTGCGGCACTTCTCAGCGGCGGGTGGGCGCAGGATGTCCGTATCGTCTGTGATGGCGGGGTTGTTTCATCGGTCGAAACCGGTGTTTCTCCCGAGCGGCAGGATGAACGCCATGCCGTCATCGTTTCGGCCATGCCCAATCTTCACAGCCACGCCTTCCAGAGGGCCATGGCTGGACTTGCCGAAATCCGCGGGCCTGCCGACGACAGTTTCTGGAGCTGGCGCACGGTCATGTATAAATTCGCCCTCTCCATGACGCCTGACCATGTCGAGACCGTTGCCGCACAGCTTTATATGGAAATGCTGGAGGCCGGTTTCGGCAGGGTCGGAGAATTCCATTACCTGCACAATGACAGGGACGGTTCACATTACGGAAATATCGCCGAAATGGCGGAGCGTATAGGCGCTGCCGCTGCCCAAACGGGTATAGGCCTGACATTGCTGCCGGTCTTTTACGCGCATTCCGGTTTCGGCGGTCAGCCGCCAATCGACGGGCAGAAACGTTTCATCCATTCGATTGACAGTTACGAGAAGCTGATGCAGGGCGCACAGGCTGTCGTCAAATCCCTTCCGGGTGCGGCGCTTGGCATCGCGCCGCACAGCCTGCGCGCTGTGACCGGTGATGAGCTTGCGGCCATCGTGCCGCTCGCAAAAGACGGGCCGATCCATATTCACGTGGCGGAACAGATCAAAGAGGTCGAGGACTCCCTCGCTTTTTCCGGTGCGCGGCCAGTGGAATGGCTTCTCGGGAACGCGCCGGTCGATAAGCGCTGGTGCCTCATCCACGCCACGCATATGACGCAAGCGGAGATACGCCGCATGGCACGGAGCGGCGCGGTTGCGGGCCTCTGCCCTGTCACGGAGGCCAATCTCGGCGACGGTGTCTTCCACGCTCCGGATTTTCTCGCGGAAGACGGACATTTCGGTGTCGGATCCGACTCCAATATTCTCATCTCGGTTTCTGAAGAGCTGCGCACGCTGGAATATTCCCAACGTCTGTCTCGGCGCGCGCGTAATGTCATTGCCGACGCGGGCAGTTCCACCGGGGAAAAACTTTTCCAGGCGGCGCTGGAAGGCGGTGGCGGGGCACTCATGTCAGAAAGTAGAATCGAAAAGGGAAAAAGCGCCGATCTTGTCGCGCTCGATATTTCGGCCGTGCCCTATCTTCCCGCGTCAAAGATCCTCGACCAATGGTTATTTGCAGGCAATGTCCGTGTCGATACCGTTTGGGTCCGTGGCGAAAAACAGGTGCAGGCGGGTCAGCATATCCGGCGCCGGGAAATTTCGGATCGTTTCAACCAGGTCATGGCCGAACTTCTTAATAGCTGATATGGGCTCGGCGAGAACGAGAAAGAGCCCGTGCGGAAAGGTATCACGGACGTGACAAAGGCATCGGCCGGACAGACCCTGCACCAGACGATCCTCAGCGATATAGAGGGGCGGATCGTCTCGGGGGAATGGCCGCCCGGTTACAGGCTGCCGTTCGAGGTCGATCTTGCCACCCATTATGACTGCTCGCGCATGACAGTGAACAAGGTCATGAGTCAGCTCGCCAAGGCGGGTTTGATCGAGCGACGCAAGAAATCCGGCAGTTTCGTTCGTCAACCGCAGATCCAGTCGGCAGTTCTCGAAATTCACGACATCAGGGCCGAGGTTGAATCCCTCGGTCTTGATTACGGTTTCAAGGTTCTGAAGTGCACGCAGCGTACGGCAACGAAAGACGACCGTACACGGCTTGAGATGGCGGCCGGCGCGCCGCTGCTGGATATCGTCTGTCTTCACTTCGCGGGCGAGCGGGAATTCTGTATCGAGCAGCGCCTTGTCAACCTCGTAACGGTGCCGGAGGCTGCAGAAGCCGATTTCGGCGGCGTCGCGCCCGGCCCGTGGCTGCTCGGCCATGTTCCGTGGAGCAATGCCGAACACCGTATCAGTGCCGAAACGCCGTCGAAAGAGATTGCGCGCCTGCTGGCCATATCTGAGAAGCAGGCCTGCCTCGTCGTGGAGCGCCGGACGTGGAGCAATTCCGGCGCCGTCACCTATGTGCGGTTCACCTATCCCGGAAATGCGCACGCTCTTGTCGCCCGTTTCAGCCCGTCCGCGGATTGATCGTAAGGCTTAAACCCCTCTTATTGCGAACATGAAACCCCATATAGGCGAGGCATGCTATGCTTCCGGCAAAGTCGTGCTGGAATCATTAATCGTTGGTAATTAATACGATAAATTGGAAACTACCTTTTATTATCAGTAGCTTGACTGATTTTTTTAGAATTCGCATTTTCGCCTGTTGACTTGTTCGGTGGGGTTCTCTTATAAGTCCGCTCACTGAACGAGGGCGGCGGCGCTGCTGGCGACGAAGTCTTTCGTTCTAAATAAATCAAGGAATGAGCTGGTTGCTTGTTTGGTTTC
>NZ_JBBCAR010000005.1:0-109949 GCF_037203725.1 Agrobacterium sp. CMT1
GTTCGCGGTGTTAACCGTGACGGCGTCGAGCGTGGTCAGATCCTGTGCAAGCCGGGTTCGGTAAAGCCGCACAAGAAGTTCAAGGCAGAAGCCTACATCCTGACGAAGGAAGAAGGCGGCCGTCATACGCCGTTCTTCACGAACTACCGTCCGCAGTTCTACTTCCGTACGACTGACGTGACCGGCATCGTTACGCTTCCGGAAGGCACGGAAATGGTTATGCCTGGCGACAACGTCACGGTTGACGTCGAGCTGATCGTTCCGATCGCGATGGAAGAAAAGCTGCGCTTCGCTATCCGCGAAGGCGGCCGTACCGTCGGCGCCGGCATCGTCGCCTCGATCGTCGAGTAATCTCGACCGTTGAAATTCAGGCTGGCGGCGGTGTGAACAGCACCGCCGCCGGACTTTTGGTAAAAAGCCTGGCGGCGTTGCATTTTTAGTGCTTGAAAAATTCGGTGAAAGCGCGTAAACGCGCACTCACATTCACCGCTGGATTCGCAAGCGATTGCGGAACGCGGTGTTTTTAGCAATACAGACTACTGAAATGATTGGGGTGCGACGCGCATTCCTCTCGATTTTTGAAAATCTGCGGCGCCACGATCAATAGAAGTTCATGTGTTTCCGCGTGCGGAAACGAATAACAAAGAACAAGGACAAGACGAATGAACGGCCAGAATATCCGTATCCGCCTCAAGGCGTTCGATCACCGGATCCTCGATGCCTCTACCCGTGAAATCGTGTCGACCGCAAAGCGCACCGGCGCCAGCGTTCGCGGCCCGGTTCCGCTCCCCACCCGCATCGAAAAGTTTACTGTCAACCGCTCTCCCCACGTTGACAAGAAGAGCCGTGAACAGTTCGAAATGCGGACGCACAAGCGTCTTCTCGATATCGTTGACCCCACCCCGCAGACTGTCGATGCCCTTATGAAGCTCGACCTCGCTGCTGGCGTTGACGTGGAAATCAAGCTCTAAGACCCGGCCCGAACCATTCAAGGTAAGGGCTGAAATAACAAGGAAGGTACGTGGAGCAATCCAACGACTTCCAAACCGGAGACCGGAAACATCGTGAGATGTCGAAGGGCACTCCTTAACAAAGGCCAGAGAGGGTTTTCCCTTCAAGGCTCGCAAGAGGATGAACCAATGCGTTCAGGTGTGATTGCACAGAAAGTGGGTATGACACGCGTCTATAACGACGCAGGTGAACATATCCCTGTAACAGTATTGCGACTGGATAACGTACAAGTCGTTGCCCAGCGCACGGAAGACAAGAATGGCTACACCGCAGTTCAGCTCGGTGCCGGCCAGTCCAAGGTCAAGAACACGACGAAGGCGCTTCGCGGTCACTTTGCCGCTGCCAATGTCGAACCGAAGGCAAAGCTCGTCGAGTTCCGGGTTTCCCCCGAGAACCTGATCGACATCGGTGCAACACTGACCGCAAATCATTTTCAGACCGGCCAGCTGGTCGATGTCACCGGAACCACGATCGGTAAGGGTTTCGCCGGTGCTATGAAGCGTCACAACTTCGGTGGTGGCCGCGCTTCGCACGGTAACTCGATCTCGCACCGTGCACACGGTTCGACTGGTTCCAACCAGGATCCGGGTCGCGTCTGGAAGGGCAAGCGCATGGCTGGTCATATGGGCCAGACCCGCGTTACGACCCAGAACCTCGAAGTCGTTTCGACTGATGAAGACCGTGGCCTCATCCTCGTGAAGGGTGCAGTTCCCGGCTCGAAGGGTTCCTGGATCATCGTCCGCGACGCCGTCAAGTCGGCTGCGAAGTAAGGGAGCCTTATCATGGAATTGAACGTCAAGACCCTCGAGGGAAAAGACGCCGGCAAGGTTTCTCTGTCGGATAAGATCTTCGGCCTCGACCCCCGCCAGGACATTCTGGCCCGCATGGTTCGCTGGCAGCTTGCAAAGAAGCAGCAGGGAACCCACAAGTCCAAGAACCGGTCGGAAGTTTCCCGCACCGGCGCGAAGATGTACAAGCAGAAGGGTACGGGCCGCGCTCGTCACCATTCGGCTCGCGCACCGCAGTTCCGCGGCGGCGGCAAGGCCCACGGCCCGGTCGTTCGCAGCCACGCCCATGACCTTCCCAAGAAGGTTCGTGCGCTCGCCCTGCGTCACGCCCTGTCTGCAAAGCTGAAGGCTGAGGAACTGATCATCGTCGATCAGCTCGTCGCGTCCGAAGCAAAGACCAAGGCTCTGCTGGGCAGCTTCGCTTCGCTTGGCCTGACCAACGCTCTCGTTATCGGCGGCGCCGAACTTGATGGCAACTTCAAGCTCGCTGCTCAGAACATCCCGAACGTGGACGTTCTGCCGGTACAGGGCATCAATGTTTACGACATCCTGCGCCGTGGCAAGCTGGTGCTTTCCAAGGCTGCTGTAGAGGCTCTGGAGGAGCGGTTCAAATGACGGATCTTCGCCACTACGACGTGATCGTATCTCCTTCGATCACGGAAAAGTCGACGCTGGTATCCGAACAGAACCAGGTCGTATTCAACGTCGCCAAGAATGCTTCCAAGCCTGAAATCAAGGCTGCCGTGGAAGCGCTCTTCGGCGTCAAAGTCACGGCTGTGAACACGCTTATCCGCAAGGGTAAGACCCGTCGTTTCCGTGGGTTCGCCGGTAAGCTGAAGGACGTCAAGAAAGCCGTCGTCACGCTCGCCGAAGGTCAATCCATCGACGTGTCCACCGGACTCTAAAGGTTAGGCCCAAGCGGGCAAAGACCCAAAAGGGAACAATAAAATGGCATTGAAAAGTTTCAATCCGACCACGCCGAGCCAGCGCCAGCTGGTTATCGTGGACCGCGCTTCGCTCTACAAGGGCAAGCCGGTAAAGGCTCTCACCCAGGGCCTCAGCTCCAAGGGTGGCCGTAACAACCAGGGCCGGATCACCGTCCGTTTCCAGGGTGGCGGTCACAAGCGGACCTACCGTCTGGTTGACTTCAAGCGTCGCAAGTTCGACGTTGAAGGCACCGTTGAACGTCTGGAATACGACCCCAACCGCACCGCGTTCATCGCGCTGGTTACGTATACCGACGGCGAACAGGCTTACATTCTCGCGCCACAGCGTCTCGCTGCTGGTGACAAGGTGATCGCCTCCGACAAGGCAGTGGACGTGAAGCCCGGCAACACCATGCCGCTTCAGTACATTCCGGTTGGTTCGATCATCCACAACGTCGAGATGAAGCCGGGCAAGGGCGGTCAGATCGCTCGCTCCGCCGGTACGTATGTCCAGCTCGTCGGCCGCGATGCCGGCATGGCCATCCTGCGTCTCAACTCGGGCGAACAGCGTCTGGTGCACGGCTCCTGCCTCGCATCGATCGGCGCTGTTTCGAACTCTGACCACGCCAACATCAACGACGGTAAGGCCGGTCGTTCCCGTTGGCGCGGCAAGCGTCCGCACGTTCGCGGCGTCGTCATGAACCCGGTCGACCACCCGCACGGTGGTGGTGAAGGTCGCACGTCGGGTGGTCGCCACCCGGTTACTCCGTGGGGCAAGCCCACGAAGGGCAAGCGCACCCGTTCGAACAAGTCGACCGACAAGTTCATCATGCGCTCGCGCCATCAGCGTAAGAAGTAAGAGAGGTAGTCACTAATGGCTCGTTCAGTATGGAAAGGTCCGTTTGTTGACGGCTATCTTCTCACCAAGGCTGAGAAGGTGCGCGAGAGCGGACGTAACGAAGTAATCAAGATTTGGAGCCGTCGCTCCACGATCCTGCCGCAGTTCGTTGGTCTGACCTTCGGCGTCTACAACGGCAGCAAGCATGTGCCCGTCTCCGTTAACGAAGACATGGTCGGACACAAGTTCGGTGAATTCTCTCCGACCCGTACCTATTACGGTCACGGCGCGGACAAGAAGGCAAAGAGGAAGTAATCATGGCGAAGGCTAAGACCGAACGCCGGCTGAAGGACAACGAGGCTCAGGCCGTTGCCCGTACGCTCCGCGTCAGCCCCCAGAAACTGAACCTGGTTGCCGCTCTTATCCGTGGCAAGAAGGTTGATCGCGCTCTCGCCGAGCTCGAATTCTCCCGCAAGCGCATTGCAGGCACCGTCAAGAAGACGCTGGAATCTGCAATTGCCAATGCGGAAAACAACCACGACCTCGACGTCGACGCTCTCGTCGTCGCCGAGGCCTATGTTGGCAAGTCCATCACCATGAAGCGTTTCCACGCTCGTGGCCGTGGTCGTGCTTCCCGCATTGAAAAGCCGTTCGCTCACCTCACGATCGTTGTTCGTGAAGTCGAGGAAAAAGGGGAGGCCGCATAATGGGTCAGAAAATCAATCCGATCGGCTTCCGCCTCGGCATCAACCGTACCTGGGATAGCCGCTGGTACGCTGACACCGCAGAATACGGCAAGCTGCTGCATGAAGACCTGAAGATCCGGGCTTACCTGATCAAGGAACTCAAGCAGGCAGGTATCGCAAAGGTCGTCATCGAGCGTCCGCACAAGAAGTGCCGCGTCACGATCCACTCGGCTCGTCCGGGTCTGATCATCGGCAAGAAGGGTGCAGACATCGAGAAGCTTCGCAAGAAGCTTTCCGAGATGACCAACTCCGAAACGCACCTCAACATCGTTGAAGTGCGCAAGCCGGAAATTGACGCGACGCTGGTTGCCCAGTCGATCGCTCAGCAGCTCGAGCGCCGCGTGGCTTTCCGCCGTGCGATGAAGCGTGCTGTTCAGTCCGCAATGCGTCTTGGCGCCGAAGGCATCAAGATCACCTGCGGCGGCCGTCTTGGCGGTGCTGAAATCGCTCGTACCGAATGGTACCGCGAAGGTCGCGTTCCGTTGCACACGCTGCGTGCGGACATCGACTACGGCACGGCTGAAGCTGAAACCGCATTCGGCATCTGCGGCATCAAGGTCTGGATCTTCAAGGGCGAAATCCTTGAGCACGATCCGATGGCTTCTGAGCGTCGCGGTCTCGAAGGCGACGCACAGGGCCCTGCAAGCCGTGAGCGTGGCGATCGTGGCGATCGTCGTCGCGAAAACGCTTGATTGACGCTGGCGAAAGATAAGCTCGGAGAAGTAAGAAAATGTTGCAGCCAAAGCGTACTAAGTACCGTAAGCAGTTCAAGGGACGCATCAAGGGCGTCGCCAAGGGCGGCTTTGACCTGGCATTCGGTGAATTCGGCTTGAAGTCGCAGGAACCGAACCGCGTGAATGCACGCGAGATCGAAGCGGCCCGCCGCGCGATCACGCGTTACATGAAGCGCGCAGGTCGCGTGTGGATCCGCGTATTCCCCGACGTTCCGGTTACGGCAAAGCCGACCGAAGTTCGTATGGGTAAGGGCAAGGGTTCGGTCGATTACTGGGCATGCAAGGTCAAGCCCGGTCGTATGATGTTCGAGATCGACGGTGTGTCCGAGGAGATCGCCCGTGAGGCGCTTCGTCTCGGCGCTGCCAAGCTCTCGGTCAAGACGCGCTTCGTACAGCGCATCGCAGAGTAAGGAGCAAGGCACATGAAAGCCGATGAAGTTCGCGGCCTCAGCGCCGACCAGCTCAAGGACAAGCTCGCCGATCTGAAGAAGGAGCAGTTCAACCTGCGCTTCCAGAAGGCAACTGGTCAGCTGGAGAAGTCCTCGCGCATCAACGAAGTCCGCAAGGATATCGCCCGCGTTAAAACCATTGCCCGCCAGAAGGCGGCAGAAGCCAAGGCCTAAGGAAGAATAATATGCCGAAACGCATTCTGCAGGGCGTCGTTGTGTCCGACAAGAACGAGAAGACTGTCGTAGTTCGTGTTGAGCGTCGATTCGCTCACCCGCTGCTTCAGAAGACCGTTCGTCGTTCGAAGAAGTACAAGGCACACGACGAAAACAATCAGTATAAGGTCGGCGATGTCGTTTCCATCGAGGAATGCGCACCGATCTCCAAGGACAAGCGCTGGACGGTCGTTTCCGCCCAGGCTTAATTTCATCAGAATCGCGCCAGGTGTCTTGCACTTGGCGCGAATTCCTGTATGAAGCAGCGCAAGGACGCTCGTGACCCGAGCGTCTTTTGCTTTGATGCGCACGGAAGGTCCTTCGGGAAACCACCCTGTCACGATTTTTCCGCGCAAAAAAAGAGATATTCATAAGCTGGAGCAGGGGGCTCGCTCGGGAGAGTTTGCCCAACCGTTCCGGTAACAACAAGAAGGCGACCTGACATGATTCAGATGCAAACAAACCTCGACGTGGCGGATAATTCCGGCGCACGTCGTGTCATGTGCATCAAGGTGCTGGGCGGCTCGAAGCGCAAATATGCTTCTGTTGGCGACATTATTGTCGTTTCCATCAAGGAAGCTATTCCGCGCGGCCGCGTCAAGAAGGGCGACGTGATGAAGGCGGTTGTCGTGCGCACCGCCAAGGACATCCGCCGCGCTGACGGCAGCGTCATCCGTTTCGATAACAACGCAGCCGTTCTTATCGACAACAAGAAAGAGCCCATCGGCACCCGTATCTTCGGACCGGTTCCGCGCGAACTTCGCGCCAAGAACCACATGAAGATCATCTCGCTGGCTCCGGAAGTACTGTAAGGAGCGTATGCGATGCAGAAAATTCGTAAAGGCGACAAGGTTGTCGTATTGACCGGTAAGGACAAGGGCCGTACCGGCGAAGTAATCCAGGTTTTGCCGAAGGAAGACCGGGCCGTTGTGCGTGGCGTAAACATGGTGAAGCGTCACCAGCGCCAGACCCAGGCCCAGGAAGCCGGCATCATCAACAAGGAAGCATCCTTGCACATCTCCAACATCGCCATCGTCGACAAGGATGGCAAGCCGACCCGCGTTGGCTTCTCGGTTGTGGATGGCAAGAAGGTCCGCGTGGCCAAGCGTTCGGGAGAAGTGATCGATGGCTGATAAGTACGAGCCGCGTCTCAAGACGGAATACGTTTCCCGTATCCGTGGCGCCATGCAGGAGAAGTTCTCCTACGCAAACGTCATGATGATCCCGAAGCTTGAAAAGATCGTGATCAACATGGGCGTTGGCGAAGCGACTGCCGACTCCAAGAAGCCCACGATCGCTGCCGGTGACCTGGCTGCGATTGCCGGCCAGAAGCCGGTCGTTACCCGCGCTCGCAACTCGATCGCTGGTTTCAAGGTTCGCGAAGGCATGCCGATCGGTGCGAAGGTTACCCTTCGTGGCGCCCGCATGTACGAATTCCTTGATCGTCTGGTCAACATCGCGCTGCCGCGCGTTCGCGACTTCCGGGGCCTGAACCCGAAGAGCTTTGACGGCCGTGGCAACTTCGCCATGGGCATCAAGGAACACATTGTGTTCCCTGAGATCAACTACGATAAGGTTGATCAGATGTGGGGCATGGACATCATCGTTTGCACGACGGCGACGTCGGACGACGAAGCTCGGGCTCTGCTGACAGAGTTCAACTTCCCGTTCCGTCACTAACCGTAACGACGAGCGTAGAAAAGGAACTCCGATATGGCGAAAACAAGCGCAGTTGAAAAGAACAAGCGCCGCCGCAAGTCGGTCGCCCAGCAGGCCAGCAAGCGCGCGGCCCTCAAGGCGATCGTGATGAACCAGTCCCTTCCGATCGAAGAGCGGTTCAAGGCCACCCTGAAGCTCGCTTCGCTGCCGCGTGACGGCTCGAAGACGCGTATCCGCAACCGCTGCGAAGTAACGGGCCGTCCGCGCGCGTTCTATCGCAAGCTCAAGATGTCGCGTATAGCGCTTCGTGAGCTGGGCAATTCCGGCAAGGTGCCGGGCATTGTCAAGTCGAGCTGGTAAGGAGACGGGCACATGACCATGACTGATCCTTTGGGTGATATGCTCACCCGCATCCGCAATGGTGCTGCTCGCCGTAAGTCTTCGGTAAGCACGCCTGCTTCCAGCCTCCGCGCACGCGTTCTCGACGTGCTGCAGTCTGAAGGCTACATTCGCGGTTATTCCAAGGTCGATTTCGAAAACGGCAAGTCCGAATTCACCATCGAGCTGAAGTACTACGAAGGCGCGTCCGTGATCCGTGAGATCGGCCGCGTTTCCAAGCCGGGCCGCCGAGTTTATGTCTCGGTAAAGTCCATTCCGCAGGTCGCGAACGGCCTCGGCATCACCATCCTTTCGACCCCGAAGGGCGTGATGGCCGATCACCAGGCTCGCGAACAGAACGTTGGTGGCGAGGTTCTTTGCTCGGTCTTCTAAGACCCGAGCAAGGATCTCCATAACGAACAGACAGGATTGAATAATGTCTCGTATCGGTAAAAAGCCCGTTCCGGTTCCCGCAGGTGTGACGGCCAATGTCGACGGCCAGAAGGTTACTGCTAAGGGCCCGAAGGGTGAACTGTTTTTCGTCGCTAACGACGACATTCAGCTGAAGCTCGAAGATAACGGCGTTTCCGTAACGCCGGCGAACGGCACCAAGGAAGCTCGTTCGAAGTGGGGCATGTCCCGCACGATGATCGAGAACATCTTCAAGGGTGTTAAGGACGGCTATGAGCGCAAGCTCGAAATCAACGGCGTTGGTTACCGTGCCGCCATGCAGGGCAAGAACCTGCAGCTGGCTCTCGGTTTCAGCCACGACGTTGTTTACGAGCCTCCGGTCGGCATCACCATTGCCGTTCCGAAGCCGACGGAAATCATCGTTTCCGGCATCAACAAGCAGCAGGTTGGCCAGGTTGCCGCGGAAATCCGCGAATACCGCGGTCCCGAGCCCTACAAGGGCAAGGGCGTAAAGTACGCTGAAGAGCGTATCGTACGCAAAGAAGGCAAGAAGAAGTAAGGATCACGCGAAATGGCTAGCAGGAAAGAAGCACTTGCACGTCGCGCGAGCCGTGTGCGCCGCCAGATCAAGGCGGTTGCCAACGGCCGCCCGCGCCTGTCGGTTCATCGCTCGTCGAAGAACATCTACGCCCAGATCATCGATGACGTTGCTGGCAAGACGCTTGCGTCTGCCTCCACGCTCGAAGCCGATCTGCGCGGCTCGCTCAAGACCGGCGCCGACGTTGCAGCAGCAGCTGTTGTCGGCAAGCTGGTTGCCGAGCGCGGCGTCAAGGCTGGCGTGAAGGATGTTGTATTCGACCGTGGCGCGTTCATCTATCACGGCCGTATCAAGGCTCTGGCAGATGCAGCCCGCGAAAGCGGCCTGAACTTCTGATTTTTTTCCGCCCGGACATCGATCCGGGCGGAATTTCACCGGACCATGCGGATCTCGTCTTCGGGGCCGCTGGTCTTTTCGTTTGCCGTTCCACCCGTAAAAGAAAAAGGACAAGGACAATGGCACAGGATAAAAGAGGTTCCCGCGAAGAGCGTCAGAACCGCGAAGAGCGCGATAGCGAATTCGTCGACAAGCTGGTCGCGATCAACCGCGTTGCAAAGGTTGTTAAGGGTGGCCGTCGTTTCGGTTTCGCCGCTCTCGTCGTCGTTGGCGACCAGAAGGGCCGCGTTGGTTTCGGTCACGGCAAGGCTCGTGAAGTTCCGGAAGCGATCCGCAAGGCAACTGAAAGCGCAAAGCGCGATCTGATCTTCGTTCCGCTGCGCGATGGTCGCACGCTGCATCACGACGTCAATGGCCGTCACGGCGCAGGCAAGGTTCTGCTGCGTTCGGCCAAGGCCGGTACCGGTATCATCGCCGGTGGTCCGATGCGCGCCGTTTTCGAAACGCTCGGCGTTCATGACGTTGTTGCAAAGTCGACCGGTTCTTCGAACCCGTACAACATGGTTCGCGCGACGTTCGACGCTCTGAAGCATCAGGTTCATCCGAAGGACATCGCTGCACAGCGCGGTCTGAAGTATGCGACCCTTCAGGCTCGTCGTGCCGCCTCCGGCAACGCTTCTGAAGAATAAGGAGCTGGATCATGGCCAAGAAAACTACTGAAGCCAAGAAGACTGTTACGGTCGAACAGATCGGCAGCCCTATTCGCCGCCCGGCAATCCAGCGTCAGACGCTGGTGGGTCTGGGTCTCAACAAGATGCATCGTCAGCGTACCCTGGAAGACACTCCGGCGGTTCGCGGCATGATCCGTGCGGTCCAGCATCTCGTTCGCGTCGTTGACGAGAAGTGAGACGGAGTAACCTATCATGAAACTCAATGAAATCAGAGACAACGAAGGCGCCTCCAAGGATCGTATCCGCGTAGGTCGCGGTATCGGTTCCGGCAAGGGCAAGACCGGTGGTCGCGGTGTGAAGGGTCAGAAGGCTCGTTCGGGCGTCGCCATCAACGGCTTCGAAGGCGGTCAGATGCCCATCTACCGTCGTCTGCCAAAGCGCGGTTTCAACAACATCTTCGCTTCCGAATATGTTGTCGTATCGCTCGGCCGCATTCAGACCGCCATCGACGCCAAGAAGCTTGACGCTTCCGCAACGATCGATGCTGCTGCTCTCAAGGCTGCCGGCGTTATCCGCCGCGCCAAGGACGGCGTTCGTATTCTCGCCGACGGCGAGCTGAAGGCTAAGGTCGCTTTCGAAGTGGCCGGTGCTTCCAAGCCCGCAATCGAAAAGATCGAAAAGGCTGGCGGCTCGATCAAGCTTCTCGCAGTTGCAGCAGAAGCCGCCGAGTAATATATAGACTTCAGGCGCCCGGGGCTTGTCGCTCCGGGCGTTTGCGCTCCCTGGCCACTGTTGCTTTCGATCTAAATCGATTTATAGAGCATCAGGGAAATCTCTTCGCGGTGTGCTTCCTTGGCCCCGCTTGCGGCAGAAAGTGCTGCAGGGAGAGCCTCACAGTTCTTGAACTTCCATAGGGGAGGGGATAGGACATAAAAAACAGGGTGAGGCATGATGGCGGCGCAGAGCCGCGTTTGTCCGAAGCCCGGTTTTGACCAGTATCTTTTAGACCTTTCCGCATCGGCCGGTTGCGCTGGCTGGCAAGGGTCATTCGGAGAAATTTATGGCTTCAGCAGCGGAACAACTGGCTTCGAACCTGAATTTTTCGACCTTCGCTAAGGCGGAGGATCTGAAAAAGCGTCTCTGGTTTACTCTTGCCGCACTTCTCGTCTACCGTCTCGGCACCCATATCCCGCTTCCGGGCCTGAACCCTGAAGCCTATGCGCAGGCCTTCCGTGGCCAGGCCAACGGTATTCTCGGTCTTTTCAACATGTTTGCGGGTGGCGCTGTCGAGCGCATGGCGATTTTCGCCCTCGGCATCATGCCTTACATCTCCGCTTCGATCATCGTGCAGCTCATGACCTCGGTCGTGCCTTCGCTCGAAGCGTTGAAGAAGGAAGGCGAAGCCGGCCGCAAGATCATCAACCAGTACACCCGTTACGGCACGGTGCTCCTCGGCACGCTGCAGGCCTATGGTATTGCGGTCGGCCTCGAAAGCGGTAACGGCCTTGTCGTTGATCCGGGCTGGTTCTTCCGCATTTCCACCGTCATCACGCTGCTTGGCGGCACGATGTTCCTGATGTGGCTCGGCGAACAGATCACCTCGCGCGGTATCGGCAACGGTATTTCGCTGATCATCTTCGCGGGCATTGCCGCCGGTCTGCCCAAGGCCCTGGCCGGCACGCTGGAACTCGGCCGCACCGGTGCGCTTTCGACCCCGCTCATCCTGACGGTCGTCGTCGTTGCAATCGGCGTCATTGCCCTTATCGTCTTCGTGGAGCGTGCGCAGCGCCGTCTGTTGATCCAATATCCGAAGCGACAGGTCGGGAACCGCATGTTCCAGGGCGATACCTCGCACCTGCCGCTGAAGCTTAACACGGCCGGCGTCATTCCTGCGATCTTCGCATCGTCGCTGCTGCTTCTGCCGGCAACGGCTGCAGGCTTTGCGGGTAACACTAACCTGCCAACCTGGGCGACCTCTATCATCGCCTCGCTGCAACACGGCCAGCCGCTGTTTATGGCGCTTTATGGCCTGCTGATTGCTTTCTTCGCCTTCTTCTACACGGCGATCGTATTCAATCCGAAGGATACGGCTGACAATCTCAAGAAGCATGGCGGCTTCATTCCGGGCATCCGTCCGGGCGAGCGCACTGCGGAGTACATTGATTACGTTCTGACCCGCATCACTGTGGTCGGCGCGATTTATCTGGTCTTTGTCTGTATCCTTCCTGAGACACTTATCGCACGTACGGGCATTCCATTAGCCCTTGGTGGTACTTCGCTTTTGATCGTTGTCAGTGTAACTCTGGATACGGTTGCGCAGATTCAGGGTCACCTGATCGCCCAGCAGTATGAAGGTCTGATCAAGAAGTCGAAGTTGCGTGGAGGAAAGAGGGGACGATGAGACTGATATTTTTGGGTCCGCCGGGTGCGGGCAAGGGAACCCAGGCCAAGCGGCTCACTGACAAGTACGGGATCCCCCAGCTTTCAACCGGTGACATGCTGCGCGCTGCGGTCAGCGCGGGCACCGAAATCGGCAAGCGCGCCAAGGCCGTCATGGACGCCGGCGGGCTGGTATCCGACGATATCGTCAATCAGATCGTTTCCGAGCGTATCGAAGCTCCCGACTGTGCCAAGGGCTTCATTCTCGACGGTTATCCGCGCACCGTTCCGCAGGCGAAGGCGCTTGCCGACAACATGCGCAAGAAGAACCTGGTGCTCGACGCCGTCATCGAACTCAAGGTGGACGAAGAGGCTCTGATTCGCCGAATCGAAAATCGCGTGGCTGAAACCATTGCCGCCGGCGGTACTGTTCGCTCTGACGATAATCCGGAAGCTTTCCGCAAGCGCCTGACGGAATATCGCGAAAAGACTGCGCCGCTGTCCGCTTATTACAGCGAGCAGGGCGAGCTGGTGACGCTGGATGGCATGGCAGATGTCGATGCCGTCACCGAGGCCATCGAGCGCGTTCTCGAGAAAGCCTCTGCCTGATCGAAGGAATGAATGGGTGAGGACTGCGTTCTTGCCCATCTTCCTTTTCGAAAGGCGGCTGATCCCTTGGATCGCAAAAGAATCTTGGCGGAGCCGGTTGCTTTTTTGCGCTGATTCCGTTAAACACCGCGCCAACTCGCGACATCCCAAGCGACTGGCGCGGATTTCCCTTAGGGAAGGGAGATCCGGGTTCGGTCGTTTTGACTTGTCACGGACATCAATTTGAACTGGCGGTCTTGTCGGCCGCTCGAATGGAATCACCACTTGCCGGATGGCAACTGGAACCAAGGAGAAAAGACGTGGCACGTATCGCTGGCGTCAACATCCCGACTGCGAAGCGCGTTGTTATTGCGCTGACCTACATTCACGGGATTGGTCCGAAATTCGCGCAGGAAATCATGGACAAGGTCGGTCTTCCGGCTGACAAGCGCGTTCATCAGCTGACGGATGCTGAAGTTCTTCAGATCCGCGAAGCCATCGACCGCGACTACCAGGTCGAAGGCGACCTGCGTCGCGAAACGTCGATGAACATCAAGCGTCTGATGGACCTCGGTTGCTACCGCGGCCTGCGTCACCGTCGTGGCCTTCCGGTCCGCGGTCAGCGCACACACACCAACGCCCGCACCCGCAAGGGTCCGGCGAAGGCTATCGCTGGTAAGAAGAAGTAATTTTCCGGTTCTCCGGAAAGGGGAGGCTGGTGCAGTCCGCGCCAGCCTTTCTGAGTTTGGCGAAAAGCTCGGTTACGGGCTGATTGCCGGTGTAGCCGCTGGTGTTACGGCGGTGAAGAGATCAATGAAAGGTATAAAATGGCCAAGGAAGCCGCACGCGTCCGTCGTCGCGAACGCAAAAATATCACGTCTGGCGTCGCGCACGTCAATTCGACCTTCAACAACACGATGATCACCATCACCGACGCGCAGGGCAATGCTATTGCCTGGTCGTCCGCTGGTGCCAAGGGCTTCAAGGGTTCGCGTAAGTCGACCCCGTTCGCTGCCCAGATCGCTGCTGAAGATTGCGCGAAGAAGGCTCAGGAACACGGCATGAAGTCGCTTGAAGTTGAAGTTTGCGGTCCGGGTTCCGGCCGTGAATCGGCACTTCGCGCCCTGCAGGCTGCCGGTTTCATGATCACTTCCATTCGCGACGTGACGCCGATCCCGCACAACGGTTGCCGTCCGCGCAAGAAGCGCCGCGTCTGACGCGACCGTGGTTCGGAAATTCCGCCTTACCTCAGGTCTGGCGGAATTTTCGTGTATCTGGCGTGTGCGCGTCGATTTCGATCGGCGGACTTGCGCTCAAGAACCCACCGATGAACCGCTGAATTTGGTTCCTCTCGGTGTTTTCATGCTCGGTCCGTCACGATTGGATGGTGGCGGCGAACGGAAGGTTTAAAGATGATTCAGAAGAACTGGCAGGAACTTATCAAGCCGAACAAGGTCGAGTTCACCTCGTCCAGCCGCACCAAGGCAACGCTCGTTGCCGAGCCGCTGGAGCGTGGTTTCGGTCTTACCCTCGGCAACGCGCTGCGTCGCGTTCTGTTGTCTTCTCTGCGCGGCGCCGCTGTTACGGCCGTGCAGATCGACGGTGTCCTGCACGAATTCTCCTCCATCCCCGGCGTTCGGGAAGATGTGACGGATATCGTGCTCAACATCAAGGAAATCGCCATCAAGATGGATGGCGACGATTCCAAGCGCATGGTCGTGCGCAAGCAGGGCCCGGGTGCCGTGACCGCTGGTGACATCCAGACGGTTGGTGACATCGAGATCCTGAACCCCGACCACGTGATCTGCACGCTCGACGATGGCGCTGAAATCCGCATGGAATTCACCGTCAACAACGGCAAGGGTTACGTACCGGCTGAGCGCAACCGCGCGGAAGATGCCCCGATTGGCCTCATTCCGGTGGACAGCCTCTATTCTCCGGTCAAGAAAGTGTCCTACAAGGTTGAAAACACCCGTGAAGGCCAGGTTCTCGACTATGACAAGCTGATCATGACGATCGAGACCAACGGTTCGGTTTCCGGCGAAGACGCCGTTGCCTTCGCCGCTCGCATTCTTCAGGACCAGCTGGGCGTCTTCGTCAACTTCGACGAGCCGCAGAAGGAAGCAGAAGAAGAATCGGTTACGGAACTCGCGTTCAACCCGGCGCTTCTCAAGAAGGTCGACGAGCTCGAGCTGTCGGTTCGTTCGGCAAACTGCCTGAAGAACGACAACATCGTTTACATCGGCGACCTGATCCAGAAGACCGAAGCCGAAATGCTCCGCACGCCGAACTTTGGTCGCAAGTCGCTGAACGAAATCAAGGAAGTTCTCGCTTCCATGGGTCTGCACCTCGGCATGGAAGTGCCGGCATGGCCGCCTGAGAACATCGAAGATCTCGCAAAGCGTTACGAAGACCAGTACTAACAAACAAGAAGGCAGACCTCAAAGACTGCCTTTCCCCGTCAAACAGCAGGTAAGTCACCTGCATGTGCCAGGAAACGGCAGGCCTTAAAGAAGGAACCTGCGTAGAAGGAGAATAGCAATGCGCCACGGTAATTCAGGCCGCAAGCTCAATAGAACCGCCAGCCACCGCAAGGCAATGTTTGCCAACATGGCTGCTTCGCTCATCACCCATGAGCAGATCGTCACCACGCTTCCGAAGGCGAAGGAAATTCGCCCGATCGTTGAGAAGCTCGTCACTCTCGGCAAGCGCGGCGACCTGCACGCTCGTCGTCAGGCGATTTCGCAGATCAAGGATCAGGACGCTGTTCGCAAGCTGTTCGACGCGATCGCAGCACGTTACGCAAACCGTAACGGCGGCTACCTGCGTATCATGAAGGCCGGCTTCCGCCAGGGCGACAATGCCGCTCTCGCCGTCATCGAATTCGTCGAGCGCGACGTTGACGCCAAGGGCGCAGCCGACAAGGCTCGCGTTGCTGCAGAAGCTGCTGCTGCCGAAGCTGCATAAGGTTTGACGCCGTTCAGGCGTCGAGAGTTGAAAAGCCGGGTGAGAGATCACCCGGCTTTTTTGCGTTCTTTTGTTGGAAGTCGAGGAAGCGAGGGCGTTACCTCTTCAGATTTTTGTCGTGCCCGCCAGATGCCTCGTCCGAAGATATACCTCGCTCACTCCGGAACGTGGATGCGGGCCTTGATGTGCTTGAGATGCGCGACAATGGTGAAGGTCATGATCACCAGAAGCGACCACGAACTCCATTTGCCGATATGAACGACGGACCATGCGCCGATCTGATCGGGATATTTCCAGATGCCGAAGAAGGTGGAGATGTTCTCCGCCAGCCAGACGAAAAAGCCGATCAGGATGAAGGAGAGGAGAAGCGGCATCTTTCGATCCCGATCATAGGGGCGATAGACCACCGTCGACCGGGAATAGAGGCCGATGGCGCAGGCGGCGATGTACCAGCGATAGTCGCCGATGAAGTGATGGGTGAAGAAGTTGGCGTAGATGGCGATACCGATCAGTGTCGCCATCCAGTAGGTGGGATAGTGGCGAATGCGCACATCCAGCAGGCGCCATGCCTGAATGATGTAGCTGCCGACGGCGGCGTACATGAAGCCGGAGAAGAGCGGCACGCCGAGAACCTTGCTATAGGCGAAGTCGGGATAGGACCAGGACTGTATGGCGCTTGACGTCTTGAATACCTCCAGCGCGAAACCGACGATATGGAACAGCAGGATGGCCTTGGCTTCGTCAAGCGTTTCCAGCCTGCTCCAGATCATGAAGAACTGAATGCCGAGCGCAATGATCAGTAGCACGTCATAACGGGGGATGCCCAGCACTCCGCCATGCGGTACCACGAAGATGGAGACGAAAAACAATCCCGCAAACAGGCAGGCGCGGGCCTCCTTGATGCCGAAATACAGAAACTCGACGATAAAACGCCTGATGCCCTTGAGTTCGCCCCAGGGACAGGTATCGCAGAGCAGATTGTCCAAGACGGAGAGGCGGCTTGCGGCCGGGCTGGTTGCTGTGCTCATTTCCGTCCCCGATCTCAGTTCGTCACCTTTCATACGAAAACCCGAAGGAACCCGTATGGGCATGCCGCACGTATCCCCATCTTATTTCGCCCGCATCCGACTTCTGGCGGGGGCGATGGCGGTGATCGTGTGCGGCCTTTGCCTGCGGACCTTTGGTTACGATGTGGGACTACCGTTCGTGGTGGTAAAATATGGCGGATCCGTGCTCTGGGGTGCGATGATCTATCTGTTGCTGGCGGCCTTCTTTCCATCCCGCTGGCATGGCTATGAGGGTCACATCGCCATTGTTGCCGTCGTTCTCGTGGAACTCATCCGGCTTGTTCATTTTCCGGCACTGGACGCGTTTCGCGCTACGACGGCCGGCACTTTGCTGCTCGGCCGCATTTTTTCGCTGTGGAATATAGCCTGTTATATCGCCGGCATTGGGGCCGCTGCCATCATGGCCGGACGGGTCGGGCGCGTTTGGCTCTCTTCATCGACATGATCGAGGGCCGCACCAGCCGATAACCCAGCAGCACAATCATAGTGCTGATATAAAACACCGGTTCCAGCGTGATCGACTTCCGTGCCAGCACGAAATGCAGCACGCCGACGATGAGCACGAGGTAGACGAGTTTGTGCAGCGTGTTCCAGCGGCTGCCGAGTTTGCGGATCGACCAGCGGTTCGAGGTAAACGCCAGCGGCAGGAGCATGATGAGCCCCGCCATGCCGAACATGATATAGGGGCGCTTCAGGATGTCGCCGGCAATGGAACTGAAGACGAGGCCACGGTCCAGCACCAGATAGACGGTAAAGTGCGCCAATACGTAATAAAAGGCAATCAGGCCCAGCGCCCGACGATAGGCGATGAGGTTGATGTTGAAGAGATCGCGTAGCGGCGTCACCAGCAGGCCTAGACAGAGGAAGCGAAGCGCCCAGATGCCAAGGAGGTGTTCGAAATCCTTGACCGGGTTGAAGCCGAGGCCTCCGGTTGCGGCGAGGTAGAAATACCAGACGCCGGGAGCAAGGCCGATGACATACAGCGACCAGATGGCCGCCGGTTGGTAACGCTTCGGCAGAGAGGGTAAGGTGAAGGCGAAAGCCATGGTCAATAATTCGCCTTCAGGTCCATGCCGGCGTAGAGGCTCGCTACTTCATCGTAGCCATTGAACATCAGGGTAGGGCGGTTCTGGGTGCCAAAGAAGCCGCCTTCGCCGATGCGCTGCTCCGTCGCCTGGCTCCAGCGGGGATGGTCCACATGTGGATTGACGTTGGAATAGAAGCCGTATTCGCGGGCGTTGGAATTTTTCCAGGTCGTTTCCGGCTGTTTCTCGACAAGCGAAATGCGGACGATGGATTTGATGCCCTTGAAGCCGTACTTCCACGGCACGACAAGCCGGATCGGTGCGCCGTTCTGGTTCGGCAACGTCTCGCCATAAAGGCCGACGGCAAGGATGGTCAGGGGATGGCGGGCTTCATCGAGGCGCAAACCTTCGACATAGGGCCATGACAGGGGCTGGAACAGGCCGCTCTGTCCGGGCATTTCCTCTGGCCGCACCACGGTCTCGAAGGAAACATATTTCGCGCTGCCCAGCGGTTCGACCTTGTCGAGCAGGCTTGTAAGTGGGAAGCCGATCCATGGAATGACCATCGACCAGCCTTCGACGCAGCGCATGCGGTAGGTGCGTTCCTCAAGCTGATATTTCATCAGCTCTTCGATGCCGAATTCCTGTGGCTTGGAAACGAGGCCATCCACTTTCACGGTCCAGGGTGTGGGTTTGAACTTGCCGGAATTTTCCTTGGGGTCGGATTTGCCGACGCCGAATTCGTAGAAGTTGTTGTAGCTGGTGACGGCATCAAGCGGCGTGAGTTTTTCATCCAGCTTGTAAGCGCCGGGTTTCGCCGCGAGCGGAGCGGCAACCGCCTCACGGCCCGCAAGCCCTATTGCCGCAAGGCCCGCCGCTGTGCCGAGGAAGCCGCGTCTGGAAAGGTAGATGTTTTTCGGCGTGATTTCGCTTGCCGAAATATGGGGCGGACGATAGGCGGGCATTGGAACCTCCACAAAAGCCGGGTGCATCGGCGATAAATCGATTATGATAGCCAATACGGCCGCTGCACAGATATGTTTCAGTCTGCTGCGGAAAAACAGCGCCGGGCAGACGGAAATCGCGCATTTGTGATAGGCCGTCGTCCGCTCGCCCGCGTTAAGGGAAAGGCGTACCGTACCGAACCGTACTGTTTTGCCCTAAGGTGACAGTGACAGCGCTTGCGGTTTGCGTTAGAAACACCGCAAAATAGGGCAGAGGCAGCTTCCACCGCGTTGCGGGCAGGCGCGCTTCGCCCCGAGATTGAGGAAAACACCATGCCAGCCTATCGCTCAAGAACGACAACCCACGGCCGCAACATGGCGGGCGCGCGCGGCCTTTGGCGCGCCACCGGCATGAAGGATAGCGATTTCGGCAAGCCGATCATCGCTGTCGTCAATTCCTTCACGCAGTTCGTGCCCGGCCACGTCCACCTCAAGGATCTCGGCCAGCTGGTTGCCCGGGAAATCGAGGCGGCCGGCGGTGTTGCCAAGGAATTCAACACCATCGCGGTCGATGACGGCATCGCCATGGGCCATGACGGCATGCTTTATTCGCTGCCCTCGCGCGAGATCATCGCTGACTCGGTCGAATATATGGTCAATGCCCATTGCGCCGATGCCATGGTGTGCATTTCCAACTGCGACAAGATCACCCCCGGCATGTTGAATGCTGCCATGCGCCTCAACATCCCCGCCGTCTTCGTGTCCGGTGGTCCGATGGAAGCGGGCAAGGTTGTCCTGCATGGCAAAACCGTCGCGCTCGATCTGGTCGACGCCATGGTGGCTGCCGCCGATGACAAGATTTCTGACGAGGACGTCAAGGTTATCGAGCGATCTGCCTGCCCGACCTGCGGTTCCTGTTCCGGCATGTTCACCGCCAATTCAATGAACTGTCTGACCGAGGCGCTGGGCCTGTCTCTGCCCGGTAACGGCTCGACGCTTGCCACCCATTCGGATCGCAAGCGACTGTTCGTCGAGGCCGGTCACCTCATCGTCGATCTTGCCCGCCGTTATTACGAGCAGGAAGACGAAACCGTTCTGCCGCGGACCATCGCCAACAAGGCGGCGTTTGAAAACGCCATGTCGCTGGATATCGCCATGGGCGGCTCCACCAATACGGTGCTGCATATTCTGGCTGCCGCGCACGAGGGCGGGGTGGATTTCACCATGGAAGACATCGACCGTCTTTCCCGCAAGGTTCCGTGCCTTTCGAAGGTCGCGCCCGCCAAGCAGGACGTTCACATGGAAGACGTTCACCGCGCGGGTGGCATCATGCGCATTCTTGGCGAGTTGGAGCGCGGCGGTCTGATCAACCGCGATACCTATACGGTGCATGAAGCGACGCTGGGTGACGCCATCGACCGTTGGGACATCACCCGCACCAACAGCGAGACGGTGCGTGAATTCTTCAAGGCGGCCCCCGGCGGCGTGCCGACGCAGGTTGCCTTCAGCCAGTCCTCGCGCTGGGACGACCTGGATACCGACAGCGACAATGGCGTCATTCGCTCGGTCGAGAAACCATTCTCCAAGGATGGTGGTCTTGCCGTGCTTTACGGCAACATCGCGCTCGACGGCTGTATCGTGAAGACGGCAGGTGTTGATGAGTCCATCCTGAAATTCAACGGCCCGGCGGTCGTTTACGAAAGCCAGGACGCGGCGGTTAAGGGCATTCTCGGCAACGAGGTCAAGGCGGGCGACGTCGTCGTCATCCGTTATGAAGGTCCTAAGGGCGGCCCGGGCATGCAGGAAATGCTCTATCCGACCAGCTACCTGAAATCCAAGGGCCTCGGCAAAGCCTGCGCGCTGATCACCGACGGTCGCTTTTCTGGTGGCACGTCAGGCCTTTCCATCGGCCACGCCTCGCCGGAAGCGGCACAGGGCGGCGCCATCGGCCTCGTGCGTCAGGGTGACCTGATCGAGATCGACATTCCGAACCGCACGATCAACCTGAAGGTTTCCGACGCGGAACTGGCCTCGCGCCGGGCCGAGCAGGAAGAGAAGGGCTGGAAGCCGGAAGCACCGCGCAAGCGCAATGTCACGACGGCGCTGAAGGCCTATGCGGCCTTTGCGTCGAGCGCAGACAAGGGTGCTGTGCGGATATTGCCGGAGTAATCCTGTCGCAGAGTGGGTTGGAAGGTTACGCCTGATGCGTCGCTTTCTTCCCGGAGTGCTCGAAGAGCAATACAAGCACGCTTCGTCACCCCGGAACCGATCCGGGGTCCAGCGCGATCAAGTCCTCGATCGCAAGAGACTCTTCTTACGGCGCAGACGCGCCGTGCCTGATGCCGGATCAAGTCCGGCAGGACGGAGGAGAAAGCTCTCCACCTCCATTTAAATTGAGCCGCTCTCTGAGCGGCTTTTTGCTGTCTGAATTTGGAGTGAATTCGGCTCACAAACAGATTCAATTACTTCGCGGGATGATTCCTGGTATCCTTTCAACGTTTTGTTTTTCCATCGTAAATGTGGAGCTGACTGCAGATTGTTTCTGGCGTGGCAGTCACATTGGAGTGCTGTTCGTCCAGCGACCCTTTTCCAGAAAGCAGCGATGCCTAACTTCATTACCATGAAAAGACGAACCGCACTCGCCCTCATGGCATCGCTACCCTTCGCCTCATTTGCCCGTGCCCAGAGCGCCGGGAACAACGTCCGTTTCGGTCCGTTGCTGCGGGAGGCGGATGGGCTTTCCAGTCTCAAGACCGTCATCGTGAGCATCGATGGCGAGGAGATCGCTAGCCGTGCCTATCATGGTGCCGGTTTGAACGGCTCCACCAATATCAAATCGGCCTCAAAATCGATCATCTCCGCGTTGGTCGGCATGGCGATCGACCGCAAGATTCTCCAAGGTGCGGACCAGCCGATCGCGACCATTCTGCGCGGTGAATTTCCTCAAAATCCTGATCCCCGGCTGGAGCGGATCACCGTTGGTAACCTCCTGTCAATGCAATCCGGTCTGGAGCGCATGTCCGGGCCGAATTACGGCCGTTGGGTCGCCAGCCGCAACTGGGTGCGGATGGCCTTGGGGTCGGGTTTCGCCGGAGAGCCGGGTGGCGGCATGCTTTATTCCACGGCGTCGACACATCTGCTGTCGGCGATATTGACGAAGGCATCCGGCCGTTCGACGCTTTCTCTCGCCCGAGACTGGTTTCGGCCCCTGGAAGGGTTTTCCATCGGCGGCTGGGAGCGCGATCCGCAGGGCATCTATCTCGGCGGCAACCAGATGGCGATGACCGCGCGGTCGCTGCTGGTCTTCGGTGAGCTTTACCGCAGAGGCGGCGTGACACCCGGTGGTGAGCGGTTGATTTCGCAGGACTGGATCGAGCAATCATGGCGACAGCGCACCAATTCGGTCTTCAACGGCGACGGTTACGGTTATTGCTGGTTCATCAGGGAGATGGCGGGCGAGACGGTCTATTATGCCTGGGGTTATGGCGGGCAGATGCTGTACATCGCGCCGGCAAAACGACTGTCCGTCGTGATGACCTCCCGTGAAGACGCGCCATCGGCCCAAACCGGTTATCGCGACCAGCTGCATGGCCTCATGGAGAACGTCATCCGCGCGGTGTGATCGGGTCAGAGCGGCCGGTTGATGCTCTGAAACGCCTCTCCGAGACGTTTCATGCGCTCCTCATAGGCGCCGGTAAGGCAGGCAACGTCGGCTGCACATTCCTGGCGCTTCTTCAGCCACTGGCTCTGCTCGTCGCGCAACGTGTCGCGGGCACCCATGGCCATCAGCTGGGTTAGGATATCGAAGGTGGTGGCCATCTTCACGTCCTGATCGTTCAGGGCGCGGTTGTCGCAGATGGCCTTTTCATCCGCTGCGAGATCGGATTTCGTGCAGTCGAAACTTGCAGCACCGGCCGTTGAGAGGAGCGAGGAAGCAAAAAGGATGCCGCAGGCGAGAAGGGGCTTTTTCAAATGCATGGCTTGTCTCTGTTGAGGACTGCTGGTGCGGATGAAACCAAAATACGCCTTTGCTGGTTCCATCAGCGGAAGCCGCCGTGCCTGAAACCCACGGTCATCATCTTGCCGCTCTTTGCTTTACAGGCTTTGACGTTATAACTCCATCATACTGATGACGATGAGGAATCACATGCGAAGCGTGTTGAAGTATCTGTCCACCGGCTTTCTCGCCGCGCTCATTCTCCTGCCAGCGGGTGCCCGGGCGCAGGACAACAGGACCGTGCCGTCCAGCCACACGGAAATGCAGCTTTCCTTCGCGCCGCTGGTCAAGCGCACCGCCGGCGCGGTGGTGAATGTCTATGCCGAACGCATCGTGCAGCGGCGGTTGTCGCCCTTCGCCGGTGATCCCTTCTTCGAACAGTTTTTCGGGCAGCAAATGCCGAACCGCACGGAAAAGCAGTCGTCGCTCGGTTCAGGCGTCATCGTCACAGCCGGCGGTCTCGTGGTGACCAACAATCATGTCATTGACGGTGCTGACGACATCAAGGTGGCGCTTGCGGATGGGCGCGAATTTTCCTCCAAGGTTCTCATGAAAGATGACCGGGTCGATCTTGCCGTGCTGCAGATCGATGCCAAGGAGCAGTTCCCGGTGCTGCCGCTCGGCAATTCGGACAAGATCGAAGTCGGCGATCTGGTGCTGGCGATCGGTAACCCCTTCGGCGTCGGTCAGACGGTGACGAGCGGCATCGTCTCGGGCCTTGCCCGCAACCAGGTGACGCAGGGCGATTTCGGCTTCTTCATCCAGACCGACGCCTCCATCAACCCGGGCAACTCCGGCGGCGCGCTGATGAATATGGCTGGCGAGCTGATCGGCATCAACACTGCCATCTTCTCCAAGGGCGGCGGCTCGAACGGCATCGGTTTCGCTATTCCGGCCAATCTGGTCCGGGTTTTTGTGGCTGCTGCTGAACGGGGCGATGCGAACTTCCAGCGGCCCTACATTGGCGCGACCTTCGATCCCGTCACTTCGGATGTCGCGGAGGCCCTTGGCCTGCATCGCGCCCGGGGAGCGCTGGTCGTCAGCGTTGTCAAAGGCAGCCCCGCGGAAAAGGCCGGCATAGAGCCGGGCCAGGTGGTGACTGCGGTCAACGGATTGGAGGTGGAGCATCCCGATGCGCTCGGTTACCGCCTGACCACGGCCGGCATAGGCAAATCTGCTGAACTGACCGTCATGGACAAGGGCAAGGAAAAGAAGCTGACGATTGCACTTGATATCGCGCCCGAAACCGCTCCCCGCGACGAACGGCTGATCGAAGGCCGCAATCCCTTCGCCGGCGCGACCGTCGCCAATCTTTCGCCGAAGCTTGCTGACGAATTGCGCATGCCCTCGCAGGTCACGGGTGTCGTCATCACGGATGTGAAGCGTGGCTCGCCGGCTTATCGTGTCGGTTTTCTGCCGAAAGATGTGATCCTTTCATTGAACGGCGCAGATATCGGCTCCACGGCCGCTGTCGAAAAGGCGCTGGATGACAATCCTGGTTTCTGGCGGGTGGAAATCCTGCGTGACGGGCAGCGTATCCGGCAGTTCCTCCGATGAGTGACGATCTCTTCGCCCCGCAAGTGCCGGTGGAGGTCGCCAACCGGCGGCCTCTCGCCGATCGCCTGCGCCCGAAGACGCTGGCGGAAGTAAGCGGGCAGCCGCATCTGACGGGCGAGGAGGGCGTTCTGCGCCGCATGATCGATAGCGGCTCGCTGGGGTCGATGATCTTCTGGGGGCCGCCCGGCACCGGCAAGACGACGGTCGCCCGCCTGCTTTCCGGCGAGGCGGGGCTGGCTTTCGAACAGATATCAGCGATCTTTTCCGGCGTCGCCGATCTCAAGAAGGTTTTCGAAGCGGCGCGTGCAAGGCGCATGAACGGTCGCCAGACCCTGCTTTTCGTCGACGAAATTCACCGTTTCAACCGTGCGCAACAGGACAGTTTTCTGCCTGTCATGGAGGACGGCACCATTATTCTGGTGGGGGCGACCACCGAAAATCCCTCGTTTGAACTGAATGCCGCTCTGTTGTCGCGGGCCCGTGTCCTGACATTTCGGTCGCATGACGAGGACAGTCTCAGCGAGCTTCTGAAGCGCGCGGAGGAGGCGGAGCAGAAGCCCCTGCCACTGACGGAGGATGCACGCGCAAGCCTGATCCGCATGGCCGATGGCGACGGTCGCGCGGTGTTGACGCTTGCCGAAGAAGTCTGGCGCGCGGCGCGGAAAGATGAAACCTTCGACACGGAAGGGCTCACGCGCATCGTGCAGCGCCGTGCGCCCGTCTACGACAAGAGCCAGGACGGCCACTACAATCTCATTTCCGCGCTGCATAAGTCGGTGCGTGGATCGGACCCGGATGCCGCACTTTATTATCTCGCCCGCATGTTCGATGCCGGCGAGGACCCGCTCTATATCGGCCGGCGGCTAGTGCGCATGGCGGTGGAAGATATCGGACTTGCAGATCCGCAGGCGCTCGCCGTCTGCAATGCTGCCAAGGATGCCTATGATTATCTTGGTTCGCCGGAGGGTGAACTTGCGCTGGCACAGGCCTGCGTCTACCTCGCCACCGCTCCGAAATCGAATGCCGTCTATACGGCCTTCAAGGCTGCGATGCGCGCCGCGAAGGAAAATGGCTCGCTTGTTCCTCCCAAACACATCCTGAATGCACCGACCAAGCTGATGAAGGGCGAGGGATATGGTGACGGCTATCGTTACGATCATGACGAGCCGGACGCTTTTTCGGGGCAAGATTACTTCCCGGAAAAAATGGGGCGGACCACCTTTTACGATCCACCGGACAGAGGTTTCGAACGCGAAATCCGCAAACGTCTCGACTGGTGGGCGAAACTGCGTCGCGAGCGGGAATCGCGTTAGCCCTCATCTTCACAAAATGATTCAGGCGCTTGCCAAAAAGAGTCGCGAAACTGCGCTATCGCATTGTTTTTTCAAATAAGTCAGGATGCCTTGCGCTGAGGCGCGGCCTGCGGCTGCGCCGGCAGCATTTTGACCGATGATTCCGCCAGGCCGTTATGCCCGTCGGCATCGATCACCAGATGCCAGTGCATCGTTTCGGGGATGGCGATCCGGATTGGCGACTTTTTCGCGACGCCGCCAAGATATTTGAAATCGAGCAGTTCGGTGAAGCGCTGGAAATTCGCGCCCGTCATCAACCGGACATTGTTGATGGCCGAGAGAGATACTTCAATGATCGTGCCCGCCCGCAATTCCTTCAGGTCATAATGCGTGTAGCGGAAATTCGGCCGTGCCATCGCGCGCCTCCAAGTACCGGTATTGTGGCAAAAGAGGATAGGGAGGCAGGGTTAACGCTGCCTTTAAATTCGTGCGGTTTTCATCGAATTACTGGCTGTCCCGCCGGCGGCCAATGGCGATGGTGAGTATTTCAGGCCGTGTTCGACGCCCGTGAAGATAATACCAACGTATAATGGGCGTATTTAATCATAATAAATTTTTTCCCCTTAGCATCGGCTGGTCGAAGTGCACTCATCGGCGTTGGGGGGAATATGAAAAACGTCACTATATCTATGCGCCTATATGCGCTCGTCGCATTGTTTCTGGCAATCCTGACCGCAGCGCTGACATTCAGCCTGTTCGAAACCTTTGGCGAGATGGAACGCGAGCGCAAAGCCGGGCTTGCGGCGATGAACGAAACGGCCGTCGCTATTCTCGATCAATATTATCGCCTGGAACAAAGCGGCAGCTTGACGCGGGAGGCGGCACAGCAGCAGGCCAAGGTCACAATCGCGGCCATGCGGTATGGCAACGGCAGCGGTTATTTCTGGATCAACGATATGCACCCCAAAATGGTGATGCATCCGATCAAGCCGGAAATGAACGGAACCGATCTCACCGCCAACAAGGACCCGAACGGCAAGGCGCTGTTCGTTGAGTTCGTGAATACGGTCAAGGCGGGCGGTCAGGGTTTTGTCGATTATTACTGGCCGAAACCGGGTGCCCCGGAGCCGGTGGAGAAATTCTCCCATGTCGCCGGTTTCGCACCCTGGGGCTGGATCGTGGGTACGGGCGTTTACGTCGACGACCTCGAAGCGGTGTTCTGGAGCGACGCGTATTTCAACATCGGCCTGTGCATCTTGTCCGGCCTTGTCGTCATTGCCGTGGCCGCCGCCGTCGTGCGTGGCGTCACTCGACCGATCGATCTCATCCGGCAGAGCATGAAGCAGATCGCCGACGGCGACGGCACGGCCGAAATCCGCTTCGCCGATCGCCGGAACGAAATCGGCGCGATTGCCAAGACGTTGCTGGTGCTGCGTGACAGCGTCAATGAGCGCAGCGCCCTGCAGGCGCGTGAGGCCGACCAGCAGCGGGCGCTGGAGGAAGCGCGTCGCGGCAACGAGATGGTCCTTCGTTCCGCATCCGAGCGGCAGGCCCATGCCATGGAGCGTCTGGGGGAGGCGCTCGAGGCGCTTGCCAATGGGGATCTGACTGTTTCGCTGACAGATATCGGCGACGACTACGAAAAGCTGCGCACGGACTTCAATCGGGCCGTGGGTGCGCTCCATGGCGCCATCGAAGCGATTTCCCGGACCGGTCATGTCGTCAATGACAGCGCTGCGGATATCAGCGGCGCGACCGGCAATCTCTCGCGCCGGACCGAACAGCAGGCGGCGGCGCTGGAGGAAACGGCCGCAGCGCTTGACGAGATTACCGCCACGGTGCGCACCGCATCCGAACGGGCCAATGAGGCGCGGCAGATGGTGCAGGACACGAAAAGCAGCGCCGGCCGCTCAGGCGAGATCGTGCGCAACGCGGTCGATGCCATGGGCCGCATCGAGGAATCGTCAAAGCGGATCGGACAGATCATTTCCGTCATCGACGAGATCGCCTTCCAGACCAACCTGCTGGCGCTGAATGCCGGCGTGGAAGCGGCGCGGGCCGGCGAGGCCGGACGTGGTTTCGCCGTGGTGGCGCAGGAGGTGCGCGAACTGGCGCAACGCTCCGCCAATGCCGCCAAGGAGATCAAGACCCTTATCAATCGCTCGGCGGAGGAGGTCGGCGGCGGCGTCGCACTCGTCCGCTCCACGGGCGATGCACTGGAAGAAATCGTGGCGCTCGTAAACCGGGTCGAAGGTCACGTGAATTCCATCGCCACTGCGGCGCGGGAGCAGGCCACCGGCCTCCAGGAGATCAACACCTCCGTTAATCACATGGACCAGATGACACAGCAAAACGCGGCCATGGTGGAAGAAACGACCGCCGCCAGCCAGACGCTCGCCGAGGAAAGCCGCCAGTTGCGCTCGCTTCTGTCGCGCTTCGAACTTGGACATGATGCCGAGCGCGAGGTTTCGCGGGCGGCCTGACTTCAGGCGTCTCGATCTGATGAAGGGCGCGGTTCCGGCTGCGCCCTTTGTCTTGGGCTATCAGAACCAGCCATTCGTTATTTCCCGCAACCAATAAGGTTTCGTTTACCTCATTTCTTTAAAATTTGACCTGTATTGCCGCGGATTGCGGCCGCTGAAGGTACAGGTTCTCGTATGGCGTATGTTTCCCTTCCGCGTCGTCTTGTGACGTTGCTGATGATTTCCACGGTCATGGTGTCGTGTTCGGCGGAGGGCCTCGTGCCACCGGCGGAGGTGGACGGCACCACACGCGTGAGCGCAATCCGTTCCTCGCGGCAACAGGGCTACAGCGCGCCGGCAGGTGCCTTCCATCAGGTTGAGCGGGCCGGACAGAGCAACGATTATCCCACGGCAATATCGCAGCCGATGCCGGAGCCTTATGCTTCGCAGGATCCGCTGCTGCAATCGCGCCAGGCAGGCCAGGGTTATTCCACCCTCGACGCACAGCATCAGGCACGCATGGCGGCTGGCGGTCATGGCAATCTGCCGGTGCAGGCGACGCAAAGCCAGGAGATGCCCCCGCAGCAAATGGCCAGCAGCCAGATTGCCGAGGGCGAAGGCGGCGTGAACATGGATTCCATGCTCGGCGTGGAGCCGGTGCGGGGACTGGCAGAGGAGCAGGATGCCGAGATTGCCGAAGGGGCTTCGGCCCAGCCGGTGGTGGACGGCATCGGCACCGACAATCCGGTTGCGGTTTCTCCGGCGCGGCGCCAGTCCGGGCTCATTCCGCCGCCGCCACCCGGATCGTCCTCCCGCCGCCAGCCGGTGGAAGAGGTGGCCATGCTCATGCCGAATGATCCGACCGTTCGCGGCGGACTTCAGAGCGACCGGTCCATGCCGCCCGGCATCATGCCGTCTTCGGAGGTTGCCTGCCGCGCCGAGCTTCGCCGTCTGGGTGTCGCTTTTCGCGATGTCGCCCGTATTGCCGACGGGCCGACCTGCGGCATCGATTACCCGATCGAACTCAGCGGTCTCGCCAGCGGCGTCGCAGTTCGTCCGGCGGTGAAGCTCAATTGCCAGGTTACGCTTGCCTTTGCGAAATGGGTGAAGTTCGAACTCGTACCGTCCTCGCGTTTCCGCTATCTCTCCGGCGTCGGCCGCATAACGCCGATGGGTGGTTATTCCTGCCGCAAGATGAATTCCCGTTCCAGCAATCCGTGGTCGGAACATGCGCGGGGCAACGCCATCGATATCGGCACCATCACGCTGAAGAACGGCAAGGAAATCGATGTCCGCAAGAAGAGTTTCTTCGCTTTCCGCGAAAAGGCACTGCTGAAGGCGGTCAGATCGGATAGCTGCAAATATTTCTCCACCGTTCTCGGGCCGGGCAGTGATCCCAACCACTGGAACCATTTTCACTTCGACCTGCGTACCCGCAAGTCAGGTTACAGGCATTGCGATTAAGTCGCGCCGTTGGAGGTTGGCGGCTGAGTTTGAAAGCGTCTCCTCCGTCATGCTCGGGCCTGTCCCGAGCATCTGCAACGCCGCTATTGGCGATACGTCGGCAGATCCTTGGCACAAGGCCGAGGATGACGTCGAACACGGAGTGTGGCTTGTCATAGGGCTGCCGCCGATGACATAGGCGACGGATCTTTGGATATGGTCGGAATGACGAAGCTTGAGGATGTTTCGCTGCCGCTAGCTCGATAATCGCCCGCCACATTCCCACAAAAAAAGACCGGCCCGAAGGCCGGTTGAAGAAGACAGCCTTATCGGGGGGATATCGGCGTCTTTGCAAGGGCATGAAATGGGAAGCGATCCCACAGAACGGTCCATCCGGCGCGGATTTGCGGCAAAAGGCGTCGCGCCGTACTGACCTGCGGCCAACATGGCTTGCCGCCCTTTTCTGATACGCTATGAGCGTCACATGTTTGTGACAACGGCCTTCGGGAGCCTGCCTTCATGCCCCCAGTTTCAGAGATAATGATCTTCGCTGCGGCACTTGCTGCTGCGGGTGTGGTTGCGGGCCTTCTGGCCGGCCTGTTCGGTATCGGCGGCGGTGCGGTGCTGGTGCCGGTTTTTTACCAGGTCTTCGGACTTCTGGATGTCCCTGAGGCCGTGCGCATGCATCTTTCTCTCGGAACGTCTCTCGCCATTATCGTGCCGACGTCCATCCGCTCGTTCCTGACGCATCGCCAGAAGGGCGCCGTCGATATCGAGCTTCTGAAAGGCTGGGTCGTCGCCGTGCCGCTTGGCACCGTTCTCGCCTCTATCGTTGCAGCCTATGCCTCGAGTGTGGCGCTGCGCCTGATCTTTGCCTTCATCGCGCTCGCGCTTGCCTTCCGGATGATCTTCAACCGGGCGAGCTGGCATCTCGGTTCCGATCTGCCGCCAAACCCGGCCCGTTTTCTGGTGGGCACCGGCATCGGGCTGTTTTCCGGGCTGATGGGCGTGGGCGGCGGGGTGATGAACAACACCTTCATGACGCTTTACGGACGCAGCATTCATCAGGCGGTTGCCACCTCTTCCGGTGTCGGCGTGTTGATTTCGCTGCCGGGGCTTGCGGGTTACATCTGGGCCGGCTGGGGCGATGCGGGGCTGCCGCCATTTTCCACCGGCTTCATCAACTGGATCGCCGTGGTGCTCCTGATCCCCATTACCCTTGTCGTCGCGCCCTATGGTGCACGGCTGGCGCATGCGCTCAGCAAGAAGCAGCTGGAGCGGGCCTTCGGCGTGTTTCTGGTTTTCGTCGCAGCGCAGTTTTTCTATAGCGTCTACGGCTGATTTTCCGCTCCCGCCGAACGCAGTGTTCAGTCCGCCGGGCTGGCATTTGCAACCTCTGCGGTCTATATGGCGTTCATCTTACTCGGTTTTTCGAAAGAATTCGCCATGAATGCCATTGTTTCGATACGGAATCTGACCAAATCCTACGCAAATGGCTTCCAGGCGCTCAAAGGTGTCAGCCTCGATATCCGGGAGGGGGAGATACTCGCTCTTCTCGGTCCCAATGGCGCCGGCAAGACGACACTGATCTCGATCATCTGCGGTCTCGTCAATCCGGGTGACGGTTCGGTGCTGGTTGGCGGGCACGATGTGGTGAAGGATTTTCGCCAGACCCGCGCCCTCATCGGCCTCGTGCCGCAGGAACTGACGACCGACCAGTTCGAGACGGTTTGGAACACCGTCAGCTTTTCGCGCGGACTACACGGACAGAAGAAGAATCCGGAGCTGATCGAAAGCATCCTCAAATCCCTGTCGCTCTGGAACAAGAAGGACAACATGCTGCGGGAGCTTTCCGGCGGCATGAAGCGGCGTGTGCTGATTGCCAAGGCGCTGGCGCACGAGCCGAAGGTCCTGTTTCTCGATGAGCCGACGGCGGGCGTGGATGTGACCCTGCGCCGCGACATGTGGAATGTGGTCTCCGAGCTGCGCGCCAAGGGTGTCACCATCATTCTCACCACGCATTACATTGAGGAGGCGGAAGAAATCGCCGACCGGGTGGGTGTCATCAATGGTGGCGAATTGCTGCTGGTGGAAGAAAAGACGGCATTGATGAAGAAACTCGGCCGCAAGCAGCTTTTTCTTGAGCTTTCCCAGCCGGTGGAGACTTTGCCGGAAAGTCTCGCGCCCTTCGGCCTCACGCTTTCCGAAGATGGCTGCACCATCACCTATGAAATCGAGGATAATGGCGAGCAGGGCCGCATTGCCGATGTCCTGAGCGCGCTTTTCGCCGCCAACATCCATTTTAAGGATATTTCCACGCGGCAGAGTTCGCTCGAAGATATCTTCGTTTCGCTGGTGGGAGGCCAGAAATGAATTTCGAAGCCATCAAGTCCATCTACCTGTTCGAAATGGCGCGCACCCGCCGCACACTGCTGCAAAGCGTGGTCTCTCCGGTCATTTCCACCTCGCTCTATTTTATCGTGTTCGGCACAGCGATCGGTTCGCGGATTCAGGAGGTTGGTGGGGTTTCCTATGGCGCTTTCATAACGCCCGGCCTCATCATGCTGACGCTTCTGACGCAGTGCATCGGCAACGGCTCCTTCGGCATCTACTTCCCGAAATTCACCGGCACGATCTATGAAATCCTCTCCGCACCGGTGGCGATGACGGAAATCCTTGTCGGCTATGTCGGAGCGGCGGCGACAAAGGGGCTGATGATCGGTACGATCATCCTGATAACCGCGTCGTTCTTCGTGGATATCAGCATCGCCCATCCGTTCATGATGATCCTGTTTTTTGTGCTGACGGCTGTGAGTTTCAGCCTGTTCGGCTTCATCATCGGCATCTGGGCAACGAATTTCGAGCAGTTGAACCTCATTCCCATGCTGGTGGTGCCGCCGCTGACCTTCCTCGGCGGCAGCTTTTATTCCATCGACATGCTGCCGCCCTTCTGGCAGACGGTCAGCCACTTCAATCCCGTGCTTTATCTCATCAGCGGCTTCCGCTGGAGTTTCTACGAGATCGCTGACGTCAATCCCGTCATCAGTCTGGCTATGATCACGCTGTTTCTGGCGCTATGCCTCGGTGTTGTCGGCTGGATGTTCAAGACAGGGTATCGGTTGCGCAACTGATCAGAAACGTTTTCCCGAAAATTCGACGCCCGGTCTGCGCCGGGCGTTCTCGTATTCAAAGCACAACGCGAGCGCAGGTCAGGCGACCTGCTTCTGCGCCACTTCCTCGACAACCTCACCCTCGAGATAGGAAACGAGGTCCTTGATCGTCACGACCAGCAGGCCGTGGCGCTCGGCGAAGACCTCGAGCTGGGGCAGGCGGGCCATGGTGCCGTCGTCATTGGCGATTTCGCATATCGTGCCGGAGGGGAACTTCCCGGCGAGACGGCAGAGATCAACGGCAGCTTCGGTATGGCCCGTGCGTCCGAGAACGCCCTGCGGGTTGGCGCGCAGCGGGAAGATATGGCCCGGGCGAGCGAAATCTTCGGGGCGCGAGCCTTCCGATACCAGCGCGCGCACGGTCTTTGCGCGGTCGGCGGCGGAAATGCCCGTCGTGGTGCCGGGAATGTAATCCACCGACACGGTGAAGGCCGTCTTGAGGGATTCGGTATTTCGCGACACCATCAGCGGAATGTCTAGCGCGTCGAGGCGCTCTCCGGGCATGGCCACGCAGATCAGCCCGCGTGCATGGTTCATCATGAAGGCGATCTGCTGGGGGGTGATGCTGTCGGAGGCGGCGATGATATCGCCTTCGTTTTCGCGGTCTTCGTCGTCAACCACAATCACCATCTCGCCGCGGGAAATGGCGTTAATGGCGTCTTCAATTCTGGCAACTGTCATTCTATTTCAAGCCTTTCAAGGGTTATGCCGTTTTGCGGCATTTTCGCGCTTCGAGAAGCGCCAAATATCCCTTGGGCGAACAATGCAATACGAAGCCCGCTAACGCGCAGGCGTCCCATGCCTTGTCCTCTTCCATCCGGACTATACCGTCGGCTCCGGCCTCTCACCGGATCTGCTGACCTTCCGGCTTTGGAAACCGGAAGCGCTCGCGGGCTCCGGGAAAGTCCCGATACCGCCGGTGGGGAATTGCGCCCCGCCCTGAGAACAGCAACAACTTAAATTATCAAATGCGAGGGAATCAAGGGGCAATGGCCCGCCGCAGCCCTTGCGCGTGAAAAGAATATCCCGATTGCAGACGCGACGAGGAATTTCCTTTCCGGTACCAAGACGTGAGAAAACTCCCCGAAATGAATCTCGAGGCGGCAGTGCTCACCGATCCCGCAACCGCAATTCGTCGGTCTGCATCTGCAGCGAACCAAGCGTCGACAAAAAGCTCATGCCAAGCAGGCTCTGGCCCAATTGGCCATCCTGGGCGATGAGGGCGGGGATGTTGCGCCGCACGATCGGGCCAATGCTGATTTCCGACAGCGTGACGGGTGCTGCTGCCGTGCGGCCATTGGCGGTCATTACCGGTACGGTATAGCGAAGATTTGTGGTGTCGATGCCGATTGCGGTCGCATCCGCATTTGCGAGCACCACGGAGCTGGCGCCTGTATCGACCAGCATGTGGATCGTCCTGCCCTCAATCCCGACATTCGCTTCGAAGTGGCCGCTCATGGATTTGTGCAGCACGATTTCCTGCTCGCCTGCCGATGTTGTCACCACGACGGCGCGGCTGGGCATCAGACCGCCGAGCAGCCGGTCGCCGAAGGATTGCAGGTCATAGCGATAGAGATAGAGCGAGACGAGGCCGAGGATGATGACGAGCCAGACGGCGAGCTGCCGGATGACGGTGCCGAAGTTGCCGCGTCTTCCCGCCAGAATGCCGGCCGACAGCAGCCCTGCGATGGGCAGAAGATAAAGGACCTGGGCAAACTGATCATTATCGATGCCGAGCGTTCGGCCACCATTATGATTAACGACGAGCAGGCCAAGGCCGACGGCCAGCAGAAGGAGAACGATGGTCAGTCTGTTCATGCGGTATGTGTCTCCTTGGCGGACTCGGACAGATTTGCCAATCTTTGCGGCAGCGCGCGCATGATCAAGCGGCGCGTCTCGTCGCTATAACCCGTCCAGCCGCCGATTTCATCCAGCGTGCGGCCGCAGCCGATGCAGAGAGTGTGGGTCGTGTCGAGGCGACAGATCTGGACGCAGGGTGTTTCCATGGTGATCTATATCAGGCCCTCATGCCGCAAGGGCAAGTGCGACGAGAATCACGATCTCCGTGATCTGCTGGCAAGCCCCAATGGTATCCCCGGTATGGCCGCCGATCTTCCTCTCGCACAGCCTGCCGAACAGCATGGCCGCGATGACCGCCACCGCCAACACAAGCACGATCTCAAACAGTGGCAGCGCGTGCAGCGTGAACAATATGAAGAGAAAAAGCCCGGCGGCCAGCGCGATGTTGCGTTCGCTTTCTCCGGGCTGGCCGGCATTGACGGCGATGCCGGAGGTCTTGGCGGCGGGCAGGGACTGCCAGTGCCACACCATCAGCGCGCGGCTCGTGACAAGCGCTGCAATCAGACAGGCGGCAGCGGTTTTGCCCGGCAGGGTTTCGATCAGCGAGGCGAGTGCAGTGGCGCGGAGCGCGAAGGAAAGAACCATGGCAATGGTGCCATAACTGCCGATACGGCTGTCCTTCATGATTTCAAGCATACGAGACTTGTCCCTGCCGCTGCCGAAGCCATCGGCCATGTCGGCAAGCCCGTCCTCATGCAGCGCGCCTGTCATGAGCGCCGTCAGGCCGATGGCGAGCCACCCGGTGAGCTGCGGAGAGGCATCGAAGCGAGCAAACACGACAACCAGGAAAGCGGCGGGCAGGGCGATCAGCAGTCCCGCGGCGGGGAAGGCACGGGCGGCCCGGCCCATCGGCACGCCCGAGTAGCCTTCGAAGAATCGCGAAGGGACGGGCAGGCGGCTCAGAAAGGCGAGGGAATGCATGACATCTGTTATAAAATCCCGGGCCTTCATGCTCTCTCCGTTGCAGTCGCTGCATTTCCGGTTGTTCCGCGGCGCATCCGCTATTATGAGAGGCGCAACAAAGACCGATTTGCCGGAAAACACAAGTTTCCGGACGCATGAGCCGATGCGAAAGCCAAACCGGCTATGAGAGAGACTGATATCATGAGCATGAGCGGATTGCCCTTCGATGATTTCCGCGCGCTGCTGCGCGATCTTCCCGGCCCGGACACGCACGCGCTTGTTGCGGCGAAGGAGCGCAATGCGCAGCTGACGAAACCTGCCGGTTCGCTCGGCCGTCTCGAAGAAATCGCCATGTGGCTTGCCGCCTGGTCCGGCCGTTCGCCTGCCGTCAACCGTCCGCTGGTGGCAATCTTCGCCGGCAATCACGGCGTGACCCGCCACGGCATCACGCCCTATCCGACGTCTGTGACCCAGCAGATGGTGGAAAATTTTGCCGCCGGTGGCGCGGCGATCAACCAGATCTGCGTGGCCAATGATCTCGGCCTGAAGATTTTCGATCTGGCGCTGGATTACCCGACCGGCGATATCACCTGTGAACCGGCGCTTTCGGAGCGTGACTGCGCCGCCACCATGGCCTTCGGCATGGAGGCGATTGCCGGCGGCACCGATCTTCTCTGCGTCGGTGAAATGGGCATCGGCAATACCACGATAGCGGCTGCGATCAATCTTGCGCTTTATGGCGGTACGGCGGAAGAGTGGACCGGTCCGGGCACCGGTTCGGAAGGTGACGTCATGGCCCGCAAGATTGCGGCGGTGAAGGCGGCGGTAGAGTTCCACAAGGACCACCTGTCCGATCCGCTGGAAATCATGCGCCGTCTCGGCGGACGCGAAATCGCGGCGATTGCAGGTGCCATTCTTGCTGCGCGCGTGCAGCGCATTCCCGTGCTGATAGATGGTTATGTGGCAACGGCCGCCGCAGCGCTGCTGAAGGCTGCCAATTCCTTTGCGCTCGATCATTGCCTTATCGGCCATGTCTCGGGTGAGCCCGGCCATCTGGCAGCCATCGAAAAGCTTGGCAAGACGCCGCTTCTGGCGCTTGGAATGCGTCTTGGCGAAGGCACCGGTGCGGCCCTTGCCGCCGGCATCGTCAAGGCCGCCGCCGCCTGCCATTCCGGCATGGCGACGTTTGAGGCAGCGGGTGTCGACACACGCATCACCGCGCCCACCAATCATTGAGGCTGAAGATGGACGCGACGCCGCACATGCCACCGCCAGAACCGGTCTTTCGTAAAGAAAAGGGCTGGCGGCATCTGTTCGCTGCCGCGCGCTATTCCCTGCAGGGGCTCGGCCGGCTCTGGCAGGAAGCTGCCTTTCGTCACGAAGTTCTTGCCTTCTGCGTCGGGCTTGGCCTGCTTCTGGTCGTGGGCGCGCCGTTTGCGCATCTTCTCGTTTTCACGGTGTTGATGCTGCTTTTATTCTCGGTGGAAGCGCTCAATACCGCCATCGAGGAACTGGTGGACCGCATTTCGCCGGAAATTTCCTCCGTGGGCCGGCACGCCAAGGATCTCGGCTCCTTTGCCGTCTTCTGCCTGCTGATGGCGAACGGGTTTTTCGTGCTGTATTCGCTGGTGACGACGCTGTTCTTCTGAGGTTGCCAGCTTCAAGGCATTTCCAGGTGGAAAGCCGGGCGACGCCTTCCTGTGGGCGCCTTAAGCGAAGGACCGTCGGCGTGGCTGGATGGCATGGGTTTCTTCGACCGCGGGCAGGCTCTGGAGCACGCGTTTCGCGGGCAGGATGGCGATGCCTTCCGTGCCCTCACGCAGTTTGGATTTCAGAATGAACTGGCCGTCATGCTTGGCGAGGATGGCCTGAACGATGGGCAGGCCAAGGCCGGTTCCCTGCTCGGCGCTCTTGATCGCGATTGATCCCTGGCCGAAGGCTGACAGCACCACCGGAATTTCGTCCTCGGGAATGCCTGGGCCATTGTCCCTGATCGACACATATTGGCCGCCGCCGGCCGTCCAGCCCGCCTTTACGAGAATTTCTCCACCCTGCGGGGTGAACTTGACGGCGTTGGACAGCAGGTTGAGGACGACCTGGCGGATCGATTTTTCGTCCGCCCAGACCTGCGGCAGGCTGTTTTCAAACTGCTGGGAGATCCTGATGTTCTTGGCGCGGGCACGAAGCTGGATCATGCCGATGCAATCTTCGGCGATTTCCAGCATCGAGATCGCTTCTTCGTTCAGGTCATAACGGCCCGCCTCGATGCGCGACAGGTCGAGGATTTCGTTGATGAGATCGAGCAGATGCTGGCCGGAGCGGTGGATATCGCCGGAATATTCCTTGTAGAGCGGATTGTTGAGCGGCCCCAGCACCTCCGAGGACATGACCTCGGAGAAGCCGAGAATGGCGTTGAGGGGCGTGCGCAGCTCGTGCGACATGGAGGCGAGAAAGCGCGACTTGGCCAGATTGGCCTCTTCCGCGCGTCGCCGCGCCTCGTCGGAAACCGAATTGGCGACTTCGAGCTCGGCGATCAGGTCGTCCTTTTCCGTCTGCGAGGAGAGGAGCTTGATGCTGGTCTGGTAAAGCCGGCTGGTGATGCGGTGGCAGAACAGGATCGCCATGCCGAACATCAGCGCAAGACCGACATCGAATGGATCGCGCGAGAAGACAGAGGTGACGCAGAGAGCCGCCAGCACCGGCAGGAAAGTCATGAAGGTTGCCCGCCGCAGCATGAAATTGGCCGTGGCGGTGAGCGAGAGCGCGATCAGCAGCGTCGAGCCCTTGAAGAAAAGCACGAGCGTCGGGTCATTACGCGTTGGCTCCGCCAGCGCGAACATCGCCCAGATGCAGCCGATGACGATCTGCATTCCGAGAAAAAGATTTTTCCAGTGCAGGAGGTTTTCGGCGGTGATCTCTTGTTTTGCAGCCCGTTTGGCGAGCATCAGCGAAATGGCGTGGAAACTCAATGCAGCCAGCGACCAGATGATGAGGCTGATATCGCGGGTTATGTAAACGCCGATGATGGAGGCAAGCACGATGAAAAGCGGCATGATCATCGCGCCCTGCAGGGTCTCGGCGATGTGCATGGTCAGCATCTCGCGTTCATAGGCGTCGCTTGCGCCTGCACCTTGCTGCAAGCGTTCACGCGTCGTCTTCACCGCGTCGAAAACCGCCTTGTTGCGATGTTTTTTCGAGCGGTCGACGATGATCTTGTCGGTGGACGTGCTGACGCTTTTACTCATTGTTACAACGCAGGGTGACATGAACCCTTGCAGACTACGCCCAAAATCTTAAGAAGATGCTGCCGTGAAAGGATTTGTTTGCCATCTCTGACAAGGGTTTGTTGTTACATGAGACGAAATGGAGGCAGGCGCGGGGGTTTTTCCGCAGTCCGCGACGGCGGCCTGTTCCTTGCTACGGTTTTTCTAGGGGTTCTGATTGCCGCCAAGCTCGATCATATCAACAGCGAAACCTATGGCGGCCGCTTCTTCGTGATTGATGGCGACACGCTCTCCAAGGGCAAGGAACGTTTCCGGCTGCTGGGCATCGATGCGCCGGAGCTTGCGCAGACATGTCTGCGCGGGGGCGAAAGCTGGCCATGTGGCGAGGAGGCGCGCCGTGTGCTGCAACGGCTGGCCGCCGCGGATTTCTCCTGCTCCGGCAGTTCCAGAGATCGATACGGGCGACTGCTCGTCTATTGTTCCGCCGGCGGCAGGGATGTTTCGTCAGACATGGTGTCGGCCGGTTTTGCCGTCGCGTCGGGATATTTCCAGTTTTCAGGCGAGCAGGAAGCCGCGCGCAGGCAGGCGCTCGGCATCTGGGCGGGAGAATTCGAAAAGCCCTCGCAGTGGCGGAGGGATCACCGTGCCGCGGATATGGAAACGCCGGCGGCGGGTTTCCTCACCATCGTCCGCCATCTTCTGGGGTGGGATCATGGCTGAAGGAGAGAGGGTTGGGCCAGTGCATGATGATGGGCTGGACGGGCTGCGCGGTGAGATTGCCCGCTGTCGTCTCTGTCGCGACATGCCGCTCAAGGGAATGGCTGACCGCCTGCCGCATGAACCCCGGCCGGTGGTCGTCATGTCGGCAAGACCACGCATTCTGATTGCCGGGCAGGCGCCAGGGCTGCGCGTGCATGAAACGGGCCTGCCATTCAACGATGCTTCCGGCGACAGGCTGCGCCAGTGGCTGAATGTCGACCGGGAGACATTTTACGATCCGGATCGTTTCGCCATCGTTCCCATGGGGTTCTGTTTTCCCGGTTATGATGACAAGGGAAGCGACCTGCCGCCACGGCGGGAATGCGCCCCGCACTGGCGCACGCGGGTCATGGCGGCGATGCCGCAGGTGGAGCTGATCCTCGCGATCGGCCAATATGCCCAGGCTTTTCACCTGGGTGAAAGACGATGCAAAACCATGACCGAAACGGTGCAAAACTGGCGCAGCTATCTTCACGCCAATTCCGGCCCCGGCATTCTTCCTTTGCCGCATCCGAGCTGGCGCAACACGGGGTGGCTGAAAAAGAACCCATGGTTTACGGAGGAGCTGTTGCCGGTTCTGCGAGAATATGTGGAAATGCGGCTTTGGTGAAACAATTTTCTGTTTTTCCGCAAAAATTAGTGTATTGAAAGGAAATTAATTCAGGAGGGTAGACGCATTGGATCGCCTAGACCGTAAGATTTTGCGCATTCTGCAAGAGGATTCCACGCTGGCTGTTGCCGATCTGGCGAAGAAGGTCGGCCTTTCCACGACGCCCTGTTGGCGGCGTATCCAGAAGATGGAAGAAGACGGCGTCATCCGCCGGCGTGTGGCCCTGCTCGATCCGGTCAAGGTCAATACCAAGGTCACGGTTTTCGTCTCCATCCGCACCGCCTCCCATTCCATCGAATGGCTGAAGCGCTTCTCCGAAGTGGTTTCCGAATTCCCGGAGGTTGTCGAATTCTACCGTATGAGCGGTGATGTCGACTATCTGCTGCGCGTGGTCGTGCCCGATATCGCCGCCTATGACGCTTTCTACAAGCGGATGATCGCCAAGATCGAAATCCGCGACGTCTCCTCCGCCTTTGCGATGGAGCAGATCAAATATACGACGGAACTGCCGCTCGATTACATGCTGCTGGATAATCCTAAATCCGGCGAAGAGTGATCCGTCGCTGGTCAGTTTTTGATCAACGCCCTTTCCGGCCGCCGGGGAGGGCGTTTTAATTCGTGGGTGGTTTTTTGGGCGCCGGTCGGGCCTGCCTGGGCTGATACTGTCGGAAGGTCCGTCCGGTAGCTGCCGCAGAGGCACGACAATTCTATTTCGCCGGTAACGGCAAATTCGCACATTCAATTCTCTCAACGCCGTCTGCGCGCAAACCAGGATTTTGATAAAATCGCTCGAATATCTACGCTTTTACTGTCGAAGGATGGAATAGCGAGGAATATCCATATGCTGACACGACGCGGAACATTGGGACTGATTGCAGGTGCGACCGGGGCGGTGTTTCTGCCGCATATCCGGCGCGCGAGCGCCGCAACCACGACGTTGCGGATTGGCTGGCAGAAGAATGGCGTGATAGCGCTCGCGAAGAGCCAGGGCGCGCTCGAAGCGCTGCTGAAGGATCGCGGCATCGAGGTCAAGTGGTCTGAATTTTCCTCCGGGCCGCCGCTTCTTGAAGCGCTGGGTGCCGGTGCGCTGGATATCGGCCCGACCGGCGATGTGCCGCCGCTTTTCGCGCAGGCCGCCGGCGGCAATCTGCGTTATGTCGGCACCTACAAGGCGGCGGCAGGCGGATCAGCAATCCTCGTGCAGAAGGATTCGCCGCTGAAGACGCTCCAAGACCTAAAGGGCAAAAAGGTCGCCTTCAAGCGCGGCTCCAGCGCCCATAACGTCACTGTGAAGGCGTTGCGAAAGGCGGGGCTGACCTTGGCAGACATCACGCCCGTCGATCTTGCCCCGCCGGATGCGGCGGCCGCCTTTCGAAGCGGCAGCATCGATGCCTGGTCGATCTGGGATCCCTATTTCGCCGTGGCAGAGAAAGAGCCGACGACGAGGGTACTCTCGACAGCCGAAGGCATCGTCGATCCGTGGAGTTACTTCCTCGCCAATGGCGATTTTGTTGAAAGTAACCCCGATCTCGTGCCGCTGATTCTGAAGGAACTGGCGAATGTGGGTGCGAAAGCGCAGACCAACATCGACGCGACAGCCAAGTCGCTGTCGGCCATCACCGGTGTCCCCGAGGATGTCACGAAGGTTTCGCTGACGCGCCCCGGTGCCGACCTTGGACGGGTCTCGCTGGTTCCGGATGAAGCCATCGCCTATCAACAGGCGCTTGCGGACGAGTTCTACGATCTTAAGATCGTGCCGAAGAAGCTCAAGGTGGCGGATATCGTCTGGCGTCCCAAGGCGAGTTGATGGGCGGAAAGTGGAGTCTCTTCAACCGGCTGGCGGATGTTGCTCAGAGGTTGATTCAGGCCGTTGGTGTTAAATGTGAGGCGATTGGATGCCGCTTGTTTCTTCTCCCCGTGGGGGAGAAGTCCGCGGCAGCGGGATGAGGGGGCGAGGGTAGAGATAGACTGAGAGCCAGCCCCCTCATCCGACCCTTCGGGCCACCTTCTCCCCGGCGGGGAGAAGAAAATTGCCTCAAGGTCACCGCATCAGCCCTTGAACTTCGCAATCACCAGATGACCGGGCGTCGGATTGCCGCCCTGCATGCGCACATTGATGTCGGTCACTTCAATCACCTCGAAACCGGTCGCCGCCAGTCGTTCGCGGACATAGGTTTCGGCATGGGCGAAACGCTGGTGCGGGCCGACCATGTAGGGGCGCCCGGCCATGATTTTTTCGGGCAGGGTCTCCGACGAGAAGATCAGCAGGCCGCCGGCATTGAGGTTTTCGGCGGCGCCGAAAAACAGCGGTTCCAGCGCGCCGAGATAGGGCAGCACATCGGTGGCGGTGATGATGTCAAAGGGCTCGTCGTCATTGTCCTCAAGGAAATCCTCAACTTCGGCGACATAGAGCGTCTCGTAGAGGTCCTTCTCATGAGCGATCTCGACCATGTTTTCGGAAATATCGATGCCGGTGATGTCGTCAGCCATATCGCGCAGCGCTTCACCGGTGAGGCCGGTGCCGCAGCCGAGATCGAGCAGGCGTTTGAAAGGGCCGAGATTGAGCGTCTGCAGCCGCTGGCGCACCATCATGGGGACGGCGTAACCCAGCTGCTCGACAAGAATATCCTCGAAGGCTTCGGCATGCTGGTCGAACAGGGTTTCGACATAGGCGTCGGGCGCTTTGGAAGGCTGTTCGCCCCGGCCCATGGCGGCAATGCGTACGGCTGCGCCACCGTGGTCTTCCGGATCGATGGCGAGGACCTCCTCATAGGCCTTCACCGCCGCGTCCACATCACCGGCCTTTTCAAGCGCGAGTGCGCGGTTATAGGCCTCGGCGAGCGCCTCTTCGTCGATCTTCTGGTTCTTGGTCATCGTGCCTTATCCGTCAGCGTCTTCAATTGACGTTTGCTGTAAGCCGCATCGGGGACCGGCGCAATGTTTATGTGGCGTGAGGGCTTAGTGGAGGATGAACTCCCCTTTGAGCGCGCGCCATTCCTGCGCCGAGATAACCTGCCGGTGCACATAGCGGACGGAGTGCAGGGGGCCGTCGAGCTTTTCCTGCCAGAACTTGAGGAAGCCGTGCATTTCGGGGAAATCAGGGGCCAGATCGTAATTCTGCCAGACGTAGGTCTGGAGAACCAGAGGATGGTCCGGCAGGCGGTAGAATATCTGGGCGGTGGTGAGGCCGTAGCCTCGCAGCATCATTTCCATGTCCTTGTTCATGGTGGCGGTTCCCATATCGATGATGACCGATCACAGCGTTGCCGCTGTATCTTAGATGGGAACACGGCAGGGTTAACCCAACCTTGCCAAAAGAATGGATGTGTCACAAATTTGTTATATTTTTCAAAGTGTTGGCAGTACTCATTGATGAGTGCTGCCAACGTTGGGCTCAGCGCTTGAGGTGACGGGTCAAGCGGGCCTCCAGCCAGGCCCAGACATGGCGCAGCGTCTCGACGATCGCAAGGTAAAAGATCGCAGCCCAGAGATAGGCCTGATAATCGAAGGTGCGGGAAAAGGCGTAACGGGTCTGGCCCATCAGGTCGAAGACGGTGACGATGGAGACCACCGCCGAACCCTTGATCATCAGGATGATCTCGTTGCCATAGGGGCGCAAAGCGACGATTAGCGCCTGCGGCAGTATGATCTTTCGGAAGGTGATGAACTTGGAAATACCGAGCGACGCCGCCCCTTCGTGCTGGCCGCGCGGCACGCTCTGGATCGCCCCGCGCAGGATCTCCGCCTGATAGGCGGCGGTGTTGAGCGTCAGCGACAGGAGGCCGCAATACCAGGCTTCGCGGAAGAACCACCAGAGATCAACGGCTTCCAGCGCCGGGCGGAAGCTGCCGAGACCGTAATAGATCAGGAAAAGCTGCGCCAGGAGCGGCGTGCTGCGGAAGACATAGACGTAGGCATAAGCGAGCGCGCCAATGACGCGATTTTCAGACATGCGGGCGAAAGCGATCGGCACGGACAGGATGGCGCCGAGAATGATCGAGCTGCCGACCAGCGTGATTGTGGTGATGAGGCCATCGATATAACGGGGCCCATACCGTTCAAATTTGTCCCAATCCCAACCCTCGATCATCGCAAATAACAGCCCGGCGGCGAGAAGCAGCCAGAGCGTAATGACAGCGATGCCGACGACACGGGAGATGTTCAGCGGTTTGTCCGCAACGATGGGCGCTGGGCGTGGCGGAATGAGTTCCTTGATATGGCTCATCGTCTGGCCTCCGACTTGCGCGACCAGCGATCTATGAAACCGATGCCGATGGATGAGAGGAGCGCGAGAATGAGGTAAAGCAGGCAGGCGATGCCGTAGAAAAAGAAGGCTTCCTTGCTGACGCGGGCGGCGATGCCGGTCTGGCGGATGATATCTGCAAGGCCGATGATCGATACGTAGGACGTGTCTTTCAGCAGGATGACCCACAGGTTGGTCATGCCGGGAAGGGCGATCCGCACCAGCTGCGGAATGATGATGAGCACCATGGTGCGGCTGCGGGAAAGTCCGAGTGCGTCACCCGCCTCATATTGCCCCTTCGGTATGGCCTTGAAGGCCGAGAGAAGCACCTCAGACGCATAGGATGAAAACACCACCGAAAGCGCCACCATGCCGGCAACGAAGGCGTTGATTTCGATGGGGCCGGTAATGCCGATGTAACCTGCCACGGATTGCAGCAGCATCTGGATGCCGTAATAGACGATGAAGAGCGTCAGCAGTTCGGGTAGGCCACGAAAGATGGTGGTATAGATTCCGGCGGCCAGCCGAAGCGATTTTTCTTCCGATTGCGCGGCGAGCGCGATCAGGAAGCCGATCAATAGCCCGACTGGCAGGGTGGCAAGCGCCAGCGAGATCGTGACCTTGACGCCGAAAGCGATTTCATCGCCCCAGCCCGCATCGCCGCAGGCGACGAGAGTGCCGTTTCCGAAAAGCGAGAAGAGACCGACCGGCCCGCAGAAGGGATCGAGAAGTGTCGAGACATAGGTCCAGAACGCACCTATGGCGGAAAATGCTCCGCTCATGCCAATTTTCCCCTGCGGTCTTAAGCCGCCGTGATTGTTATGGTGACGTTTTCAAACAAAAATGGCGGAAGGGCAAGCCTTCCGCCACGAGATTTCAACAGATCGAACCGGCTTACTCGCCGTAAACGTCGAAATCGAAGTATTTTTTGTTGATCTCCTGGTACTTGCCGCTGGCGCGGATGCCGGCAATGGCAGCCGTGAACTTGTCGGCCAGCGCCGTGTCGCCCTTGCGAACGGCAATGCCTGCGCCGTTGCCGTTGATGTCGACGTCGACCTTGAGCGGTGTCAGGATCTTGCAGCACTTGCCGGCATCGGTCTTCAGCCATTCCGACAGCACGACGATATCGTCGATGACGGCGTCGATACGGCCATTGGCGATGTCCAGCTTATATTCGTCTGCGGTCGGATACATCTTCACGTCGGAATCCGGGAAGTGTTTTTCAGCGTAGTTGGAGTGGGTGGTGGAGCCCTGTGCGCCGAGCGACTTGCCCTTGAGATCGTCGAGGGACTTGATCGGCGAATCCTTCGGCACGGCGATCGCCGGCGGCGTGTTGTAATATTTCTTGGAGAAGTCGACCTTCTGGAGACGTTCCGGGGTGATCGACATGGACGCGATGATGGCGTCGAACTTCTTGGCCTGAAGGGCGGGGATGATGCCGTCCCAGTCATTGGTGACGAAGGTGCACTCGGCCTTCATTTGTTCGCACAGCGCCTTGGCGATGTCGATATCGAAGCCGGTCAGCGTGCCGTCGGCTTCGAGATTGTTGAAGGGCGGGTAGGCGCCTTCGGTGCCGATGACGATCTTGTCCTGCGCGAGAGCCGCGCCGGAAAAGAGCGAGATGGCGGCAATCGATACGGCTGCGAGCAGACGGGTGGAAATAGGCATTTCGATCCTCTCTTTTGGTCGTTCATCCGCGGTCTGTTGTTGTTTTCAGTGCGGACGCCATGGGCGCCAAGGCGCGGCAGGACGGAGGATACCGCCTGTGGCCTTCAGCGCGGATGTGATTATTCATCCGCTTGGTCAAAAAATGCAACTGCAATATTAGCGACCTTCTTTGTGCCGCAGAGCCTCCACGAAAAGGCCTTGATCTGTTCATTTCCGGTACAGAAGGCTTTGGTCATCATGGGAACCGGAGCGTGTGTAAGGCGTTGAACAGCGCCTGCGTGCCAAGCCGGGCCCACGACGTCGCGTATCTTGCGACATAGAAAATGACGGCAGATGAGGAAGCACTGATGCTGAAAAAGAAAAACACATTGCTGACCGGGGTGGTTTTTCCGCTCATGTCTCTCGTGATTGCGGTTGAGCCAGCAGCGGCGGGCTTTGCCGGCGCGGCCCGCGCCCAGGCGCCGGTGTCGCAAACCGCGCCCGGCCAGATAATCCTGGCCCAGGCAGAGCCCGCGCAGGAAAACCCGGAAGAAGAACTCAAGAAGAAGCGTCAGCGCGCCGAAGAGGCGCAACCCGCCGAACCGAAGCGTGAAGAGCGCGCACCGGAGCCCCAGCGCGAGCCGGAGCCCAAGCGCGAGGCGGCCCCGGCTGAACCTCGCCCCGAGCCCAAGCGCGAAGCGCCGCCGGAACCACAGCAGCGTGAGGCCCGCCCGGAGCCTGCGCCGGCCGAGCAGCCGCAGGAGCGTCCCCGCAAGCCTGAACGGGCGCAGGAGCCGCAGGGCGAGGGTGAACAGCGCCCGGCTCGTCAGCGTGAGGCCGCGCCTGAAGCTGCGCCTGAAGCTGCGCCTGCCGAACAGCAGCCGAAGGAACGTCCGCGCAACCCGGAACGGGCCGAGCAGCCTGCAGGCGACGGCGAACAGCGTCCCGAGCGTCCCCGTAAGGAGCGTGCGAAGGAGCCTGCGGCCGAACAGGAGCCAGCAGTTCGCCCTGAAAATGCCGAGCAGCCGGCCAAGCCCCGTGAGCCGGCACCCGCCAAAAAACCGGCAGTAGAGGAAAAGGCCCCGGAACAGAAAGCCGAACCGGCCGAAAAAGCCGTTCCCGAGAAAAAGCCTGCCGCTCCCGAGCCCGCCGCGAAGGAAGCACCTGTTCCGACAGAAGCGCCGACGCCCGCGCGCCCGCCGGCACCCGAAACCCAGCCAAACCCTGCACCTGGCCGCCAGCCTTCCGAACAGCCGCCGGTAGAAGGTCAGGGTAGAACGGAACCCGCAGCCCCGCTGCCAGGCGCGCCGACCCCGCCGCCGAGCGGTGCGACGACCGGGCAGGCGCCTGCCGGCGAACCGGTGCCGAACCAGGTTGCCGTTCCGCAGACGGAAGCCCCGCCGATGACGAAGGAGGAGCTGGACAAGGCCAAGGCGATCGCCAAGGACCCGTCCAAGACGGCTGACACCGTCATCCTGCCGGTCGACAAGGGTGCTGCCGTTCTCGACAGCGACAAGGAAGTGGAGCGCTCCGGCAACCGCCAGACCCGCGAGGAACGCCGTCGTGAACGCGAACAGGCCGGCGACTTCAAGGTCCCGACCTCCGACGCCGAGGCGCAGCGCGCCGGTGCTGCTGAAGGCAAGGCTCCGCCGCCACCCGTAAAGCTGGAAGCCATCACTTCCCAGCAGGGCGAGCGCATCGACCGCCGCCCGCAATATGAGCGGCCGGACGGTGTACGCGAATGGCAGCCGCGCGAGGGTCGCCCGCGTGATCGCGATGGCGATGCGCCGATCATCCTGCAGTTCGGTGACCGCGTCGTCGTTCGTGGCGATGACAACCAGCGCTTCATCCGCGATGGCGGCGAGCCCTATTACGAGCGCCTGCAGGGCGGCCGTGTCCGCGAAACCGTGGAGCGCCGGGATGGCACGCAGGTCGTGACGATCCGCAACCGTTATGGCGACGTGATCCAGCGTTCGCGCATTGACGATCGCGGCCGCGAATATGTGCTGTTCTACGCACCGGAGCTGATGGACGACCCGGACCGCGATTACGTTTATCGCGACCCCGGTCTCGATCTTCCGCCCATGCGTCTGCGTATTCCCGTGACGGACTACATCATCGACACGTCGAGCGATCCGGATCGCGATTATTACCGCTTCCTGGAACAGCCGCCTGTCGAGCCGGTGGAACGTGTCTATTCGCTGGATGAAGTGCGCTATTCGGCCCGTATCCGTGACAAGGTGCGCCGTATCGACCTCGATACGATCACCTTCGCGACCGGCAGCGCTGAAATCCCGATGGCGCAGGCTCGCTCCTTGCGCAAGGTGGCCGACGCAATCAACAAGGCGCTGGAAAAGAACCCGGCGGAAACCTTCCTCATCGAAGGCCATACCGATGCCGTCGGTTCGGATGAAAGCAACCTGGTACTGTCTGACGAGCGCGCTGCCTCCGTCGCCAACGTGCTGACCGACGTCTACGGCATCCCGCCGGAAAACCTCGCGACGCAGGGTTATGGCGAGCGTTACCTGAAGGTCCAGACACTCGGCCCGGAACAGCAGAACCGCCGCGTCACCATCCGCCGCGTGACGCCGCTGGTGAAGCCGGTCGCTCAGAACTGATCGGGTTCAAATAGAAAAACAAGGCCCGGAAGCGAAAGCTCTCCGGGCCTTTTTTATTGCTTACGATGTCCCCAGCGCCGAGGCGTTTGGCAGAACTTGATCATCCGCAATCCGTCACCCCGGACCAGATCCGGGGTCCAGCGTGATCAAGTCCTTGATCACTAAAGACTCTTTCACGGCGCAGACGCGCCGTGGCTGGATGCCGGATCTAGTCCGGCATGACGGAGGTGAGGTTTTCGAACCCTGGCGTCACCCGCAAGCTTGAGGATGATCCCAACCCCGACGGTTAGCTTAGCGCCACCGCAATCTCAGCCGCTAATTGCGCGTTGTTGCGAACCAGCGCGATATTGGTTTCGAGGCTGCGACCATCCGTCAGGCGGAAAATGTCACCCAGCAGATACGGCGTGACCGCCTTGCCGGTCACTTCATCCCGCTCGGCATGCGAGATGGCGCGATTGATGTAGATTTCCATTTCCTCGCGCGGAATTTCGTCAGCTTCCGGCACGGGATTGGCCACCAGCATGCCGCCATCGATACCGAGCTGTTCGCGGGTTACCTGGAAGTTGGCGATTGCGGCCGGGCTGTTGAGCGAAAGCGGGCTTGGCAGGCCGGAGGAGCGAGACCAGAAGGCCGGGAATTCTTCCGAACCGAAAGTGACGACGGGTACGCCGTTGGTTTCGAGGACTTCAAGCGTCTTTGGAATATCGAGAATGGCTTTCGCGCCAGCGCAGACGACGATGACGCCCGTCTTGGCAAGCTCGGTCAGATCTGCGGAGATGTCGAAAGTCTCTTCAGCACCCTTGTGCACGCCGCCGATGCCGCCGGTCGCGAAAACGCGGATACCGGCGCGGGCAGCGGCAATCATGGTGGCGGCAACCGTCGTCGCGCCCGTGCGGCGCTCGGCGATCGCAAAGGCGATATCGGCGCGTGAGACCTTCATGGCGTCGGTAGTCTGGGCAAGCGCCTCTAGCTGGTCTTTCTCGAGGCCAATATGCAGGGTGCCATGAATGACGGCGATGGTGGCCGGAACCGCGCCCTGATCACGGATGATCTGCTCGACGCTTTCCGCCATCTCGATATTGCCGGGGTAGGGCATGCCATGGGTGATGATGGTCGATTCAAGCGCGACGATCGGCGCACCGCGCTGCTTGGCGGCGGCGACTTCCTGAGAATAGACGATGGGCAGGAGAGGGGAGATGGGGCGGGTCATTTACATTGTTCCAGTTCTTAAAAGCGGTTCATGCCAGTATTTCAGCCTGGGGAACAAGCCCCAACATGGCTTCGACACTGTCTTTTGATAGGTCGTGCGCGGTGGCAAAGGGCGATTGCACGGTGATTGCAGCTGCCGCAGCGCCCCGTCTCAGGGCTTCGGCAATCGTCTTTCCTTCGGCAATGGCGGCGAGGTAGCCAGACGCCATGGCGTCGCCCGCACCGGTTACATCCTTCACCTCACGGATGAGGGGCGGGTGGAGGATTGCTTTTTCAGTTCGGTTGAAGGCCACGACTTCGCTTGCGCCGCGGGTGACGACGCCGCCGGACAGCCCGGCCTTGCGCAGGATATCCGGCCAGTCACGAACGTCAGCGGCCGTCTCGCCGGTGAGCGCGCGCGCTTCCGCCTCGTTCATGAAGAGGATGTTGATATCGCCGAGCGCCGCTTTCAGCTTCACCGCCTTGGCCGGCGAAATCGCGATGGCCGCCAGCGGTTTTTCGCAGGCGCGGGCAACGAGGCCAAGTGCAGCCAGCGTGTCCTCGGGCAGGTTGGCGTCGCAGACCAGGATATCGCTTGCGATGATGGCCTCCCGGACGGCGCGGACCTTGAGCCGGCGCGGCGTGAAGAGCTTGTAGAGATCCATATCGGCGAGCGCGATGACGAGGTTGCCGTCACGCTCCAGAATGGCGGTATAGCTCGGTGTGCGTCGGTCGAGGAAGGTGAACGGCGTGTCCTCCACGCCAGCCTGTCGTGCAGCCTCCGCAACGGCTTCTCCCGTCACGTCGCCGCCCCGCGGGGCGATGATCCTGACTTGAAAGCCGAGCCGGGAGAGATTGCGTGCAGCATTGAAACCGCCGCCGCCCGCCTCTTCCATCCAGGAGCCGGGGTTGCTGGCGCCCGGCGCCGTTTCAGTCTCGATCATGCCGCGCCTGTCGATATGCGCGCCGCCCAGAACGAGTATTTTCTTCACGCTTGCATTTCCCTCTCTGGCGGATGGTAAGGCCGGACGATTCGGCCTAAACTGACGTCTTCCTGACCTCGCCTCCGGTTTGCGGCAAGGGGCCGCGCACAGAAAAACGAAAGCAGAACAAACGACTTATCACTATTTGTTTTCAATATGCTGGCTCAGCCTTGTTAAATGAGAACAAATAGAGTACATACCGTTCCCATACTGCTACATTGCCTGTGCGGCTTCAATAACCTAAAGGTGGTTCGGATGGCACAAAATTCTTTGCGTCTCGTAGAGGATAAATCGGTGGATAAAAGCAAGGCACTGGAAGCGGCGCTCTCCCAGATCGAACGGTCGTTCGGCAAGGGATCGATCATGAAGCTCGGTTCCAATGAAAATGTGGTTGAGGTGGAGACCGTTTCGACGGGTTCGCTCAGCCTGGATATCGCGCTCGGCATCGGCGGACTGCCGAAGGGGCGCATCATTGAAATTTACGGTCCGGAAAGCTCGGGTAAAACGACGCTGGCGCTGCAGACCATTGCGGAAGCCCAGAAGAAGGGCGGCATCTGCGCCTTCGTTGACGCCGAACATGCGCTTGATCCGGTCTATGCGCGCAAGCTTGGCGTGGATCTGCAGAGCCTGCTGATCTCGCAGCCGGATACGGGCGAACAGGCGCTTGAGATCACCGATACGCTGGTGCGCTCCGGCGCGGTCGACGTTCTCGTGGTCGACTCCGTTGCGGCGCTGACGCCGCGGGCGGAAATTGAAGGTGAGATGGGCGACAGCCTGCCGGGTCTTCAGGCCCGCCTGATGAGCCAGGCGCTGCGCAAGCTGACCGCTTCGATCTCCAAGTCGAAGTGCATGGTCATCTTCATCAACCAGATCCGCATGAAGATCGGCGTCATGTTCGGTTCGCCGGAAACGACGACCGGCGGTAATGCGCTGAAGTTCTACGCTTCCGTTCGCCTCGACATCCGCCGTATCGGCGCTGTCAAGGAACGCGAAGAGGTTGTCGGCAACCAGACCCGCGTCAAGGTCGTCAAGAACAAGATGGCGCCGCCTTTCAAGCAGGTGGAATTCGACATCATGTATGGCGAAGGCGTTTCCAAGACCGGTGAGCTTGTCGACCTCGGCGTAAAAGCCGGTATCGTTGAAAAGTCGGGTGCCTGGTTCTCCTATAACAGCCAGCGTCTGGGGCAGGGGCGTGAAAACGCCAAGACCTTCCTGCGCGATAACCCCGATACGGCAAACGAGATCGAGCTGGCGCTGCGCCAGAACGCCGGCCTGATTGCGGATCGTTTCCTGCAGAATGGCGGTCCTGATTCCGGCGATGACGGCGACGGTGACGAAGGCTGATCCTGCCGTCGAGCTTCAGGCATCCGTTGCCGGATCGCCTGTCTCGATGTGAATCGAATTGAACAAAATGGGCCGTGCGATTTCTGTCGTATGGCCCTTTTTCTTTGTCGGTACGCCTTCGCCGGTCTCCATGGCTGGACAGGGCAGGATGCGGACGATAAAAGCCATTGATTTTGCAATATAGCCATCATTTCCGATGGCGGTGATGGACTCCAGCTGTGAGCGGTGTGTGGGCATGAGCGGTGTAAATGAAATTCGGTCGACCTTCCTCGACTACTTCAAGAAGAACGGACACGAGATTGTGCCCTCCAGCCCGCTGGTGCCGCGCAACGATCCGACGCTGATGTTCACCAATGCCGGCATGGTACAGTTCAAGAACGTCTTCACCGGTCTGGAAAGCCGTCCTTATTCTACTGCGGCATCTGCGCAGAAATGCGTGCGCGCTGGTGGCAAGCATAACGACCTCGACAATGTCGGTTACACCGCCCGTCACCACACCTTCTTCGAAATGCTTGGCAACTTCTCCTTTGGCGATTATTTCAAGGAAGAGGCGATCACCCACGCCTGGAACCTGATCACCAGGGAATTCGGCATCGACCGCAATCGCCTGCTGGTCACGGTTTATCACACCGACGACGAGGCCTTTAACCTCTGGAAGAAGATCGCCGGTTTCTCCGACGACCGCATCATCCGCATCCCGACCAGCGACAATTTCTGGGCGATGGGCGATACTGGACCCTGCGGCCCCTGTTCCGAAATCTTCTACGACCATGGCGATCATATCTGGGGCGGCCCGCCCGGCTCGCCGGAAGAGGATGGCGACCGCTTTATCGAAATCTGGAACCTCGTCTTCATGCAATATGAGCAGGTGACGAAGGAAGAGCGCATCGACCTGCCGCGCCCGTCGATCGATACCGGCATGGGTCTGGAGCGTATCTCCGCTCTGCTGCAGGGCAAGCATGACAATTACGATACGGACCTGTTCCGCGCACTGATCGCCGCTTCCGTCGAAGCGACGGGTGTTCCGGCTGAAGGCGAAAAGCGCGCCAGCCACCGCGTCATCGCCGACCACCTGCGGTCGTCTGCGTTCCTGATCGCCGATGGCGTGCTGCCGTCCAATGAAGGCCGCGGTTATGTTCTGCGCCGCATCATGCGTCGCGCCATGCGCCATGCCGAACTGCTCGGCGCGCGCGAGCCGCTGATCTACAAGCTGCTGCCGTCGCTGGTGCAGCAGATGGGTCGCGCCTATCCGGAACTGGTCCGCGCCGAAGCGCTGATCTCCGAAACCCTGAAGCTTGAGGAAACCCGTTTCCGCAAGACGCTGGAACGCGGCCTGTCGCTGCTGTCGGATGCCACCTCGACCCTGCACAAGGGCGACATGCTGGATGGCGAGACCGCTTTCAAGCTTTACGACACCTATGGTTTCCCGCTCGACCTGACGCAGGACGCACTGCGCGCCCGCGAAATCGGCGTCGATATTTCCGGCTTCACGGATGCCATGGAGCGCCAGAAGGCGGAAGCCCGCTCGCATTGGGCCGGTTCCGGCGACAAGGCCACCGAAACGATCTGGTTCGAACTCAAGGAAAAACTCGGCGCCACCGAGTTCCTCGGTTATGACACGGAAACCGCCGAGGGCGTCGTGCAGGCCATCGTCAAGGATGGTAAGGCCGTCGAAAGCGCTGTGGATGGTGAGACCGTGCAGGTCGTCGTCAACCAGACGCCGTTTTATGGCGAGTCCGGCGGCCAGATGGGCGATACCGGCGTAATCTCCGGCGATAACGGCGCTTTTGCCGTTTCCGACACCCAGAAGCGCGGCGAAGGCCTCTTCGTTCATATGGGCACCGTCTCCAAGGGCGGCATCAAAGTGGGCGATGCCGTTCAGTTGACGGTCGATCATGACCGCCGCTCGCGTCTGCGCGCCAATCACTCCGCCACCCATTTGCTGCATGAGGCGCTGCGCGAAGTGCTGGGCACCCATGTCGCGCAGAAGGGTTCGCTGGTCGCGCCCGAGCGCCTGCGCTTTGACGTTTCACATCCGAAGCCGATGTCTGCCGAGGAGCTGAAGGTCGTTGAAGACATGGCCAACGAAATCGTGTTGCAGAACTCGCCTGTCGTCACCCGCCTGATGAGCGTCGATGACGCCATTGCCGAGGGCGCGATGGCGCTGTTCGGCGAGAAATACGGTGACGAGGTTCGTGTCGTCTCCATGGGCACCGGCCTGCATGGCTCGAAAGCCAACCGTCCTTATTCCGTCGAGCTTTGCGGCGGCACGCATGTGGCTGCGACCGGCCAGATCGGTCTCATCCGCATCCTCGGTGAAAGCGCCGTCGGTGCCGGTGTGCGCCGTCTCGAGGCCGTAACCGGCCAGGGCGCGCTTGCCTATCTCGCCGAACAGGACGAGCGGGTAAAGGCGCTCGCCTCGTCGCTGAAGGTTCAGCCGGGCGATGTTCTGTCGCGCGTTGAAGGCCTGCTGGACGAGCGCAAGAAGCTGGAGCGTGAGCTCGCCGATGCCCGCCGGAAGCTCGCCATGGGCGGCGGTTCAACGGATGCCGGGGCAAGCGACGTCAAGCAGGTCGCGGGCGTCAACTTCCTCGCAAAATCCCTTGCTGGTATCGATGCCAAGGATCTGAAGGGGCTCGCCGACGAGGCCAAGGCCAACCTTGGCTCTGGCGTCGTGCTGCTGATCGCCGTTTCCGAGGATGGCAAGGCAAGCGCTGTCGCCGCCGTGACGGAAGATCTGACGTCCCGTTTCAGCGCCGTCGATATCGTCCGCACTGCTTCCGCCGCACTTGGCGGCAAGGGCGGCGGCGGCCGACCGGACATGGCGCAGGCGGGTGGTCCTGATGGCGCCAAGGCGCAGGAGGCTATCGAAGCGGTGGCAGCGGCTCTGGCGGCCTGATCGACAGAAAATGAGAAGGCGGGATTTTGGCCCGCCTTTTTCTTGTGAATTTCCGTTTGTGGATCGTTCAGGGACTATTGTGCGCTCGGCAGCGCCAAGCCTGCTGAAGCATTTCCAGCCGAAGCGTGTTCGCTTCGGCGTCGGACAATGCGGTAAAAACAAACACTAGAGCATTTCCGGTGATCCCGTGATCACCGGAAATACTCTAGTCCGTCGCTTTCATATCCTTCGCCGCTTCCTCATCGAGCTGCGCGGCTCGCTTGAAGGCCGGGCGCTCGGTCAGATGCGCCAAGTAGTCGATGAAGGCCGGGCGTTTTTCAATCGTGCCGAATTGCAGGCCCCAGCCAACATGGGCGCCGACATAGACATCGGCGGCGGTAAAGAGATCGCCGGCGATGAAGCGGTTTTCGCTGACGGCCCGTTCCAGCGTGTTCATCACATCCGCATAGCTGCCGCAGCCGGCCATACGCAATTTTTCCTTCGGCACTTCAAAACCCATTGCCTTCATGCTCGCCGCCATTTCCAGCGGGCCTGCGGCAAAGAACATCCAGCGGTAATAGAGCCCGCGTGACTTGGGTGTGGGCGCTAGGTTCGCACCGGGAAAGGCGTCAGCCAGATAGGCGCAGATCGCGGCGGCCTCGGTGACGATAGTATCGCCATGTTTGATGGCGGGCACCTTGGCCATCGGATTGATCAGCCGATAGGCGGGCGATTTCATCGAGGTTTCGAAACGAAGTATCTCGGTTCGATAGGGAACGCCCACTTCCTCGAGCATCCACCGCGCGATACGCCCGCGCGACATGGGGTTGGTGTAAAAGATCAGTTCACTCATGCTCTTTTGCCTCCCCAAGCAAAATCGTCGAAACATCAGGCGAACCCAAAGGGCTTTCGGCCTGCGTTTCATATTTTTAAAGTCCGCAACATCCCTAGCGTCTTTCCAAGATCGCGTGGATGCTACGATGAACGTTTGACTGTGTCGGGCAAGTTGTGTGCAAGTAGATGCTGTTTAATCTTAGTCTTATTGTCCTGCTGGCCCTGGACACGCAGAATCAAATTCTGCGCCTAGTGCAACCGCTAATCAAGATGCCGTGAACAAAAAGAAATCTGCGTTGTGTCAGAGTTTTTTCTCTTGGCTCAACCAGCCGGCACGTAACGATATTTGTTCGCTATCTGGTTGTCCATTTCGTTTCTATTGAACGAATGCCTCGTCTATACCGTGCAAATAAAAAACCCGGCACTGAGGCCGGGTTTTGACGTCTTGGCAAAGCAGGCTTAGGCAGCCATCGCCTTCTTGAGGTTTTCGTCGATCTTGTCGAGGAAGGCGGTGGTGGAGAGCCAGGGCTGATCCGGTCCGATGAGGAGCGCCAGGTCCTTGGTCATGAAGCCGCTTTCGACGGTGTCGACGCAGACGGTTTCGAGCGTTGCCGCGAACTTTGCGAGTTCCGCATTGTCGTCCAGCTTGGCGCGGTGGGCGAGGCCACGGGTCCAGGCGAAGATGGAGGCGATCGAGTTGGTCGAGGTTTCCTGACCCTTCTGGTGCTGGCGGTAGTGGCGCGTGACCGTGCCGTGCGCCGCTTCGGCTTCGACCGTACGGCCATCGGGGGACAAAAGAACCGAGGTCATCAGGCCGAGCGAGCCGAAGCCCTGAGCAACTGTATCCGACTGTACGTCGCCGTCATAGTTCTTGCAGGCCCAGATGTAGCCGCCGGACCACTTCAGCGCGGAAGCGACCATGTCGTCGATGAGGCGGTGCTCATAGGTGATGCCGATTTCGTCGAACTGCTTCTTGAATTCGGTCTGGTAGACTTCTTCGAAGATATCCTTGAAGCGGCCGTCATAGGCCTTGAGGATGGTGTTCTTCGTGGAGAGGTAAACCGGCCACTTGCGCATCAGGCCATAGTTCATGGAGGCGCGGGCGAATTCGCGGATGGATTCGTCAAGGTTATACATGGCAAGAGCCACGCCGGCGCTCGGAGCGTCGAAAACGTCCTTTTCGATAACCTGGCCGTCTTCACCGACGAACTTGATCGTCAGCTTGCCCTTGCCGGGGAATTTGAAATCGGTTGCCTTGTACTGGTCACCGAAAGCGTGGCGGCCGACAACGATCGGCTTCGTCCAGCCCGGAACGAGGCGCGGAACGTTCTTGCAGATGATCGGCTCGCGGAAGATGACGCCGCCCAGAATGTTGCGGATGGTGCCGTTCGGGCTCTTCCACATCTGCTTCAGGCCGAATTCCTCGACGCGCTGCTCATCCGGGGTGATGGTGGCGCACTTGATGCCGACGCCGTGCTTCTTGATGGCGTGGGCCGCGTCAACCGTGACCTGATCGTTGGTGGCGTCGCGGTTTTCAACTGAGAGGTCGTAATATTCGATGTCGAGATCGAGGTATGGCAGGATCAGCTTGTCCTTGATGAGCTGCCAGATGATACGGGTCATTTCGTCGCCGTCGAGATCGACGACTGGATTGGCTACCTTGATCTTTGCCATGAATTCCTCACCTTCGAAGCTGTGGCGCCTGTTGACGCCCATAGTCGGAAAAATATCCGGTGGGGCTATAGCATCGCACGCGCCTGAGGCAAAGCCATGGGGGGCGCTTTTTTGGCGCAGCGCAATAACGCTTTGCGCATTGCCAAACCATAATGCCGGAATACAGTCAGGCGAATCGCTTCGCCCGTCTCAGGGCCTCTACCGGGATCATATCATGCGGAAAATTCTGCTTCTGTCTGCCGCCGCCCTCTTTTCCCACGCCGCCCTCGCCGCCGGTCCCACCGATCCCGTCCAGAAGGTGATGGACATCACCGTCAAGAACTGGTCCGGCGATGCGGAAAACTGGAAATACATATTCGACGAGGACATGCTGACGAGCCTCTTCAGCAAGGAGTTCGTCGCGCAATACCGTGAAGCCTCCAAGAAGCCGGCTTACGAGGCCGAAAGCGGCGAGAAGGGCGATCCATTCGGTTATGATGTCGTGACCAACTCGCAGGATGGCTGCCCGCTGCAGGATGTGTCCGTGACGGCGGGCGCGGTGAAGGATGGCGTGACTGACGTGACGGCCAAATTCAAGCTCTGGGCCTGCATGGATGAGGCGGAGATGAAGGCGACCGTGGACGAGGTGCATTTCGATGTGATCGAGGAGGAGGGGCGGCCTGTCATCAGCGACATTCACCGGGTTGGCGACGAAGGCCGGGACTCGCTGCGTGAGGAGATGGCGAACATCATCAAGGGGGAGTAATGGGTCCCGTTTGAGCCGGTGAAGAGTGATACGAGGTTTTCGCCACACTCCCCGTCATCCTCGGGCTTGGCCAGAGGATCCATTGATTTCAACGGGTTGTGGATCCTCGGTTCAAGCCCGAGGATGACGGGAGAGCGGTGTTGCTCTCATCTCCAGCAAAGCCGAGCGGGTGTGCGCTCTCTCCGACTTTGATTTTAACGGCAATCTGTGCCAGTGAAGCGCGCTTTACGGTATCGGCGTCAAAGTCTATGCCGCGCTTTTAAAAACAACGGACAAACAACGATGGCAGGCACAAACAGCGAGCTTGAACTTCTGGCGGAAGGCCCGGCGATCATTCTGGTCGAACCGCAGCTCGGCGAAAATATCGGCATGGTGGCGCGGGCGATGGCCAATTTCGGGCTCGCCGAGCTGCGCCTCGTCAACCCGCGTGATGGCTGGCCAAGCGAAAAGGCGCGCTCCGCCGCTTCCAAGGCCGATCACGTCATCGACGCGACGACGGTGTTCGATACGCTGGAAGAGGCGATCAAGGATCTCAATTTCGTTTATGCCACGACCGCGCGCGAGCGTTATGGGTTCAAGCCGGTACGATCGCCAGTCACTGCGGCCGATACGCTCAGGGCAAAATTCAAGGCGGGCGAAAAGACAGGCATCCTGTTTGGTCGTGAACGCTGGGGCCTCACCAATGAGGAAGTGGCGTTGGCCGATGAGATCGTGACATTTCCGGTCAACCCCGCCTTTGCATCGCTCAATATTGCGCAGGCCGTGCTCCTGATGTCCTATGAGTGGATGAAGTCAGGCATGGACGATCTGGGCGAGACGCTTTTCCAGTCCGTCGAGCAGCGGCCTTCGACCAAGGAGCAGGTTTTTGGCCTGTTCGAACATCTCGAGGAAGCGCTGGATGCGCGCGGTTATTTCCATCCCGCTGAAAAAAAGCCGAAAATGGTCGACAATCTGCGTGCCGTGCTGTCGAGACGCGGTTTTTCCGAGCAGGAAATCAGTGTTTTCCGCGGCGTGATCAATTCGCTCGACCGTTTTCCCCGGCAGTGGCCGAAGCAGGCCGGTCGGGCAACGGGGCCATCGGCCGAGGGAGCAGGGGAGAATGCTGAAGACGAGTGAGGCGGCCACCGACGTGCTGAAGCCGGTGCTGGTGTTCGATTCCGGCATTGGCGGGCTGACTGTGCTGCGCGAAGCGCGCGTGCTGATGCCCGAGCGCGGTTTCATCTATGTGGCCGACGACGCCGGTTTTCCCTATGGAGGCTGGGAGGAGGAGGCGCTTAGGGCGCGCATTCTCTCGCTTTTTGAAAAACTGCTGCAGGATTTCAGCCCGGAAGTCTGCGTCGTCGCCTGCAATACCGCCTTCACGCTTGCCGGCGCCGATCTGCGTGCCCGGTTTCCGCAGATGACCTTTGTCGGAACAGTACCCGCCATCAAACCGGCGGCGGAGCGCACCCGTTCCGGCCTCGTCTCCGTTCTGGCGACGCCCGGCACCGTCAAGCGTGCCTATACGCGCGATCTCATCCAGTCCTTCGCGACGCAATGCCATGTCCGCCTTGTCGGCTCGGAAAACCTTGCGCGCATGGCCGAAAGCTGGATCAGGGGGGAGCCGGTGTCGGAGGAGGCGGTGCTTGCCGAAATCGAACCCTGTTTTATCGAAAGCGATGGAAAACGCACCGATATCGTCGTTCTCGCCTGCACCCACTATCCTTTCATGGCCAACGTGTTTCGCCGTCTGGCCCCCTGGCCGGTAGACTGGCTCGATCCCGCCGAGGCAATTGCAAGACGTGCCCGTCATCTGGTGCCGATGCCCCAGGATGCCGAACACCCCGATGGATTCGACTTCGCCGTCTTCACATCAGGCAAGCCGGACTTTGCCACGCGGCGGCTGATGCAGGGTTTTGGCCTCAGCGTCTCCGTGTCCTGATTTCCCTTCCGTGAGTCTGTTGCATTTTTGCATCTTTTTTGCGACTCTTTACAATTCGAGATTGCGACCTCTTGTCGCGCCGGATTTCCTGTGTAAGGTGTTTCTCGTCTGTAACCGCTATAAATGGAGGCGTGGAATGACCAATGACATGAATATGCGCCTTAACGGCATGTCTGGCCTTTCCGGCATGAATATCGGCGGTTATGGGATGCGAGGCATCTCCCGCCGATAAGGCTTAGGCCTGATTTCCCTGCCGTTTGGCGTTTTCATTTCGTTCGACATGTGACCTGCGCGTTTGTGCGGCATCTTTGCTGCGCCCGTCGTTTCGTCCTGTCGTTTTTCATCGATAAAGGACCTGGCCGCTTTGCCGCGCCGGGATGGATTTCCCATGCAAAAAAATCAACCACTGGTAGCATATGCGCTCCCGGATGCGGTGGACCGTCTGTTCGTCACATTCGGCGTCTGGAAAACTCTCAAAGCGGTTCTCATTGCCGCTGTCGTGCCCCGCGCGCCACCAACTGACCCTGCCGACCTGCCAGAGCGCCTTCTGGTCGATATCGGCCTCGACCCTTCGCGCGTGAAGCGGCGGCGAGACTGGGAAACGCCCTACTGGGCGCCGCGGTTTTGACAATGGTGGCCTCTTCCGCACGCACATGCGGGAGAGGCCGGTCCCAGTTTGACCGCGGATTACGGAGAAACTCGTACCGGGACGTTTCCCGGGGGGCATTAGGAGAGAGCTGCACAGCTCGTACAATCCGGCTTGAAGCAAAACATTTTCCGTGGCTTGCTCAAGACTCGGGATAGAGGAGATTCATCATGCCATTGGAAAACTGGCTGGCCTTCGTGGCCGCGTCCGCCATCATGCTTGCCATTCCAGGACCGACGATCCTGCTGGTCATTTCTTATGCGCTGGGCCATGGCCGCAAGGCGAGCACGGCAACGGTGACAGGCGTGGCGCTCGGCGATTTCACCGCCATGACGGCCTCGATGTTGGGGCTTGGGGCGCTGCTCGCCACATCCGCAGCGCTTTTTACCGGGCTGAAATGGATCGGTGCGGCTTACCTCATCTATCTCGGCATCAAGCTGTGGCGTTCGCCGGTTGGTGGCGAAAGTACTGATGGAACCGGCGTGACGGGCCGGGAAAGACCGCTCAAAATCTTCCTGCATGCCTATATCGTTACCGCGCTTAACCCGAAGAGCATCGTGTTCTTCGTGGCCTTTTTGCCGCAGTTTCTGGTGCCGACATTGCCGTTCTGGCCGCAGGTGCTGATTTTCGAGGCGACGTTCCTTGTGCTTGCCACTGTCAACGCGGCGCTTTATGGACTTCTGGCAAGTGCCGCCCGTAATACGATCCGCAAGCCGAAGGTTCAGCGGATTGTCAACCGCACGGGCGGTGGCCTCCTGATCGGCGCTGGTCTCGTTGCCTTTGGCTGGAAGAGGGCGGCCAGCGTATGACGCCCTCCATCGACTGACATTCGGACATAATAAAATGGCATTGCCGCATATACTTCTGGCCCTGGTTACCGTGTTTTTGTGGGGCTTCAACTTCGTTGTCATCAAGATCGGCGTCAACGATATGCCGCCGCTGTTTTTGACGGGGGTTCGTTATCTCTTTGCGGCAGTGCCACTGGTGTTTTTCCTGCCCAGGCCCAATGTGCCCTGGCGGCATATGATCGTTTACGGCATGGCCATGGGTTTTGTGCAGTTCGGCCTGCTTTATCCGGCCATCAAGCTCGGGCTGCCAGCGGGGCTTGCTTCGCTCGTCATGCAGTCGCAGGCCTTTTTCACGCTGGCGCTTGCCGTGGTGTTCCTCGGGGAACGGCCGTTGCCGTCGCAAATCCTCGGTGCAATCATCGCTTTTGGCGGGCTTGCGGTCATCGGCGTCGAGCGCATGACGGCGGCGGCGCTGGTGCCGCTTCTGATGGGCGTCGGTTCCGCCATTGCCTGGGCCTGCGGTAACATCGTCAATCGCCGCATCGGCCAGGTCAATGCGGTCTCCTTCGTTGCCTGGACGAGCCTTGTGCCTGTTCTGCCGTTGATCCTGCTTTCGCTCGTGGTGGAGGGTCCTCGGGCGATAGTCGATGGGGTGGTCAATGCGACGCCGACCATGGCGTTCGTGGTGATCTATATGGCCTATGGTGCGACAATTGTCGGCGCTGGTATCTGGAGTTATCTGCTTCTGCGGTATCCGGCTGGAACGGTGGCGCCGTTTTCTCTGCTGGTGCCCGTCGTTGGCTTCATAAGCGCCTATCTCGCTTTTGCGGAACATATCACAGTCTTCGAAGTGGCCGGCGCAGCGCTCGTGATTCTCGGGCTGGCGCTCAATGTCTTCGGGCGGCGTATTGCCTTTGCCCGCGCCTGGCGCCGTCCTGCTTAGGCCGGAACGCAAATGCCTGTGCATTACCGGCATAGGCGAGACGCAATCGACGATTTTTTGGTAAAGAGCATGTTCGGCCGCCGCGAGGGGAATCGGCCGGATCTGAGGCAGTACGAGGAACGGAACATTGCAGGTCGGCATCGACATGGGAACTCTATCGGGCGGGCAGCAGGCCAAGCTCGATATTGAAGAATTGCTTGCGACGCGTTTGCTGGTGCAGGGCAATTCCGGTTCCGGCAAGTCGCATCTGCTGCGCCGGCTGCTCGAGCAATCGGCGCCATGGGTGCAGCAGGTCATCATCGATCCCGAGGGTGATTTCGTTACGCTGTCCGATAAATTCGGCCATGTGGTCGTGGATGGCGAGCGCACGGAAGCCGAGCTCGCGGGCATCGCCAACCGCATTCGCCAGCATCGTGTTTCCTGCGTGCTGACGCTGGAAGGTCTCGATATCGAACAGCAGATGCGGGCGGCCGCTGCTTTCCTCAATGGCCTGTTCGATGCCGATCGTGAATTCTGGTATCCGGTGCTTGTGGTGGTGGATGAAGCGCAGATGTTTGCGCCCTCCGTTGCCGGTGAAGTCACGGAAGATGCACGCAAGGCCTCGCTTGGCGCCATGACCAATCTGATGTGCCGTGGCCGTAAACGTGGTCTTGCCGGCGTCATCGCCACGCAGCGACTGGCCAAGCTTGCCAAGAACGTGGCCGCGGAAGCGTCCAACTTCCTGATGGGCCGCACTTTCCTCGATATCGACATGGCGCGCGCGGCCGATCTGCTCGGCATGGACCGGCGGCAGGCGGAAATGTTCCGCGATCTCCAGCGCGGCAATTTCGTGGCGCTCGGCCCGGCGCTTTCGCGCCGTCCGCTGCCAATCGTCATCGGGGCGGTGGAAACCTCGGCGCGCTCTTCTTCACCGAAGCTGATGCCGCTGCCGGATGCGCCGCAGGACGTCGAAGACCTGATCTTTACGCCGGACCCGGAAGAATTCACGCGTCCCGCAGTTCGTCGCACACCGCCGGCTCCGCGTCCAACAACGGATATTCTGGCTGAATTGTCCCGGTCTACTCCCGCGGCCGTCGGTCCAGCGCCGGAGCAGTCGCCACGTGCGGGCCAGCTGGAAATAACGCCGGAAGAGCGCGAGGAAAAGATTTCAGCGGTTCTCGTCGAAATTCTCGATGATCCTCAATCCGCCTATCGTACCGATGCCGTGCTTTATCAGGATTTCCTGGTGCGCGCCCGCATGCGCCGCATTCCCGGCACGCCGATGACGCTGGCGGAGTTCCGCCGGCAGGTGGCGATTGCCCGTTCAGGCGTTGATGCGGCAATGGCGGCTAGCGAAGGCTGGGAGAAGGCGCTGGAATTGTCGATGTCGGTTTCCGATGACCTGCAGGGCGTTTTTCTGCTGCTCGTCAAGGCAGCGCTCGGCGAGGAACCTTGCCCGTCCGATGCCCGAATTGCCCGCGCCTACGGCACCCATTCCGCCCGCCGCGCACGGCGTCTCCTTAGTTATTTCGAGGAGAAGGAGCTTGTGGTGGTGCATGCCGATTTCTCCGGCAAGCGTATCGTGGCCTTTCCCGATCTCGACGCAAAAACCGCGCCCGGCGATGCGGATGCGGCTGAGGATGATGCAAGGCTGGCGGCGGAGTGAGGGTGCGGCGGGTTTGTTTGCGTCATTTATTCCCCCGTCATGCCGGACTTGATCCGGCATCCAGCCACGGCGCGTCTGCGTCGTGAGAAGAGTCTATTGCGATCAAGGACTTGACCGCACTGGACCCCGGATCAAGTCCGGGGTGACGGCGTGTGAGGAGGCATTTCCGCCTCCTCATTGCTTGACCTTACTCGATAGCCTTCGCTTCCTTGCGTGTCGCGATCAGCGAACCGACGACGCCGGTGACGAGAATGGCGACGGTGACACCCAGCGAAACGGCCGGCGGGATCTTGGCGATGCCGAGCATGTCGGCCACGAAAATCTTGGAACCGACAAAGACCAGAACCGCAGCCAATGCATATTTCAGGTAGGCGAAGCGGTGGATCAGGGCGGCAAGCGCAAAATAGAGGGCGCGCAGGCCGAGGATCGCGAAGATGTTCGAGGTATAGACGATAAACGGATCGGTGGTGATCGCGAAGATTGCCGGGATCGAATCGACGGCAAAGATGAGGTCGGCGATTTCGACCATGATGAGCGCCAGGAAGAGCGGCGTCACGAAGGTTTTCAGTTTTCCGGTTGTCTCATCGGTTTCCTTGACGAAGAACTTTTCGCCATGCAGCCTGTTTGCCACCGGCAGGTGACTGCGCAGGAATTTCAGGATGCGGTTGTTGCCGATGTCGTTCTCGTCATGGTCGGAGGAAAACAGCATCTTGAGGCCGGTAAAGACGAGGAAGGCCGCAAAGAGGTAAAGCACCCAGTGGAAGTTTTCGACGATGGCCGCGCCGCCGGCGATCATGATGCCGCGCAGGACGATAACGCCGAGGATACCCCAGAGCAGCACGCGGTGCTGGTATTGGCGCGGAATGGCAAAATAGGAGAAGATCATGGCGATGATGAAGATATTGTCCATCGCCAGGCTTTTTTCGACCACGAAGCCCGTGACATATTCCATGGCGGACTGCTGGCCGGACTGATACCAGATCCAGCCGCCAAAGGCGAGGCCGATGGCAATATAGAAGCCTGACATCAGCAGGCTTTCACGAACGCCGATTTCCTTGGAATTCTTATGAAGTACGCCGAGATCGAGCGCGAGCAGGCCAAGGACAAGAGAAATGAAGACACCCCACATCCAAGTGGGTGTGCCGAGAAAATCCGATAGAAGAAAGTCCATCAGTCAACCTTTAGCCGGACGAGGTTGGCTTTGCGGATGGGGAACGCGTGTCAAGAATATACGTGGGCCCCAACCTTAACAAACTCGACATCACGTGTTGTCCGGTAACACGCCAGAGGGGCCCGAGTTCTGATCACGATGGAGAGATGGGTGGGCGCTTTTGCTTTTCAAGGGCAGACTTTAGAAAAAAGCGAAAGGCCTTGTTTGACAAAACCGTGAAAGCTCTGTAGAAGCCGCCCCAACGCCGGGCAGTGATGTCCGGTGTGTTTTGTTGACTGCCCTGCAGTTTAAGAACTGACGTTCGGCGGTCAATATCACCGACATGTCCCGTGGTTTCTCCATTCGCATGTGAGAAGCCTGTCAGAGGCCCTGCAACGGGCCTCAGAGGAGGGCGTGTTTCCTTAACCCGGTTTGGCAACAAGCCGGTATAAACCTTTGAGAAGGAAATACGATGAGCAAGCGCGAATCGGCTAAGTACAAAATCGACCGCCGCATGGGCGAAAACATCTGGGGCCGTCCGAAGTCCCCGGTTAACCGCCGCGAATACGGCCCGGGCCAGCACGGCCAGCGCCGCAAGGGCAAGATGAGCGACTTCGGCACGCAGCTGCGCGCCAAGCAGAAGCTCAAGGGCTACTACGGCGAACTGCGCGAAAAGCAGTTCCGCGCTACCTTCGACGAAGCAAACCGTCGCAAGGGCGATACCTCTGAAAACCTGATCGGCCTGCTCGAGTCGCGTCTGGACGCCATCGTCTACCGCGCCAAGTTCGTTCCGACCGTTTTCGCGTCGCGCCAGTTCATCAACCATGGCCACGTCACGGTTAACGGCGTTCGCGTCAACATCGGTTCTTACCGCTGCAAGCCGGGCGACGTTATCGAAGTTCGCCAGAAGTCCAAGCAGCTCGTAACCGTTCTGGAAGCCGTTCAGCTCGCTGAACGCGACGTTCCTGACTACATCGAAGTTGACCACAACAAGATGGTTGCGACCTACGCTCGCGTTCCGTCGCTCTCCGACGTTCCTTACCCGGTCGTCATGGAACCGCATCTGGTCGTCGAATTCTACTCGCGTTAATCGACGCGTTTCAGTATTCAGGAAGCCGCCCTTCGGGGCGGCTTTTTTGTTTGCTGGGGAAGGCTTTGCATGCAGGACATTCAGGGTATCGTCGATTCCATCCATGACAGCATGCTGCCGAGGCTGGGCGAGGGGAAGGTTGCGGATTACATTCCCGAACTCGCCAAGGTCGATCCCAACCAGTTCGGCATCGCCATCACCACGGTCGATGGAACGACTTATACGGCTGGCAATGCGCTGACGCCGTTTTCGATCCAGAGCATTTCCAAGGTCTTCATGCTGACGCTGGCGCTCGGCAAGGCCGGTGAGACGGTATGGAACCGGGTGGGTCGCGAACCGTCGGGATCGTCCTTCAACTCCATAGTCCAGCTGGAGCACGAGCACGGAATTCCCCGCAACCCCTTCGTGAATGCCGGGGCGATCGTGGTGACCGATATCGTTTTGTCCGGCCATCAGCCGCGCGAGGCGATCGGCGAGCTCCTGCGGTTCGTGCGGTATCTCGCTGATGATGACACGATCAGCATCGACGATACGGTGGCGAAATCCGAGCAGGCGACGGGTTTCCGTAATTTCGCGCTCGCCAATTTCATGCGCTCCTTCGGCAATCTGCATCACCCCGTGGAATATACGCTCGGGGTCTATTTCCATCAGTGCGCGCTTTCCATGACCTGCGCGCAGCTATCCCGGGCTGGCCTGTTTCTGGCCAATCGCGGCCGCAACCCGCTGACGGGGCATACCGTCGTATCGGACCGCCGCGCAAGGCGCATCAATGCGCTGATGCTGACCTGCGGTCATTATGACGGGTCGGGCGATTTCGCCTATCATGTCGGCCTGCCGGGCAAGAGCGGCGTCGGCGGCGGCATCATGGCGGTGGCACCCGGCAAGGCATCGATCGCGGTCTGGTCGCCGGGCCTCAACAAGGTCGGCAACTCGGCGCTCGGGTCACATGCGCTGGAAATGCTGGCAACGAAAACAGGTTGGTCGGTATTCGGGGCTTGATCTTCCGGGCGGATGGGAGCATTGCCTGCATGGATAACGGCAGTCGTGCCGGAGCGAGCGGATGATGAATATTCTCACCAGGGTCGATGACATCGCGGAAAAGATCGTGGCAGATCAGGAATCGCCGGAAGAAGCTGGCAGTTCGCATCCGCTATTTGACAATGCACCGCGCTCCGTCTCCTTCAACAAGCTGCGCAAGCGGCTGCTGCGCAATGTGCGTCAGGCCTTTGAAGATTTCGACATGCTGAAAGGCCAGAAGCGCTGGCTGGTCGGCCTTTCCGGTGGCAAGGACAGCTACGGGCTTTTGGCGCTGCTGCTCGATCTCAAATGGCGCGGCCTGCTGCCCGTTGAACTGATCGCCTGCAATCTGGATCAGGGCCAGCCTAATTTCCCCAAGCATGTCTTACCGGAGTATCTGGCGAAGATCGGCGTTGCCCATCGCATCGAATATCGCGACACCTATTCGGTGGTGAAGGAGAAGGTGCCCGCCGGCGGCACTTACTGTTCGCTCTGTTCGCGGCTCAGGCGCGGCAATCTTTACCGCATCGCGCGGGAGGAGGGCTGCGACGCGCTGCTGCTCGGCCATCACCGTGAGGATATTCTCGAGACCTTCTTCATGAACTTCTTCCATGGCGGACGTCTGGCCGGCATGCCGGCAAAGCTTTTGAATGACGAGGGTGACCTGATGGTCATGCGCCCGCTTGCCTATTGCGCCGAAGAAGACATGGCGAAATTTGCGGCCGCAATGGAGTTTCCGATCATCCCCTGCGACCTTTGCGGCTCGCAGGACGGACTTCAGCGCAACGCCATGAAGGAAATGCTGGCGGATATCGAGCGGCGTATGCCCGGTCGGAAGGATGTGATGCTGCGGGCGCTGGCGCATGTGAACCCTTCCCATCTCCTCGACCCCAGACTTTTTGATTTTTCGGCGCTTTCTGTCACGGGGGCGTCATCTGAAGAGCCTAGGGAGGCCCACCCTCCCTTATGAAGAAGTGCCCCGCGCGATGACCCTTTCCGATAAAGATATCGATTTCCTCGTTGCCACCGTTGCCGCTGCCGGTACGGATGAGATCATGCCCCGCTTCAGGAACCTGAGCGCTGGCGCCATCTCCGAAAAGACATCCGCCGTCGATCTCGTCACCGAGGCGGATGTTCTGGCCGAAAAGCTGATAACCGCAGCGCTGCTCGAGCGGTTTCCAAAGGCGCATATTGTTGGCGAAGAGGCCTATGACGCGGATCATTCCGTCATTCCCGCCCTTGCCGACGCGCCGCTTGCCTTCGTGATCGATCCCATCGACGGCACCTTCAATTACGCTTCCGGCTTTCCCGCCTTCGGTACGCTGCTCGCGGTCACCGTCAAGGGTGAGACCGTGGCTGGACTTATCCACGATCCCGTCATGGGGGACACCGTCATTGGTCTGAAAGGCGAGGGCGCTTATCTCAACCGCAAGAACGGATCGCAGGCAAAGCTGAAGGTTGCCGATCCCGCGCCACTGTCCGACATGGTCGGCCTCTTTTCTTGGGGTCACAGCCATCCGGATCGCCGGCCGGTGATCGCCGCCAATATGGCGAAGATAAAGATGGCATTGTCGCTTAACTGCTCCGCACATGAATATTGGCTCGCTTCCGCCGGCAATCTTCATTTCATCGGCCATGAAAAGCTGATGCCATGGGATCACCTTGCAGGCGTGCTCATCCATCAGGAAGCGGGTGGCTACACGGCGCGTTTCGACAACACGCCCTATCGGCCCGGCCAGACGACCGGGGGCATACTTTCTGCTCCCGACAAGGAAAGCTGGAAGATGCTGCGGCGGGAAATCGTCGCCTTATAAGATTTATGCTCAAATGGAAGGATCTCGCCCATGGCTTTCGAACTCGACATCGCCTCTCTTGCCAATGCGCTTCAGGAGGCTGCTGCGGTTGAAATCCTGCCGAGGTTCCGCAATCTGGGCGATGGCGACGTCAGGATCAAGACCGAAGCGATCGACCTGGTTACCGAGGCTGACGAGGCCGCAGAGCGGTTGATCCGCGCCCGCGTGCAGGAGATCATGCCGGATGCTCTGTTCATCGGCGAGGAGGCGGTGGCGGCCGATGCTTCGCTGCTTGGCAAGCTTGCCGATGCCGATCTGGCTGTCGTGGTCGATCCGATCGATGGCACCTATAATTTTGCGTCCGGCCTGCCGCTTTTCGGCGTGATGATGAGCATCATCTCCAAGGGCGAGACTGTCGCTGGCCTGATCTTCGATCCCATGGGCAATGACTGGGCCATTGCCGAAAAGGGCTCCGGCGCATGGCTGTGCAGCGCGGATGGCGCGCAGACGCAGATGTCGGTCGTGCCGGCGCCGGAACTGTCGCAGATGGTGGGTATCGCCAATACCGGCTATTTCGACGTGGAGACGCGCCGCAAGATTCTGGTGAACCTGGCCGATGTGCGGCTCTTCACCAGCTATCGCTGCGCCGCACATGAATACCGCCTGTTCTGCGGCGGTCACATGCATTTCCTGATGTACAACAAGCTGATGCCCTGGGACCACCTGGCCGGCACATTGATCTCGCAGGAATCGGGCGCCTATGCCGCCCGCCTTGATGGCTCGCCTTATCTGCCACGCCATGTGGATGGCGGGCTGCTGCTGGCGCCTAATCAGGAGACGTGGGAATTGCTGCGCGAGAAGATTTTCACGGTCTGAGGCTCCGGATTCGTGGGGTGTGCACAACCTTCACCGTCATGCCGGACTTGATCCGGCATCCAGCTGCGGCGCGTCTGCGCGGCGGAAGGACCTTTTTCAGCCCAAGGACTTGGGCTGGCTGAACCCCGGATCAGCTCCGGGGTAACGGCCGTCGGCGAGACCCACCAGCAAACAAAAAAGGGCGCGGAACAGAATTCCGCGCCCTTTTATTTTTCCACGTCCCTTAGCGGATCGGCTTGTTGTGGGCATGAAATAACACACCCTTTTCGCCGATCAGTACAAAGATCAGGCCGATGATGGAGACGACGAAGAAACCCGCCACCATTGGCAGCGCGGTACCGTCGAAAGCCTGGCCGATGGCGGCGCCGATCAGCGAACCGCCAATGGTTCCCATGAAGCCGATCACCGAGGAGGCCGTGCCGGCGACATGGCCAAGCGGTTCCATGGCCAGCGAGTTGAAGTTCGAGCCGATCCAGCCGAACTGGAACATGGCAAGTGCGAAGAACACGATGAAGATGGCGAAAGGCATCGGATCCGGTCCCAGCACCTGCACCACAAGCCAGATGAAGGTGATGGCGATGAAGCCGAGCAGCGACCCGTGCGACAGCTTGCGCATGCCGAACCTTCCGACAAGCCTCGCATTGATGAAGGACGAAAAGGCCATGAACAGGGCGACGCCGGCAAATGCCGCCGCGAACCATGGACCAAGGCCGTAAATGCCCTTGTAGACCTGTTCAGCGGAATTGATGAAGCCGAACAGCGCACCGAAGATGAAGGTGCTGGAGAGTGTGTAGCAAAGCGCAATGCGGTTGGTGAGCACGATCTTGAAACCGCCGAGCACCGAACGGGCGGTGAAAGGGCGGACATCGTCCGGATGCAGGGTTTCAGGCAGGCGGAAATACATCCAGGCCGTTACCACCGCAGCGATGCCGGCCATGAAGGCAAAGATAAGGTGCCAGTTTCCGAAGAAGAGCACGATCTGGCCAGTGCCGGGCGCGATAACCGGAACGACCATGAAAACCATCATGATCAGCGACATGACTTCAGCCATCTGGCGGCCGCCATAGATGTCGCGGACGATCGAGATGGTGATGACACGTGTTGCCGCAGAACCGATGCCCTGAATGAAACGCAGGAGCAGCAGGCCGGAGAAGGACGGCACGAAAACGACTGCAAGCGCTGAAACGATGTAGATCGCGAGACCAAAGAGCATTGGCTTGCGGCGACCGAAACGGTCCGAGATCGGCCCATAGAGAAGCTGGGCGACGCCGAAACCGAGAAGGTAGGCCGAAATGACATATTGGCGATGGTTTTCATTCTCGACGCCCAGCGAGGCGCCGATTTCCTGAAGCCCGGGCAGCATGATATCGATGGCGAGCGCGTTCAACGCCATCAGCATTGCGGCCAGCGCAATGAATTCCGTACGCCCCATCGAGCCTGCGCGCGAAGCGGTGGATTGTGAAAGATTTGTCACAGGATTGCCCCAAAAAGAACGGCAAAGGCGTTGCATGAAGCAACGCCTGGCATAAATTTCTGACAATCAGGGTGGGCCGGATGAACCGGCCGAAATCAGGCCGCGCCGCGGACGCTGATACCCTGTTCTTGGAAGTGGCTTTGCAGTTCGCCTGACTGGAACATCTCTCTCACGATGTCACAGCCGCCGACGAATTCGCCCTTGACGTAGAGCTGCGGGATCGTCGGCCAATTGGAATAGTCCTTGATGCCCTGACGGATGTCGCCGTCGGCAAGAACGTTGATGCCTTTGTACTCGACGCCGAGATAATCGAGGATCTGTACCACCTGGCCGGAAAAACCGCACTGCGGAAATTGCGGGGTGCCCTTCATGAAAAGAACGATGTCGTTGCTCTTCACTTCGCTGTCGATCATGTCGTGAATGCCGCTCATAGGCCCAATCCTTTCACATGCGGTTCAAGGCCGCTGCTTTCTGTTAGCCTCTAAATAACATGTCGCGGCGCGATTTCCACCCGGGAAGCGTAAAAAATGCGTCCTTGTTGCAATGCCTGACATGCCAAAAAAGTAGCTGGGGACGCCTCAGCGATATCTCTGCCGGCTGCGGGCGGCTGCGGTGCGTCTCTTGCTCACCTGCTTCTTTGCCGGCTTCGGTTTGACGGCGGCGTTGATTGCGGCTTTCAGAACGGAGCCGACGATGCCGCCGGCGAGAGAACCGGTGCTTTTCGTCCGGCGGGCGCGGCGTGTCTTGCGGATGCCGGTCTTGGTCAGCACCTCAGCCAGAGCGCCTTTCACGACGCCGTTGAGCAGTTGATCGACGATGCCAGACAAATTTCCCTCACCGATAAATAAATCACATTTCCGTCGCGATTTTTACTATACGTGCATCGCCCACTGTATCAAGCGATCCTTTCGGGTGTCTCCAGCCTGAAGGTTTATGCATGCCGCGCGTCAAGTCACGACTTGTTCTTTATTTCCCCGGTTTCGATCCGCTCGATGCGGCGGCCCATCATCTGCGTTATCAGCGGGCGGCGGCACTGGCGGGAAAGACTTGGGATGTCGACTACGCGGTGGGGCCGCTGGAGAATGCGCCTGCGGGCGAAACATTCGCGGTCGAAGCTTCGGTGAATGACTGGCGGACACGCTCCGACATTTTCGTTTATGATCATAATGCGGTGATATCGCAGCTGCGGGATGCACCGGTCTGGCGGCAGATCTGGCTCGGTTTCAAGGCCGGTGCTGGCATCATCGGTGAGGGTGCTGCGGCGCGTTATTTCCGCCATGCCTGGCGTTTTGGTCTGTTCTTCATCTTCCCGTTCCTCCTGATGCTTGTTGGTGGTGCGCTTGCGGCGACGATTGCACTTTCGCCCTGGCTTTTCGCTTTGCCGCTCTGGCTGTTCGCGATCAGCCTTCCCGCCGCCGCCCTGTTTTTCGTCAACGCGTTCCTGCCGTTTGCGGAGCGGTTTCACACCCTGCATCTGTACGCCGACTGGCGGTTTGCGCTCGCGGTCGGTCGTGATGTGCCGATTGCCCGTGACTGGATCGAGGAGAAGGCGGCGCTCGTCCTGACGGCGCTAGAGCAGCCTTCGGACGAGGTTCTGGTCGTGTCCCACAGCATGGGCGCAAGCCTTGCGCTGGCGGTCATCGGTCGCGTGCTGGAAGTGAAGCCGGATGCGCTTGATGGTCGAAAACTGTCTTTCGCGACTTTGGGTGGCGCAGCGCTGCAATGTGCGTTCCTGTCGAGTGCCGACAGGCTTCGCCAAAGTATTGGTGCTATCGCACGTCACCCTGAGGTGACATGGTTTGATATTCAGTGCCTGACCGATCCCATCCACCTCTACAGGTGCAACACAGTTGCCTTGACCGGCCATAAAGAGGCGCCGCAGCCAAAGATCGTGCCAATCCGTTTCAAGCATTCGCTTTCGCCGGAGCGGTACAAAAAGAACAAGCGCAATTTCCTGCGCATGCACCGGCAATATGTTCTGGGGCCGGATCGCAAATCCGGTTACGATTTTACCCTGCTGACGGCGGGGCCTTTGCCGGCTGCGTCCTTCGCGAACCTGGAGTCGCAGAGCCCGCCTGCCTTGTAAACGGCGTTCGCATCTTGCCTGATATGAAAAGGCCCGCGTGAGACTGTCACGCGGGCCTTTGATTTAGTCTGGAGCCTGTATGCGGTTAGGCAGGACAGTGAGACTGCCTTGCCGTAACCGCTTTCACGGCCACAATCATTCGGGCGCCGAGGTCTGCAGGGCAAGGGCATGCAGGACGCCGCCCATATTGCCCTTCAGCGCGTCATAGACCATCTGGTGCTGCTGCACGCGGGTCTTGCCCTTGAATGCATCTGCCACGACTTCCGCCGCGTAATGATCGCCATCACCGGCCAGATCGCGGATCGTGACCTTTGCCCCGGGAATTCCCGCCTTAATCATGTCTTCAATGTCGCCGGGTTTCATGGGCATGGTGTTTCTCCTTAATTCATTCTGCGGCGACTAGAGTTTCGCCGTCCATGAACTGAGGGAACCACGATTCATAGGCCGAGTGCAATTCTTTAATCTCGACGGCGCGCGCCGTGCCCAGCTTTACGGTGGAACCACCGGTAACGCCGATGTTGGCGCAGGAAACGCCGGCTGCCTTCGCAGCCGCCAGCACCTTGTCGAGATCACTCTTCTTCACGGTCAGGACGTAACGACCCTGATCTTCGCCATAGAAGGTGAGGACCGGGTTGTGGCCTTCGACCGCGTCGATGGTCGCGCCGATTCCGGAGGAAATCGCCATTTCGGCAACCGCGAGCGCCAGACCTCCCGAGGAGCAATCGTGAACGGCGGTGGCGAGGCCATCCGTGATGATGCCACGCACGAAATCGCCGTTCTTCTTTTCGGCGGCCAGATCGACATGCGGGGCAGGGCCGTCGATACGGCCATGGATATCACGCATGTACACCGACTGCGCGATGTGGGTGCCGAGGCCGGCAGGTGCGCCGACAAGCAGCACCGCTTCGTCAGCGGCGGCGAAGCGAATGCGCGCCATGCGGCCCCAATCCTTCAGCAAGCCGACGCCGCCAATGGTGGGGGTTGGCAGGATCGCCTGCCCATTGGTCTCGTTGTAGAGCGAGACGTTGCCGGAAACGATCGGGAATTCCAGCACGCGGCAGGCTTCGCCGATGCCCTTGATGGCATGAACCAGCTGGCTCATGATTTCGGGCTTTTCCGGGTTGCCGAAATTCAGGTTGTCGGTGGCCGCGAGCGGCAGGGCGCCGGTTGCGGTAATGTTGCGCCAGCATTCGGCCACGGCCTGCTTGCCGCCTTCGAAGGGGTCGGCCTCGACGTAGCGCGGAGTAACGTCGGAGGAGAAGGCTAGCGCCTTCTTGTCATGGCCTTCGACGCGAACCACACCGGCGTCGCCGCCCGGCAGCTGCAGGGAATTGCCCTGGATCAGCGTGTCATACTGCTCGTAGACCCAGCGGCGCGAGGAATTGTTGGCCGAACCGACGAGCGATACCAGCGCATCGGCGATATCGGCAGCGGGGACGTCGTTTTCCGCAAGCGGGGCGGGCACCTTCGCGGCCGTCCACGGGCGGTCATATTCCGGAGCCTGATCGCCCAGTTCCTTGATCGGCAGGTTGGCGACTTCCTCGCCATTGTGAATGACGCGGAAGCGCAGGTCGTCGGTGGTCTTGCCGACGATCGCGAAGTCCAAGCCCCATTTCACGAAAATCGCCTTGGCGACTTCTTCCTTGGAGGGCTCGAGAACCATGAGCATGCGCTCCTGGCTTTCGGACAGCATCATTTCATAGGCAGTCATGCGCTCTTCGCGCACCGGCACGGCATTGAGGTCAAGCTCGATGCCGAGGTCGCCCTTGGCGCCCATTTCGACGGCCGAGCAGGTGAGGCCGGCGGCACCCATGTCCTGAATGGCGATGACCGCGCCGGTCTTCATCAGCTCAAGGCAGGCTTCCAGCAGGCACTTTTCAGTGAAGGGGTCGCCGACCTGAACGGTGGGGCGCTTTTCTTCGATGGATTCGTCGAATTCAGCCGAGGCCATGGTCGCGCCGCCGACGCCGTCGCGACCGGTCTTTGCGCCGAGATAAACCACCGGCAGGCCGACGCCCTTGGCTTCCGAAAGGAAGATTGCGTCGGACTTGGCAAGACCGGCGGCAAAGGCATTAACGAGGATGTTGCCGTTATAACGCGGATCGAATTCCACTTCGCCGCCAACCGTTGGCACGCCGAAGGAGTTGCCGTAGCCGCCAACACCGGCAACGACACCGGCCACGAGATGGCGGGTCTTCGGGTGGTCGGGCGCGCCGAAGCGCAGGGCGTTCATGGCGGCAATCGGGCGTGCGCCCATGGTGAAGACGTCACGCAGGATACCGCCGACGCCGGTCGCCGCGCCCTGATAGGGCTCGATATAGGAGGGGTGGTTGTGGCTCTCCATCTTGAAGACGACGCAATCGCCATCGTCGATATCCACAACGCCGGCATTTTCACCGGGGCCCTGGATGACGCGTGGTCCCTTGGTGGGCAGGGTCTTCAGCCACTTCTTGGACGACTTGTAGGAGCAGTGCTCGTTCCACATGGCCGAGAAGATGCCGAGCTCGGTAAAGCTGGGCTCCCGTCCGATCAGGTCGAGGATACGCTGGTATTCGTCGGGCTTCAGCCCGTGGGATGCAACGAGTTCCGGGGTGATCTTGATGGAGTTTGGAATCGACATAGGTCTCACGCGGTTCGAGCCGAGGGAAGTTTCCGGTTCTTTAGCGCAAGAGGCTCAAAGGTGCGACAGGAAAATGCGCGGTTTTACCCGCAAAACGCTGCTTTCTTGGCTTCTTCAGAACCTGTAGCCGACCATGAGGCCGACGCGGGTCAGTCCGTCATTGGGCCCATCGCACAGATTGGCATGTGATGCATGCTCGATCTGGGTCGAAATATTCCAGTTATTATCGAAACGATAGCCGATCGCCGCATATTCGTGGAAAAGCACCCGGCAGCCGAATTCCGCACCGGTTTCGCCGGCACTGTTTCTCAGCTTGCCATCGTGCCAGAGGCCGCCAAAACCGAAATCGAGAAAGATCTTCGGGTTGAGATCGAAGGTCCAGTTGACGCCGCCGTAAATGGTATTCGCCGAGCCCTCAGTGCCGATCTCGCCACCGATATGCAGCCGTGGGCGGGAGAGTTTTTGGCCGAGCGTTACCGCAGATGCACTGGCGAAGGGATCAAAATAGGCGGTGAAGGCCGGAAAGACGCCATCCTCACCGCCATTGTCGTGATTGGAGATTGAGGTGGTTGCGCCGAAGCGCAATTCGTCGAAGACGGTGCCTTCCGCAGCAGTGGCGGGCATGGTGCCGATCAAGACACACGCCGCAAGAAGGATTGCCAGCGCGAAACACGCCCTCACACCTGTGGAACCGAATGCTGCCATCGAATCATTCCCCACCTCGAATTGCGGAAAGGATGGCAGGTTTGTCGGTTTGGTAAATGATAAGTTACTGAATTAGGCCGGGTGTTGCAGGAAAGACTCTCCGCCCTCTAGGCAACGCTTTCGTAACCGGCCGAGCCGTTGTCGAGCAGGTGGCGCAGGATGCCAAGGGCATGGGTCAACTCTTGCTGGTTCGATGGACCAGAAAGGCTGACACGCACCCGATGGAAAACCTTGTCGGTGCGGCCGGCCTTGAACTCATCCTCGTCATCTATCAGCACGCCTTCCTTCATCGCCGCGTTTCGGAACGTGCCGGAAAGCCAGGGTTCGGGCAGTCTCAGCCACAGGAAGGCGATATCGGGCAGCGAATTGAAATCCAGCCCGGCAAAGGCCCGCCGGGCAATCGCCTCGCGCTGATTGATCTCGGCGATACAATCCTTGCGAATGTCGTCGGCGTCACCGCTGTTGACGAGGCGGGCATTCACTTCGGCCAGCATGAAGGGCAGACCGCCTGTCAGCATCGAGTGGGAAATGCGGATGCGCGACGAATATTGCGCCGGGCAGGCGACCCAGCCGCCACGAACGCCAGCGGCAACGGATTTCGACAGGCCGCCGACGACGAAGGTAATGTCGGGCGCAAATTCTGCGATCAGCGGGATCGCCTCACGCGTCATCGCGCCATAAAGATTGTCCTCTACGACCCAGACACCATACCGGCGGGCAATATCGGCTATCGCACGGCGACGCTCTTCTGGCAGCGTGGCGCAGGTCGGGTTCTGGCCGGCGGACATCAGGAAGATCATCTTGGGATGCTGCTGGGCGCAGACGCGCTCAAAATCGTCAGGGACAATGCCCTTTTCATCCGCTTCAACCAGCGTCACCCGCCGTCCGGCAAGTGTGGCGCTGCGGCTGATATGGGAATAGGTCACGGGTTCGAAGACGATACGGTCTCCCGGGGCGGTCATGGCCGTCACCACACTCATCACCGCCGCATGGGCGCCAAGCGTCGAGACGATGTTTTCCGGTTTTGGCGACCAGCCGTTCTGGGAAAGCCAGCGAGCGCCCGCCATGCACCAGTTGTCAGGAAAGGAACGGGCGTAATTGGTGACGTCGTAAGCATGTTCGCGGGCGACAGCCTCGATATGTCTGGCGATCAGCACGCTCTGGCCGACATCGGGTGCCGCCGTGGTGTTGAGCCGGAATTCGGCGCTGCTATCGACAGCGTGGCGTGTGCTGCCGAACGCTGCCGCCACCGTCTCCATGGGCGCTGAGGGGGCCGGGGTCTTGCGCTCATTGACATAGGTGCCGCGGCCGACCTCACCGCTGACCAGGCCGCGCTCGTGGATAAGCGCGTAGGCCCGGCTGATTGTACCTATTGTCACGCCGAGGTCATAAGCGAGGTTGCGCTGCGGCGGCAATTTCGAGCCCGCCTGCAGGGTGCCATCGGAAATTGCGCCCTCGATACTGTCGGCGAGGCGCAGATATATCGGGCCATCGCCCACAGTGAGATCAGGAAGCCAATTTGTCATGGTGACAATTTATGCATTGTATCTCTTCGCAAGTCAATTGTATTTATTGTCTGCATTCAATGAAGACAAACGCACGGAGACAATAGGTGCAATATGCGCAAGATGGATCAATACCTTTCGACAGCGGATACGCTCTATCCTGATGGCTACGAACGGGAACGCGTGTTCCGCGATGCCGGCGACATGGTCGCACCGGCGCCTTTTCCGGCCAAGATCGCCAGCACGCCAATTGGTCGCCTGATTGCGGGCATGTTCAACTGGCACCGGAAGCGGCAGGGACGGCTCGCTTTGCGGGAACTGTCTGATGATCTTCTGGAAGATATCGGCGTAACGCGCGATGAAGCCCTGAAGGAAGCGGCGAAATCCCAGCTTTTTTCATGGCCGACACGGCCGCTTTAATTTTTTGCCGGAGAGCGGCGCCTTCTTTCCCCGGCGCCATCAAGCCGTGCGGCAGCCCGCCACGCCATTCCCAACCGGCGTTGGCGGGTTTTTTTATTTAGGCCCCTTAGAGCAGCTTCGGCAATAAATGGTACGTGGCAAGAGCTTCTTGTGCCGGCGTCTGCCTTTTGCCGAGCGTTCCCCTTTCCTCATTCCTGCGACAAGCACAGGAATGAGCGACGTGGATACGTCTCGCCCGATATGCAGGGCTAGAATACTACGATGAGATCAGCAGCCCTTGCCGCCACTCGCCCAGCGCTTGACGTCGGTTGCGATGCGGCTGGAAATGGCCTCGTTCATCACCGGGCCAAAAGCGTCGAGCTTTGCCGGGTTGCCTTCGGCCTGAACGACCAGCATGGGCCGCGATTCCGGACTGTTGCGCGGCACGAGCAGGATGCGCGGACGGCCTGAGAAGGAATTGAGTTCAGGGGCCAGACGATAGGCCTTGAAAGCCGCATCCCCCGATTTGAACCAGCAGGCATTCGCGCCAAGCGCTATCCGTTCCATTGTGGGGAGAGCGGCGCGGGAGACCGAGGCTGTCGGCTGTGGTTTCGGCTGACAAGCAGCGAGGGTCGCCGCAGCTAGAAACAATCCGGTCGCCTTGAGGGTATTCGATCGACGGGCAAAAGACATCAGGTCATCCAGAAGAGAGGGCCAAAACGACGCCGTCAGCCGGCATCAAAAAAGGCGGGCTCAAAGCCCGCCCGTCTGTCAGGCTGCGATGACGCCAAGCGCCGAAGCGAAGAGGCCGCGGCCGTCATTGCCGCCATGGGCGGCTTCGATCAGGTTTTCCGGATGCGGCATCATGCCGAGAACGTTGCCCTTGGCATTGATGACGCCGGCAATGTCGTTCAGCGAGCCGTTCGGGTTGGTGCCTTCGGCATAACGGAACACGACCTGGCCGTTGCCCTCGACCGATTTCAACTCATCCGCATCGAGGAAGTAGTTGCCATCGTGATGGGCGACGGGGCAACGCAGGATCTGGCCCTTGTCGTAAGCACGGGTGAAATCGGTGTCGTTATTGGCGACTTCGAGCTTCACTTCGCGGCAGACGAATTTCAGCGAGGCGTTGCGCATCAGGGCGCCCGGCAGCATGCCGGCTTCGACCAGAATCTGGAAGCCGTTGCAGACGCCGAGAACCTTCACGCCCTTTTCGGCCTTCTCGCGGATGGCCTGCATGACAGGCATGCGGGCGGCAATCGCGCCGCAGCGCAGATAGTCGCCATAAGAGAAGCCGCCGGGAATGACGATCAGATCGACATCGGGAATATCCGTCTCCGTCTGCCAGATGGTGACAGGCGCCTGACCGGAGATTTTCGTCAGAGCCGCGATCATGTCGCGGTCGCGGTTGAGGCCGGGAAGTTGGACGACAGCGGATTTCATGGACGGCGGCTCCTGGAGCTTAGAGAATGGCGATGGCGTAGTTTTCGATGACCGTGTTGGCCAAGAGCTTTTCGCACATTGCCTTCAGATCGGTTTCGGCCTTCGCCTTGTCGGCGCCTTCCAGTTCCAGATCGAAAACCTTGCCCTGACGGACATGGCCGACGCCACCAAAACCGAGGCTGCCAAGCGCGCCTTCGATTGCCTTGCCCTGCGGATCGAGAACGCCGTTCTTCAGCGTAACAGTCACCCGTGCCTTGATCACCTGATCTTCTCCTGATTTTACCCTACGAGGCCAATATTATTTCACGAGCCGATATTACTTTACCAGAACAGGACCGGTGCCGCGGATCGGTTCGTTTTCATTGATGATGCCGAGACGGCGCGCCACTTCGGAATAAGCTTCCAGAAGACCGCCCAGATCGCGTCGGAAGAGGTCCTTGTCCATCTTCTTCTGGGTCTCGATGTCCCAGAGGCGGCAGCTGTCGGGCGAAATCTCGTCGGCGAGGATGATGCGCATCATATCGCCTTCGAAGAGGCGGCCACATTCGATCTTGAAATCGACGAGCTGAATGCCGACGCCGAGGAACAGGCCGGAGAGGAAGTCGTTGACGCGGATGGCGAGCGCCATGATGTCGTCAAGCTCGGCGGGGTTGGCCCAGCCGAAAGCCGTGATGTGCTCTTCGGAGACCATCGGGTCTTCGAGCTCATCCGACTTGTAATAAAACTCGATGATCGAGCGTGGCAGCACCACGCCTTCCTCGATGCCGAGGCGCTTGGAAAGCGAGCCGGCGGCGACATTGCGCACGACGACCTCGAGCGGGATCATCTCCACTTCCTTGATCAGCTGCTCGCGCATGTTGAGGCGGCGGATGAAGTGGGTGGGAATGCCGATCTTGTTCAGATGCGTGAAGACGTATTCGCAGATACGGTTGTTCAGCACGCCCTTGCCGTCGATGACTTCATGCTTCTTCTTGTTGAAGGCGGTCGCATCGTCCTTGAAGAACTGGATAAGCGTGCCTGGCTCCGGACCCTCGTAAAGGATCTTGGCCTTGCCTTCGTAAATACGGCGGCGACGGTTCATAATTGCAGGTCTCTTGGTTGACGCCGATTCTGGTGGCGTTGCGTTTGGTCTTTGAAGCGGTCCCATAAAGGAAAAGAGTGCATTCTACAATGCGGCTGGCATATTTCCCTTCAATTCTTGTGACAGGGCCGCCGAACTGTTTCATCCGCAAAACCGGGCCGCGGCAGGGGCGGGCGGCGATGCGGATTTCAGTTGGCGGCTCTCGTCATGGCTCGACGCCTTTGAGGCGGCTCAGGAATTGCGCGAAGACCATGCCGCCCTCCGGCCACGGGCCGTGCCCGGACTCGGCATTGATGTGGCCGGACATGCCGGCATCGATCAAAAGCGAACCCCAGGCAGCAGCGATGTCGTCGGCGTGTTCATAAGAGCCGAAGGGATCGTTGCGGCTGGCGATGGTGATCGCCGGAAAGGGCAGCGGATCGCGCGGGTAAGGCCCGAAGGTCATGAGATGCTTCGGCCTGATTTCGGGATTGGCGACATCAGGCGGCGCAACGAGAAGCGCGCCGGATACCTTCTTGCCGATTTCAGGCAATGCGTGGATCACCGTTGGAACGCCAAGCGAATGGGCAACGAGGACGACGGGCCTGGTGGAGGCGTTGACCTCCTCTACCAGCCTGGCGACCCAATCTTCCTTCACCGGTTTCGACCATTCCGCCTGCTCGACACGGCGGGCGGTGGAGAGCTTGCGCTCCCAGCGGCTCTGCCAGTGGTCCGGGCCGGAATTGGTATAACCGGGGACGATCAGGATATCTGCTTCTGAAACTTTCATGCGCCATATCTGTGTTGTGATGCCGCCGCGATCAAGGTCGCGGCGGTATTAACGTCAAGGTCTCGGGTTCAGCTCAAGTCTCAGGCGTTGCCGAAGACGCGGGCGAAGATCGTATCGACATGCTTGGTGTGGTAACCGAGGTCGAATTTTTCGCGGATGACCTCTTCGGGGAGCGCAGCGCGCACTTCCTCGTCGCCCAGCAGTTCCTCAAGGAAGTCCGCACCCTGTTCCCAGACCTTCATGGCATTGCGCTGGACCAGACGATAGGCGTCTTCGCGCGATACGCCGGCCTGCGTCAGCGCCAGGAGAACGCGCTGCGAATGCACGAGACCACGGAACTTGTTCATGTTCTTCAGCATGTTGTCCGGGTAGATCACCAGCTTTTCGATGACGCCTGCCAGACGGTTCAATGCGAAGTCCAGAGTGACGGTCGTGTCGGGGCCGATGGCGCGCTCCACGGAGGAGTGGCTGATGTCGCGCTCGTGCCAGAGGGCAACGTTTTCCATGGCCGGGACGACCGACATGCGGACCAGACGGGCGAGGCCGGTGAGGTTTTCAGTGAGAACCGGGTTACGCTTGTGCGGCATGGCCGACGAGCCCTTCTGGCCGGGAGAGAAGAACTCTTCCGCTTCCAGAACTTCGGTGCGCTGCATGTGGCGGATTTCGATGGCGACGTTTTCAATCGACGAGGCGATGACGCCAAGGGTGGCGAAGAACATGGCGTGACGGTCACGCGGGATAACCTGCGTGGAAACCGGCTCGGGGATGAGCCCGAGCTTTTCGCAGACATGTTCCTCGACGCGGGGGTCGATATTGGCGAAGGTGCCGACAGCGCCGGAGATTGCGCCGGTGGCGATTTCCGCACGGGCATTCACGAGGCGCTCACGGTTGCGGTGCATCTCGGCGTAGAAGCGGGCGAAGGTGAGGCCCATCGTCGTCGGTTCGGCATGGATGCCGTGGCTACGGCCGATGCGCACCGTGTTCTTGTGTTCGAAGGCCCGGGTCTTGAGAGCCGCGAGCACCCGGTCCATGTCGGCGAGCAGCAGATCGGCGGCCCGCACGAGCTGGATGTTGAGCGTGGTATCGAGCACGTCCGACGAGGTCATGCCCTGATGCACGAAGCGGCTGTCGGGACCGACGAATTCTGCGAGATGGGTGAGGAAGGCGATGACATCATGCTTGGTGACGGCCTCGATCTCATCAATGCGGGCGACGTCGAAGGTGGCGCTGCCGCCCTTTTCCCAGATGGTCTGGGCTGCTGACTTCGGGATGACGCCGAGCTCGGCCAGCGCGTCACAGGCATGCGCCTCGATCTCGAACCAGATGCGGAATTTTGTTTCCGGCGACCAGATGGCGACCATTTCCGGCCGGGAGTAACGAGGGATCATGGCAATGACTTTCTTAGTAGAGGAAATTTGCTGCCCGTTTAGCAAAGTGTTCCGCTAATCTCAATCTATCAAGCTGCATGCCTACGCCGCTTGCGGTGCACGCCGGCAGAGCATTGCCCCTGCGGGCACGAGCGGAAGTGCGGCGAAGGGAAAATAAAGACCAAGTCCCAGAACGACGAACTGGTAGACTGCACCGAGCGACGTGAAAAGCTGCTGAAAAAACCAGATGCGGGAAAAGGTTGGCGCATGCCATTGCGCATAAAAGATGCGGTACTCGAACGCGAACAATGCTGCCGCCACGGCGAGCGTGAAGAAAGCGATTGCGAGACATGCTGTCGCAAGACGCAATTGTTGGGATTTTAAGGCAGGGAGAACGCGCAATGCTGCCAGCGCCAGCAGCCAGCCGAAAAATCCGCCCGTGAAGAAAAGCGTGATGATATCGGCGACGTGATCGGTTTCCAGCCTGTTACGGGCATAGAGGCCGATGGCGGCCGACGCCGCTGAACAAACGCTCCAGCCAAGCGCGCCAAGCAGAATGAACAATGCTGGAAGAGCCCTGTCGCGGAAATTCCGCCTGCTGCTTTCCATGACATTCCCCCGACGCCTCGTTGTGCCGCATCCGGCTTTCCGCATTCGGCGGTGACGGATTACGCCCGTCCGGCTTCCGCGGCCGTGCGCAGGAGGGCGATCGTCTTGCGATAATCCTCCACGCCATCGCCTTTGAAGACTGCGGAGCCCGCTACCAGTGCATTGGCGCCGGCGGCGATGATATCGCCTGCGGTCTGCGCCGTCACGCCGCCATCCACTTCCAGTTCGATCGGCCGCTGACCGATCATCGCCTTGGCTGCGCGGATCTTGTCGAGCATGGCGGGAATGAATTTCTGGCCGCCGAAGCCGGGATTGACGCTCATGATCAGCACGAGGTCGACATCATCGAGCACGTTTTCGATAACGGAAAGCGGCGTTGCCGGGTTGAGCGTGACGCCAGCCTTCAGGCCCAGTCCGCGAATGGTCTGGAGAGAGCGGTGCAGGTGGGGGCCGGCCTCCGCATGCACCGTGATGCTGTCACAGCCGGCCTTGGCAAAGGCTTCGAGATAGGGATCGACGGGGGCGATCATCAAATGGCAATCGAAGAAGGCATTGCTGTGCGGCCGAAGCGCCTTGATGACATCAGGCCCGAAGGAAATGTTCGGCACGAAATGCCCGTCCATGACATCGAGATGAATCCAGTCCGCGCCGGCCTCGGTGACATCGGCGACTTCCTGTCCGAGCTTGGCGAAATTGGAAGCCAGGATCGACGGTGCTATCCGGATGGGCAGGGACATGGGCAAACTCCTCTCGACGCGTTGCGTAAGTTTGCCTTTAACACCATGCATCGGGGTTTGAAACGGTCAGCGGTGAGGTTGCTGATGGTTTTCCGCTGCCGCTCCGCGAATTTGTCCCGGTGCTGGCTGCAGCTACTGCCTTTCGGCTTTGTCCGCCGGTTCGAAGCGCTGGCCGTTCCAGCGCTGCAGGCGGTAGGGATTGTCCGAAAGCTCATGCGACGGGTTGAATGTGAGATCGCCAATCACGGTTTTGAAGGCCGTGCCGGACGCCAGTATCTCCGGCGCCGGTTTCGACTGCGCCTGGGCCGCTTCCGCCAGCGCCGCCGTCAGTTCGGTGGCGGCATAGGCTGGAAGGACGTAACCTTCGGGTTCGATGCCTGCGGCGCGCAGTTCGCCGGCCGCCCCCTGCGCCGAAGGCAGTGTGTCATAGGCCGGGCGCGTGATGGCCATCACGTTCGCAGCCAGTGCGAGGGGGGTGTTGGCGGCGTTCAGCGTATCGCCGCCCAGAATGGTGAGCGGAAAATTCTCTGAAGCGGCGTCCCGTGCCACGACGGCGATATCGTTTCGTTCCGCGCCGATGAAGACATGGGTAATGCCTGTGCGCGCCAGCCGGCGCACAAGCGCCACCTGCTGTTCCTGATTGGGGCGCATCGTATCGGCAAAGGTGGGCTTCAGCCCGTTTTCCTCCAGCGTAGAGCGGATACGGTCGACCAATTCGCGGCTGTAGATCGTGCCGTCATCCACGAGCCCGATCGGGTGGCCTTTCCAGTCGCGAAGAATGACTTCCGCAGCCCTTGCCGATTCGGCCCGATCCGATGGGGCGAGGCGAAAAAGCGGCCAGCCATATTTCAGCGCGTCCTCCATCAGGATGGGTGCGCGGCTGGAAAGCGTGATGGCCGGAATGGCCGCGGCCTTGAGCGGTGGCAGAACGTCCTGAAGCGTTTCCGTGCACAGGAAGCCGATTGCGGCGCTTACTTTCGCCGCCACGAGGCCATCGGCAATCGCGCCGCCACTGCCGTCTTCGCAGCTCTCGTGAATCTCCACGACATCCAGGCCGAGTTTTGCGGCTGCCGCCTTGGCGCCCTGCCGGACCTGTTGCCCGAGAAGCTCGTAGGGGCCGCTCTGCGGGGCAACGATCCCGATCGATGCCGCGCTTGCTGAACCCGCAAAGGCAAAACCGGCGATGATCGTTAGCAGGCGAAGTGAAAGCATGACGTGATCGAAATCCTGTTGTCCCGATCTGATGTTTATCGGCACCAATCGGTTTTCCAAAGGAAAAATCGCCGGTCGTCCATCATAATCGCACGCCGGCGCCTGGACTGCGGCAGCTTGGCTTCGATGTCGGGCGATCCGAATGCCGAGATGGACGCGGCATCTTGTGGTTGTTGCCGTCGGCCGATAATGGTGCCTCGCGGCATACCGCAGCGCTGCTCTTTTTCGCCCCGCTATCTTCTTTCTGTACCGCTTTACTGAAGAAGTATTTCATAAATCCGCCACGTGCCGTTTTACTTCATAAAACTATTACAAGTGGCGCGTATAAGCACACTCCAGCGAAGGCCTTGTTGCTGATTATGCCTTTTGCAGTGCACGTTATAAATCTGCACGTTTTATTTTCATATCTGTAATTTATTGATATCTAAGTTTAATATAGAAACCTTCTAATTCCCCACCTCTTTTTCGCCATGTTTTTTTCGCATTTGCGAGAAGATTTGCTTGACGGAAAGTAAATGATTAGCTTAGATGGAATTGTTTCAGGGGACGACTGAAATTGGCTGTAAAAAGCCTCGGAAAGTGTTCCGATTATAAGCACTGCCAGACTATATTCGCTTCTATATTCTATTTTTTTTATTACGTATAAACCGCTTCAGGAAACTGGGGCGGTTTTTTACATAGCTCTAATTTAAGCAATTTAAAATTGAATTTGGAGAACTTTACGCAAAGCCGTTCTCTCGCGATAAGCGTTCCAGAAATGAAATGGCGTGGATTAAGCGTGCCGTTGTCCGAAGTTCTGGCTTCGACCCAATCTGATCCGCCGTTTTCGATTTTGAAAATTCCGCATCCGACGTCATTATTCGACGCCCGGGGCTGCCCCAGCATTATTTCAGGGCGGCCAGAGCGTCCTTTGCAAAGGCGGAGATCGGCTCAGGAAGTTTGTCGAGATCGAACCAGTCGATGGCGGAGAGCTTATCCGGCTCCGTAAGCGAAGGCTGACCCGTTGTGTCGCGGGTGACGAAGATCAGGGAGACCCAGTGATGGCGGTCCACTGCGTCGATAAATTCGCTATGGCAGAGAAATTCGACGTGGCCGATCGTCAGCCCGGTCTCTTCTTCGGCTTCGCGCCGCGCCGCGGCTAGCGACATTTCGAGATGATCGACTTTGCCGCCAGGGATGCTCCAATACCCGGCTTCCGGCGCTTTCATGCGCCGGCATAAAAGGAGGCGGCCTTCACGCAAAATGACAAGGCCCACGCCGACGCCCGGAAAATCGAGGCCCGGCTTGATGGTCGACGTCATCGTGTCCATTGCTGTGGTCAGGCCTTGGCGTTGGCCACGATCAGCATGAAGGCGGGAATGTCATCGCCGAAGCCAACCGGTGTGGGGCCATCGTCATGGTCGCGATAGTGGCGGCGACGGTCGCGGTTGTCGTCATTGGCGTGCAGCGGATTGCGACTGTTGCGGTCGGAATTGCGCGGGGCCTTTTCCTGCTTGCGTTCTGCTTTCACCTTGTCGTCTCCATGAGCCGCGATATCTGCGTCCGCAGCGGATTGTGCGCCCTGATTGATGTTTTCGACCGGTGCGGCGTCCCGGCGGTTACGGTCGCGGCCTCTGCCGCCCCGTTCCTTGCCCCGACGGCCGGAATTGCTTTCGAAGCTTTCCATCGGCGCGGGGAGGGTGGAGAGATCACCGTTCAGCCACTCGATCTTTTCGCCGATCAGCTTTTCGATGGCGTCGAGATATTTGGTGTCGCTTCTGGTGACGATGGTGAAAGCCTTGCCCGAGCGGCCGGCACGGCCGGTGCGGCCGATGCGGTGAACATAGTCTTCCGAATGAATGGGAATATCGAAGTTGAAGACGTGGCTGACATCGGGGATATCAAGCCCGCGTGCGGCGACGTCCGAGGCGACGAGCAGCTTCAGATTGCCGTCCTTGAAGTTCTGCAGCATCGTCGTGCGCGAACGCTGGTCCATGTCGCCATGCAGCGCGCCGACGGAAAAGCCGTGGCGGTCGAGCGAACGGAAAAGATCGGCCACATCCTTCTTGCGGTTGCAGAAGATGATGGCGTTCTTGAGTTCAGCCTCTTCGGCACGGACGAGATCGCGCAGGACGGCGCGCTTTTCGTAGTCCTTGTTATGGGCGGCGACGATGCGCTGAGCAACGGTCTTTGCAGTAGAGGAGGGCTTGGCGACCTCGACACGGACGGGGTTCTGCAGGAAGCGATCAGCCAGCTTCTGGATTTCCGGCGGCATGGTGGCCGAGAAGAACAGCGTCTGGCGGGTGAAGGGGATCATCTTGGCGATGCGCTCGATGTCAGGAATGAAGCCCATGTCGAGCATGCGGTCGGCTTCGTCGATGACAAGGATTTCCACGCCGGTCATAAGCAGCTTGCCGCGTTCGCAATGGTCAAGAAGGCGGCCGGGGGTGCAGATCAGCACATCGGCGCCACGTTCCAGCTTGCGGTCCTGGTCTTCGAAGGAAACACCGCCGATCAGGAGGGCGACGTTCAGCTTGTGATTCTTGCCGTATTTCTCGAAGTTCTCCGCCACCTGTGCCGCAAGCTCGCGCGTCGGCTCGAGGATCAGCGTGCGCGGCATTCTGGCGCGTGCGCGGCCCTTCTCAAGCAGGGTCAGCATCGGCAGAACGAATGACGCGGTTTTGCCCGTGCCGGTCTGTGCGATACCGCAGATATCACGCTTTTCCAGTGCCGGCGGAATGGCGCCAGCCTGAATGGGTGTCGGCGTCGTGTAGCCGGCATCTGCAATAGCGGAAAGAACTTTTTGGCTCAGGCCAAGATCAGAGAATGTTGTCAAAGGAAGAACTTTTTCCGTTCTGGTTCGGTAAGAACACCTGCGTGCCGCGACGGCACTTGCAAAGACTTGGCGCGGGGATAGGCCCAAATTGCCGGAAAGTCAAGGAAACAACGGGAAAAGCGCGTTAAACGTGCCGCTCGCGGCTGGGCTTTTAAGCCTCAGGCGTGGTTTTTCGGGATTTATCGTTAAAAGAGCAAAAAAAGCGTTAAAACCGGGACGCTATTTCAAATAGGTTTTAAGCTCTGCCCCGGCGATCAGAAACCGCATCGGATCCACGGGCGTATCGTTGCGGCGCACTTCATAATGCACGTGCGGACCGGTGGAGCGGCCGGTGCTGCCGGCGCGGCCGATTACGTCGCCGGCTTCGACCCGGTCGCCGGCCTTGACCAGAATGGCGGAGAGATGGCCGAATCGGGTGGACACGCCCTGGCCGTGATCGATCTCGACCATATTGCCGTAACCGCCGGAATTTTCCGCTACCGTCACCTTTCCAGCGCCGGTGGATTTGACGTCTGCGCCGGTCTCGGCACGAAAATCGATGCCGGTATGTAGCGCCGGGCGGCCGAGAAACGGATCCATCCGATTGCCGAATCGACTGGTGATCGCCCTGCCGGGTGCCGGGTTGCCGAAGGGCAGGGTCGTTGCTGTTTCCCTGACGACGTCCAGCCGGTTGAGAGCGGTGTCGAGATTGGTCAGCGACAGGCTGAAGGGATCGGTTTCGCCGCGCTCTGGCTCCGCATAGGGTCCGCCCATGTCGGCGGTGCCGCTCTCATCGATCTTGAGCCCGGCCTGACGGATAATGTCCTGCATCGCGCTCGCCTTGTCTTCGGCGTCGCTCGTCAGTTGTGCTATCCGCGATATCTGCTGGCGCTCGATGTCCTTCAGCGACAGAGTTACCTTCGAAAATACGCGATCGGCGCGGTCCGAGGGCGTCTCGCCGCCTTCCGGCTGGTAAGCAGCCCGTCTGTCGTTCGCGGTGGGTTGTTCCGGCTGTGGTGCGCGCGGTGTCATCAGCTTTTCGATCGCCGAGAGACCGCCCGACAGATCGGCGCGTTTTTCCGGCGCCATCGCGTTTGAAAGGGACGAGGGTGCTGTCGGCGACGTCGCGACGCCGGAGTTTTCCGCGCGTTCCAGCAGTTCGCTCATGCGGCCGTGCCGCGAGGTCAGCGCCGCCTGCTGTTGCAGAAGCTTTTCCACTTTCTTTTCAACGACCTGCTGATCCAGCAACTGCCTGGAGGTGACGCGGTCCACCTGGGCTCTCAGGGCTGCGATGCGGTCTTCGTAATCGTTCTGAATGCGGGTCTGGCGCGCGATTGTCGCGCCGATCAGGTCGTCCCGCAGGATAAGGTAGCCGGTGGCGCCAAGATAACCGAGCGAAAAAAGGCCGATCGTGCAGCCGGCAAGCGCCGCCATCCACGGCCGGATGGTCATGTGCCGCACCTTGTCGCCGCGCGCGAGAATGAGCACGTGCGGCTCACGCTTTTTGCCAAATACCCGGTTTTCCGCCGTATCAGTCACAATCTCTCTCCGGACTGGCCGATTTCTTGAAGGAAATCATAATTCGTTAAGGTTAACGAAGTTTTGCCGGAGTGGCGTTTCGGCAGCGTCGGCTACTGGCTGACGGATGTGAGCGAGCGGTAAAAGGATGGCGTCAGGCCGGCCTCGGCGCGGGCAAGGTCATTAAAGGGCGGTTTCAAAGGGCCGCGGAAATTGGCGCGCACCAGTTGCCTGAAGGTTGCGGCCGGATCCTTTTTCTCACGGGCACAGAGGAACCGGAACCATTTTGCACCGATGGCGACGTGGCCCTTTTCGTCATTATAGATGACGTCCAGAACGGCGGCGCTTTCGAGATCGCCGGTTTCGCGCATCTTCGCCTGCAGGGAAGGGGTGACGTCCAGTCCGCGCGCTTCGAGGATGAGCGGCACGACGGCAAGCCGTGCGGTGAGATCGTTGCGGGTGGAATGCGCCGCCTGCCACAGCCCGTCATGGGCGGGCAGATCGCCATAGTCGGCACCGAGGCTTCTCAGCCGGTCGCGCACCAGCCGGAAATGTTTTGCCTCCTCGAAGGCGACCTGCATCCAGCCATCGAAAAAGGAGTGCGGCACCGGCTCGCTGGCATAACGGGCGACAATGTCGAGCGCGAGATCGACGGCGTTGAGTTCGATATGGGCAATGGCGTGCAGCAGCGCGATACGGCCCTTGACGCTGTGAAGCGAGCGGCGTTCTACTGCGGTCGGCGGAACGAGTTCCGGCTTTTCCGGCCTGCCCGGGCGCTCTGGCAGGGGCGGGTCCAGCGGAGAGCGCAGCGACAGGCGGCGCTCGAACCACCGTGTCGCCGTCTCCTGTGCGAGCGCGGTCTTCCTGTCGAGATCGGCGCTTGCGATAGCATCCGTCGCACCACCGCGCAGCGACATGATTTTGAACGGGGGCATCACAACGGGTTGGCCCGTCAGAGTTTCTTCGCTGCGTCGAGAACGGCCTGGGCATGGCCGGCGACCTTCACCTTGTTCCAGATCTCCGCGATCTTGCCGTCCGGTCCAACGAGGAATGTAGTGCGTTCGACACCCATGTATTTTTTCCCATACATGCTTTTTTCCTTCCAGACGCCATAGGCTTCCAGAACCTTCCTCTCCTCGTCAGACGCGAGCATGACGGAAAGCGAATGTTTTGCCGCAAACTTGTCGTGGCTTTTGACGCTGTCGGGCGAAATGCCGATGACAACCGTGTTGGCCGCTTCGAATTCGCCGCCCAGCGCGCTGAAATCGATCGCTTCGGCGGTGCAGCCGGACGTGTCGTCCTTGGGGTAGAAATAAAGAACGACGGCCTTGCCTTGGAGTTTGGACAATGTCACCGTCCCTTCACCGTTGCGGGGCAAAGTGAAATCGGGAGCCGAGCCGCCAATCGTCAAGTCTGTCATAATCTACCTTTCTTTCGCCGGGATGTTGAGTGAAAGTTGCCACATTCGATATATAGCGAAACCGCGCGTCGTCCAGATCACGATTGGGATTTCAGATCGTTTCGACCTCAAATCCCAACCGTGATCCGGGTTAAGGAATTTGAGCGGGATTCCAGACGAGGACCGCTTACACTTTTCGCCATCCCGCTCCGGTGTTGCGGCGAAACAAAAGCTATTCAGGGGCAAATACGGGCGTATGGCTGAAGTCAGGGGTGAAAAGGTCAAGTTCGGCAGGCGCGATATCGTTGCGCTGCACGATCTGCCTTCGGCTCAGGCCGAGGATCCCATCATCGTTCATTGCCCGCCGCCGCGTTCCATGGCGCGTGCTTTCCTCAAGGTTTTCGCGGCTCTTTTCGTACTCGCCTTCCTCTCCATCGGCGGCATCATTCTTTCCGTCGAGACCGGTTCGATTGACAATGCGCTGTCCAGCCAGGCGCAGCAGGCGCTGGAACGGGCGCTCGGACCGCATTACAGCGCGCGAATCGGATCATCGGCGATCAGGTTCTCCACCGGACTGCGCCTTGCGCTGGTGGCGGAGGATGTGGATATCGTCGAGAAGGAATCCGGCCAGCATCTGAGCAGGGCGCGGGCGATCGGCATGGCGCTCGATCCCCTCGCGCTTCTGGCGGGTCGCGTGTCGGTGGAGAGCCTAGAAGCCGACGGGATGGAGCTGGATACGGCGCTTTTGCCCAAGGGCAACGGGTTCGATCTTGCCAGCGTCAAGCTCGACGCCGTGCCGCTGCAATTGCAGGAAGCCTTCGGGCAGCTCGACAAGCTGGCACAGGCCTTCCTGAGCAGCGGAACCGAGGAAATCGATATTTCCAGCGTTTCCGTTCATCTGCCGCCGGGCGAACTGGGCAAGCCGCGCACCATCGAGGTGCGGGAACTGTCGCTGACGCCAGACCAGCAGGGCGGCTATTCACTTGACGGGGAAACGCTGTTCAACGGCGAAATCGCCAGCGTGTCACTCAAGACCTCAGGTGCGGGCGGCGTGATCGACGGTTTCCAGGCCCGTATCGATGGCTTCGACATTGGCCCGTTTCTGGAAAAATACGATCCGGACGGAAACCTCCATGAGGGGCTGAATGTCAAGACGGGCATCAACATCGTTGCCCGCCGGGCCAAGGAGGGGCAGGAGCCGCGTCTCGACATCTCTCTCGGCCTCGGTAACGGCACGCTTCGGATCGGCGGCGAGGCCCAGCCCTTCACGGCCGGCACTGTGAACGCGCGCTACGATTTCGCAAAAAGCACGCTTGTCATCGACAACTCGCGGGTGGAACTCGGACGTACGATCATTCCGGTCGCCGGCGTAATCAGCGATACGGAGGAGGGTTTTGGTCTGTCCCTCCGCGTCGACGATGCGGTTGCTTCGTCCGAAGCCTCGGGCGAGGCCCCGGTTCCTTTCAGCCTGAAGGCGGACGGTCACTTCACGGCTGCGACGAAGCAACTCGACGTTTCATCGCTTTATGTCACAAGCCCACTCGGAGACATGGCGGGATCGCTGAAAATGCGGTTCGGCGAAGGGTCGCCCGAAATTAGCTTCGGCGGACAGATACCGAAGATGGAGGCCACGGCAGTCAAGCAGCTCTGGCCTTTCTGGATGGCGCACAAGCCGCGCGACTGGGTGGTTTCCAATCTTTATGGCGGCACGGTCACCAATGGCTCCATCGCAATCTTCATCCCGCAGGGCCGGATGTGCGGTCCCGGTTGCCCGCTGGTGCTCGGCGAGAGCGAAATGCAGATTCGTTTCGACATTGACGATACGCGCCTCAACACCACCGGCGACATTCCGCCCCTGCGTGATGTCGATGCGCATTTCGATCTCGTAGGCGGGAAGATGGCCGTCGAAATCAAGCGGGCGACGTCCTATTTCCCGTCCAACCGTTCGCTGGCGCTTGAGAACAGCCGGTTCGTGATTTCCTCGGTTTATGACAAGCCTCTGCTTGGAAATCTCGAACTCAGCGTATCGGGCTCCGCAGACGCCGTAGCAGAGCTTGCGACACTGAAGCCGATCAACGCGCTCAAGGACACGCAGTTCAAGCCGGAGGATTTCGCCGGCGATGTGCAAGCCAATGCGAAACTGACCATCGGCCTGCTTTCCAGCCAGAACCCGCCTCCGCCGGTGTGGACGGCCGATCTCGATCTGAAAAACCTGTCGCTGACGAAACCCTTCGCCGGCCACAAGGTCACGGCGCTGGACGGCTTTATGACGTTGAACGACCGTCAGCTCCTGCTTCAGGGCAAAGGCCGCGTCGATGACGTGCCGATGGATATCGAGATGACGGAGCCCGTGCGCAAGAACAGCGGTGTGGCTCCCACCCTGTCCCTAAAGGCCACGTTGACCGAAACACAGGTCGCCAAACTCGCGCCGGAGCTGTCCTCGGTTCTCGGCGGCACAACCGTTTTGGAGATCGACGGTGCCGATCCCAAACGCCAGGACGTACGGCTCGATCTGACCAAGGCGTCGATCATTCTTCCGGGGCTTGGCTGGAGCAAGGGCATCGGCATTCCGGCAAAAGCCGCCTTTACCATGGAAGTGGCGGACGGTCGCACCGCAATCACGGATTTTTCCCTCGATGGCGATGGTTTCGGCGCCGCCGGCGACATTGTCTTCAACAAGAGCGGTCTGATCTCGGCCGATCTCAGCCGCGTGCAGCTGTCGCCCTCCGATAATTATGCAGTTTCGTTGGCTGCTTCGAAAAACGGCTATATTATCAATGCTTCCGGAAAATCCGCGGATCTAAGGCCTTTCCTGTCGAAGCTGCGCAGTCCCGCCGGCGGTGGCGATGGTACGTCTCGTTCGCAGCCATCTCTTTCCATCAAGGCGCAGTTTGACAAGGTCTACGGGTTCAACGATGAGATCCTTGCCAACGTCAATTCCGATGTCAGCGTGCGTGACGGCAAGGTGCGCTCGATCGATTTTCGCGGCGTGACCGGCAACGGACAGGCGGTGGTCGCGCAGACCACCAATCGCGGCGCGACTGGGACTGTGACATTGACCAGCAGCGATGCGGGTTCGCTCGCGCGGTTTGCCAATATCTACAGCCGCATTCGTGGCGGTCTTCTCAACCTAGCACTGACGACCGCCAATGGCAGCGACTGGAGCGGCTCGCTGGATCTGCGCAATTTCTCCGTGGTCAATGAGGCCAAGTTGCAGGACATCGTCGCAACGCCGACGGGCGAGGATGGCAGGAGCCTCAACAACGCGGTCCGCCGCAATATCGATGTCAGTTCGGAGAAATTCCAGCGGGGTTTTGCCCGCGTCGTTTATGTAAACGGTTCGATCGCGGTGGAAAACGGGGTTGTGCGCGGTGAACAGATCGGCGCAACGTTTCAGGGGCTGCTGAAGGATCAGAATGGCCGCATGGACATGACCGGCACCTTCATGCCCGCCTACGGGCTGAACCGGCTGTTCGGCGAGTTGCCCTTTATCGGCATCTTCCTCGGCAACGGCCGCGACCGCGGCCTGCTCGGCATTACCTTCAAGCTTTCCGGCCAGACGGACCAGCCGAAGCTGACGATCAACCCGCTGTCGCTGATTGCGCCCGGTGTTTTCAGGCAGATTTTCGAGTTCCAATAAAAAGGGCCGCTTTCGCGGCCCTTGATGCGGGTTTGGCGCTGGTTTACGCCGGGCGAACCAGCACGTGCTTCTTCTTGCCTACCGACAGCTTGATGATGCCATCACTCGTCACTTCGCCGGTGCCGATCATCTGGCGCTCGTCGGAAACGCCCTGATCATTGATCTTCACCGCACCGCCCTGAACGTGGCGGCGGGCCTCGCCATTCGAACCGGCGAGACCTGCGCGGACGATGAGCGAGAGGACGCCGACGCCAGCTTCAAGTTCGGAGGCCGGAACCTCGATGGAAGGCAGGTTTTCGGCCAGCGCGCCTTCCTCGAAGGTCTTGCGCGCCGTTTCCGCGGCTTCTTCAGCAGCGGCACGGCCGTGCAGGATCGCGGTTACCTCGGTCGCCAGGATTTTCTTGGCCTCGTTGATTTCCGATCCACCGAGCGTAGCCAGACGGGCGATCTCTTCCATCGGCAGGGTCGTGAAGAGCTTGGCGAAGCGAACGACGTCGGCATCTTCGGTGTTGCGCCAGTATTGCCAGAAATCATAGACCGGCAGCAGGTCCTTGTTCAGCCACACGGCGCCCGAGGCCGACTTGCCCATCTTCGCACCCGAGGAGGTGGTCAGAAGCGGCGAGGTCAGCGCGTAAAGCTGCGGTGTCCCCATGCGGTGACCGAGGTCGATGCCGTTGATGATGTTGCCCCACTGGTCAGAGCCGCCCATCTGCAGGCGGCACCCCGTGCGCTGGTTCAGTTCCACGAAATCGTAGGCCTGCAGGATCATGTAGTTGAATTCGAGGAAGGACAGCGACTGCTCGCGGTCGAGTCGTGTCTTCACGCTGTCGAAGGAGAGCATGCGGTTGACCGAGAAGTGGCGGCCGACGTCACGCAGGAATTCGAGATAGTTCAATCCGCGCAGCCAGTCGGCATTGTTGATCATCAGCGCCGGGTTGCCGGGGCGGTCGTAATCGAGGTAGTTGGCGAAGACGTGCTTGAGCGAGGTGATGTTGTCCTCGATCATGTCGATCGTCATCAGCTTGCGGGCTTCTTCCTTGAAGGAGGGGTCGCCTACCATGCCGGTGCCGCCACCCATCAGCGAGATCGGCTGGTGGCCGGTCTGCTGCAGCCAGTGCAGCATCATGATCTGGGTGAGGTGGCCGACATGCAAACTCGAGGCCGTCGGGTCATAGCCGATATAGGCGGTCACGGTTTCCTTGGCGAACAATTCGTCGAGACCTGCCTCGTCGGAGATCTGGTGAATGAAGCCGCGCTCATCGAGCGTGCGGAGGAAATCGGACTTGAACCTGGACATAACCTTTTACTTTCTGGTTTGATCTTTACGGCCATCGAAAACCGGTGACCGTCGCGGCTTTATCATTGTTTTTTGAAATGTGCACCCGTTTCGGCCATGAATGTCGGGATTCAAGGTCAGCATGATTCGAGATTGCGGGAGAGCGGCAGGTGGGCGAGGTGAAAACGGCAATCGGACTGATGAGCGGCACGTCGATGGACGGCATCGATATCGCGCTTCTGCGTACCGATGGCGAGAGCGTGGTGCGGCATGGGCCAAGCGGCTATTTTCTCTATGATCCCGGCCTGCGGGCCATCTGGCAGAAGGCGCTGGTCACGGCCAAATCCATCCGTGAACGGCGCGAACGCCCCGGAGATCTTGATGAGGCCGAGCGCAAGCTGACGCTTGCCCATGCGGCGGCGGTGAAATCCTTTCTCCATCGTCACCGGCTTCTGCCCGGTGAAATCGATGTCATCGGTTTTCATGGCCAGACGGTGCTGCACCGGCCGGATGAGGCGCTGACGGTGCAGATCGGTGACGGACCTTTGCTGGCTGAAGAAACCGGTATCGACGTGGTCTACGATATGCGCGCCAATGACATGGTGCATGGCGGGCAGGGCGCGCCGCTCATTCCGGCCTATCACATGGCGCTGTCCGCCAACCTACCTGGCGGGTTTGAGACGCCTGCGGTCTTCGTCAATATCGGCGGTATCTCCAACCTCACCTTCATCGGTGAAGCTGGCCAGCTTGCCGCTTTCGATAGCGGCCCCGGCAATATGCTGATCGACCAGTGGATCGAGGCGCATACCGGCAAGGCTTTCGACAAAGGCGGCAGGACGGCGGCGGGTGGCAGCGTCATTGCCTCGCTGGTGGCGAGTTATATGGAAAGCCCGTTCTTTTCCGGTAATATTCGCCGTTCGCTGGATCGCAGCGATTTTGCGCCCCCGGAAAAGGGTGAGGTCTCGCTGGCCGATGGTGCACGGACTTTGGCGCATCTAACGGGGGCCGCCATCCTGAAGTCGGCAAGCTATCTGCCGGAGGCGGCGAAGACCTATGTGGTCTGTGGTGGCGGTCGGCTCAATCCGGTGATCATGGCGGAGTTTGCAGACCTTGCCGCCAAGGTCGGTGCGCGGGTGATTGCGGCGGAAGAGGCGGGGTTCGATGGCGGCGCGATGGAGGCGGAGGCCTGGGCCTATCTGGCCGTTCGGTCGCTGAAGGGGCTGCCGCTGACCTATCCCGGTACGACGGGGGTGAAGGAGCCGGTGACGGGTGGGGTTTTGGTGCGATGCTGATGACGTTGGCGGGTGGGGCTTACCCCCCTCTGCCCTGCCGGGCATCTCCCCCTCAAGGGGGGAGATCAGCAGGAGGCTTACTCTTCGCCTCAGCTGGGACGTTCAAGATGGCCGAAAGGTTGTGCTACGATTCGATCTCCCCCCTTGAGGGGGAGATGCCCGGCAGGGCAGAGGGGGGTAAGCCAAGCCCGCCGGGATCATAATAGGTCGATCAAGGCCTGCTTTAAATACGCCCCAAATCACCGAATACGCTTGGCAGCCGGTTCCGGCACAAGCTCGCCGTTCAGGCGACGGTCGAGATAGTCCTCGCACTCGCCCATCAGCTCATCCACCTTGCCGTTGAAGAAGTGGTTGGCGCCGGGGACGGTGCGGTGGGTGATGAGGATGCCCTTCTGCGTCTTCAGCTTTTCGACCAGGCCGTTGACATCCTTTTCGGGCGCGACCTTGTCGGAATCGCCGTTGATGATGAGGCCAGAAGACGGGCAGGGAGCAAGGAAGGAGAAGTCGTAGGTGTTCGGCTGCGGGGCAATCGACATGAAACCTTCGATTTCCGGGCGGCGCATCAGAAGCTGCATGCCGATCCAGGCGCCGAAGGAGTAACCCGCCACCCAACAGCTCTTGGAATCCGGATGCAGGCTCTGCACCCAGTCGAGCGCCGAGGCGGCATCGGACAGCTCGCCCGCACCGTGATCGAACTCGCCCTGGCTGCGGCCAATCGAACGGAAGTTGAACCGGAGCGTCGTGAAGCCGCGCTTCTGGAAAAGATAGAAGAGCTGATAGACGATCTGGTTGTTCATCGTGCCGCCGAACTGCGGGTGCGGATGAAGGATGATCGCGATCGGCGCGCTCTTTTCCTTGGAGGGTTGATAACGGCCTTCGAGGCGACCCGCAGGGCCGTTAAAGATGACTTCGGGCATTGGTACTCCGGTCGTGTTTTTTCATTCTCCAACCGCATTCTTCCGATGAGAAGACTTGACGAACTCTGTCATCTTTTCTAGAACGCAGTTTAGAATAATTCGAAACTTTGCGTGTGCTAAAGCACTCGGGTGGTGTCATAAGGCAAGCGCAACTGTAATTTCAAGAAAAATGCGTTTTCGCGCATTGAAGATTGGATGAAGCCTTTCGGCGATGACGGTTTTGACGCGCACATATATGGACTGGAACGCCACGGCGCCGCTTCTGCCGACCGTGCGGGAGGTGCTTGTGTCTGCGCTTGATCTTGCCGGCAATCCGTCTTCCGTCCACCGCGAAGGGCGTGCCGCCCGCGCCGCCGTCGAGACGGCTCGCCGTGAGGTTGCGGCGCTTGGCGGCGCTGAGCCGGCGCATGTGACTTTCACCAGCGGTGCGACGGAAGCGGCCAATCTGGTGCTTGCGCCGGAATTCAGGATGGGACGCAGCCCGGTTCGGGTAAGCCGGCTCTATGTTTCCGCCATCGAGCATCCCGCATTCCGCGAAGGTGGCCGTTTCGAAAAGAGTGACGTAACGGAAGTTCCCGTTACGTCAGCGGGTGTCCTTGATCTTGCCGCGCTTGAAGCGTTGCTGTCTTCGCATGACTGGTCGTCCGGGCTGCCGATGGTCGCCTGCATGCTCGTGAATAATGAAACCGGCGTCCTTCAGCCTGTGGCGGAAGCGGCGCGGCTGGTTCATGCGGCGGGCGGTCTGATGGTTGTCGACGCTGTTCAGGCTGCCGGCCGCGTGCCGCTCGATATCAACGCGCTCGATGCGGATTTCCTTGTGATTTCGTCTCACAAGCTCGGTGGCCCGAAGGGTGCCGGCGCTCTTCTCTCGCGCGGCGAGGTGATGATGCCGAAGCCGCTGATCCATGGTGGCGGCCAGGAAAAGGGCCATCGTTCGGGTACGGAAAATACCCTGTCCGTTATCGGTTTTGGTGCTGCCGCCGCTGTTGCTGCTCGGAATGTCGAGGCGGAGGCGGCGCGTCTTTCCGCGCTGCGGGCGCGGCTGGAAAACGGTATGCGCGTGAACGCGCCCGATGTGATCATCCACGGTGACGATGTCACGCGCGTCGCCAATACCACGTTTTTCACGCTTCCGGGCCTGAAGGCCGAGACCGGGCAGATCGCCTTCGATATAGAAGGTATCGCACTGTCGGCAGGGTCGGCCTGCTCATCGGGCAAGGTGGGCGAAAGCCATGTCTTGACCGCGATGGGGCGCGATCCCAAGCTCGGCGCGCTCCGGATTTCGATTGGCCACGCGACTGACGAGGCGGACATTGAACGGACGCTCGCTGCGTTTGCGAAAATTGCCGGACGGCGCAAGCTTTCCGGTCAGGCCGCGTAAAATGCGGCAAAGAATTGCGGATTAGCAATTTTCCGCTTGCCGGGATGTGTGAAAAGCGCCATCCCGCACCTACATGGGTATAAGCTCTGCCCCGGCCGACGGCTCGGAGCGATTTGCCCGAAGATGAATAAGGCGGCTTTCCGCCTTGATACGTTGACAAGCCACCGGACCTTGGCTCCGGCGAGATTGGAGAACGACATGGCAGCGGTTCAGGAAACGATCGATCAGGTCCGCCAGATCGATGTGGACCAGTATAAATACGGCTTCGAAACCAATATCGAAGTCGACAAGGCCCCGAAGGGTCTTTCGGAAGAGGTGATCCGTTTCATCTCGGCCAAGAAGCAGGAGCCGGAATGGATGCTGGAATGGCGTCTTGAGGCTTACAAGCGCTGGCTGACGATGGAAGAGCCGACCTGGGCGCGCGTCAGCTACCCCAAGATCGACTTCAACGATCTCTATTATTATGCCGCGCCGAAAAGCACCCCCGGCCCGAAGTCGCTCGATGAAGTCGACCCGGAGCTGCTGAAGGTCTATGAAAAGCTCGGCATTCCGCTGAAAGAACAGGAAATCCTCGCCGGCGTCGAAAAGCGTCAGGTCGCTGTTGATGCCGTGTTCGACAGCGTCTCCGTCGTCACCACCTTCAAGGCGGAACTGGCGAAGGCCGGCGTGATCTTCATGTCGATCTCGGAAGCCGTGCGCGAGCATCCGGAGCTGGTGAAGAAATATCTCGGCTCGGTCGTTCCGACGACGGACAATTTTTATGCGACGCTGAACTCCGCCGTCTTCACCGACGGTTCCTTCGTGTTCGTGCCGAAGGGCGTTCGTTGCCCGATGGAGCTTTCCACCTATTTCCGCATCAACGAGAAGAATACCGGCCAGTTCGAGCGCACGTTGATCATCGCCGAAGAGGGTGCCTACGTCTCCTATCTGGAAGGCTGCACCGCTCCCCAGCGCGACGAGAACCAGCTTCACGCCGCCGTTGTTGAACTCGTGGCGCTCGATGATGCCGAAATCAAATATTCCACCGTCCAGAACTGGTATCCGGGCGACAAGGAAGGCAAGGGCGGCATCTACAACTTCGTGACCAAGCGCGGCGATTGCCGTGGCAACCGCTCGAAGATCTCGTGGACGCAGGTGGAGACCGGTTCGGCCATCACCTGGAAATACCCGTCCTGCATCCTGCGCGGCGATGACAGCCGTGGCGAGTTCTATTCGATCGCGGTTTCCAATGGTCACCAGCAGATCGACAGCGGCACCAAGATGATCCATCTCGGCAAGAACACGTCGAGCCGCATCATCGCCAAGGGCATTGCCGCCGGTTTTTCGGAAAACGTCTATCGCGGCCAGGTCTCGGCCCACCGCAAGGCGACCAACACGCGTAACTTCACGCAGTGCGACTCGCTGCTGATCGGCGACAAGTGCGGCGCTCATACCGTGCCTTACATCGAGGCGAAGAACTCTTCCGCTCACTTCGAGCACGAGGCGACGACGTCGAAGATTTCCGAAGACCAGCTGTTCTATTGCCTGCAGCGCGGCATTCCCGAGGAAGCGGCGATCGCGCTGATCGTCAACGGCTTCGTGAAGGAAGTCATTCAGGAACTGCCGATGGAATTTGCCGTGGAAGCGCAGAAGCTGATCGGCATTTCGCTGGAAGGCTCGGTCGGTTAACTCCTTGCTCGACATCATCCTCGGGCCTAACCCGAGGATCTACGGCCCATGGCCTGAGCAGAGACAACCCACTTCCCGGATCCTCGGGTCAAGCCCGAGGATGACAGATGAGAGATTTGAGACAGGCCCTGATGGGGCGCACGAGGCGGTCCTTGAAACCGCACCATGAACAGGAACAATACCATGCTTGAAATCATCGACCTGCACGCGAAGATCGCCGATACCGAAACCGAGATCATCAAGGGTCTCAACCTGAAGGTTGCCGCTGGTGAAGTTGCGGCCATCATGGGCCCGAACGGTTCCGGCAAGTCGACGCTGTCCTACATCCTGTCGGGCCGTGAGGACTACGAAGTCACCTCCGGTGACATTCTCTATAACGGCGAAAGCATTCTGGAACTGGACGCTGCCGAGCGTGCGGCCAAGGGCATTTTCCTTGCCTTCCAGTATCCGGTCGAAATTCCGGGCGTCGCTACCATGCAGTTCCTGAAGGTTGCGATGAACGAGCAGCGCAAGGCGCGCGGCGAGTCCGAGCTGACGACGCCTGATTTCATCCGCCGCGTCAAGGAAGCGGCCGGCGATCTGAAGATCGACATGGAGATGCTGAAGCGTCCGCTCAACGTCGGTTTCTCCGGTGGTGAGAAGAAGCGTGCCGAAATCCTGCAGATGGCGCTTCTGGAGCCGAAGCTCTGCGTTCTCGACGAAACCGATAGCGGTCTCGACATCGACGCGCTGAAGATCGTGGCTGACGGCGTCAATGCGCTGAAGTCGCCGGATCGCGCCACCGTTGTCATCACCCACTATCAGCGCCTGCTCGATTACATCGTGCCTGACAGCGTTCACGTTCTCTACAAGGGCAAGATCATCCGCTCGGGTGACAAGGCTCTCGCGCTGGAACTGGAAAACAACGGTTACGCCGACATCATCGGTGAAGCGGCCTGATCGAAGGCCAGGAGGTGATGTCCATGAACATTCAAGCTACCAACCGGCTGACGCCAGCGGAAACCGCGCTGGTCGATGCCTACACCGCCAAGTTCAGCGAGCTGCCCGGCGACGGCGCCGTGGTTGCCGCGCGTGACGTGCTGTTCGACGATCTGAAGACCGGTGGTCTTCCGACACGCCGCATCGAGGCCTGGCACTATACCGATCTGAAGAGCCTGCTGCGCACGGTTCCGGAAGACCGGCCCGCGCCTGTCATCGAGAAGGCTGCGTCGATTATTGCCGGTTCGCCTGTGGCTTACATGCTGCATGGCACGGCCGATATCGGCAAGGTCGATGGTGTCAGCGTATCGCGCTTTGCCGACAGCCTGCTCGACGGCTCTGCCGCGACTGGCCTTGCGGAAGCCAGCAAGGATGACACGATTGGCCGCATCAATGGCAGCTTTGTGCGTGACGGCCTCGTGGTCGAAATTCCCGCCGATGCTGAGCTCGACAAGCCGATCGAACTGCAGGCTATCCATGGCGCAGGCCAGGTTCACAGCCGCTTCCCGGTGCGCTTCGGCAAGGGTTCGAAAGCGACCGTCATTGAACGTCACCTTTCGGTGACGCCCGATGCGGCGCTTGTCTCCTCGGTCAGCGATATCGTCGTTGAGGATGGCGCGGAAGCAACCTGGATTCTTCTGCAACAGCAGCGTGCTGCCGATATTCACCTTGGCCAGCTGCGCATCAAGCTCGGCGCGGAAGCCAAGCTGCGTCTCTTCGTGATCAATGCCGGCGGCAAGCTGGTGCGTCAGGAACTGCGCATCGATGTGGAAGGTGAGGGCACCGATCTCATCGTTCGCGGCGTCAACCTTCTGGGTGGCGAAACCCATACGGACGTGACGATGGTTCTTGGCCACAACGTGCCGAACACGACCTCGACGGAAGTTTTCCGCAACGTGGTGTTCGACCGTGCGAAGGGCATTTTCCAGGGCATGATCCGGGTCGCACCGGATGCCCAGAAGACCGACGCGAAGATGGCGTGCAACACGCTGCTGATGTCTGACGATGGCGAGTTCTCGGCAAAGCCGGAACTGGAAATCTTCGCCGATGACGTTCAGTGCGGCCATGGTGCAACGGTTGCCGATATCAGCGACAATCATCTCTACTACCTGATGGCGCGCGGCGTCCCACGGGCAAAGGCACGGGCGATGCTCGTCAACGCCTTCGTTGCCGAGATCGTCGAGGAACTGGAAGAAGAAAATCTGGTAGAGGCGCTGGAGACGATCATTTCCGGCTGGCTGGAGCATCACGCTTAGCAACCTCTCCGTCGTCATCCTCGGGCTTGTCCCGAGGATGAGGTGAAGCAGCGGTAACGCTGTGCAAACCCCGGAGCTCTCCAGAAGAGCACCATGAAAGGGCCCGAGAAATGGACCAGACCGCAATGGCGGCCCCTTATGACATCGAAGCCGTGCGCAAGGATTTCCCGATCCTGTCGCGCGAAGTCTATGGCAAGCCGCTGGTCTATCTCGACAACGGCGCGTCCGCTCAAAAGCCGCAGGTGGTGATCGACGCCGTTTCGCATGCTTATGCAAATGAGTACGCAAACGTGCATCGCGGCCTGCATTTCCTCTCCAATGCCGCAACCGACGCCTATGAGGCGGCGCGCGAAAAAGTGCGCCGGTTCCTCAATGCCGGTTCGGTGGACGAGATCGTCTTCACCAAATCCTCCACCGAGGCGATCAATACGGTCGCTTACGGTTATGGCATGCCCAAGATCGGCGAGGGCGACGAGATCGTCATCTCGATCATGGAGCATCACTCCAATATCGTGCCATGGCATTTCATCCGCGAACGGCAGGGCGCCAAGCTCGTCTGGGTGCCGGTTGATGATGACGGCGCATTTCATATCGAGGCTTTCGAAAAGAGCCTGACGGAGCGCACCAAGCTTGTCGCGATCACCCATATGTCGAATGCGCTCGGCACCATCGTGCCGGTCAAGGAAATCTGCCGTATCGCGCATGAGCGTGGCATTCCGGTGCTGATCGATGGATCGCAGGGCGCTGTTCATATGCCTGTTGATGTGCGCGATATCGATTGCGACTGGTATGTGATGACGGGCCACAAGCTTTATGGTCCCTCGGGCATCGGCGTGCTCTATGGCAAGGCGGACCGGCTGCGCGAGATGCGGCCGTTCCAGGGCGGCGGCGAGATGATCCTCGACGTCTCCGAAGACAACGTGACCTATAACGAGCCGCCGCATCGTTTCGAAGCGGGTACGCCGCCCATCGTGCAGGCGATCGGCCTCGGTTATGCGCTCGATTACATGGACAATCTCGGCCGTGCCGCGATTGCAGCACACGAGGCCGATCTTGCCGCTTATGCCGCCGAGCGGCTGCGCGAGATCAATTCGCTGCGCATCATCGGCAACGCGCCGGAAAAGGGCGGCATTTTCTCCTTCGAGCTTGAGGGCATTCACGCCCATGACGTCTCGATGGTGATCGACCGGCGCGGCGTTGCCGTGCGGGCCGGCACCCATTGCGCCATGCCGCTCTTGAAACGCTTCGGCGTCACCTCCACATGCCGGGCATCGTTCGGCCTTTACAATACCCGCGCCGAAGTAGACTCTCTTGTCGAGGCGCTGGAATATGCGCGCAAATTTTTCGCCTGATATCGCAGCTTGAAATCAGGATTGAGGTTTAAGACCATGACTGCCGATGCCACTGCAAAGACCCAGGATGCGACCGAAGCTCAGGAAAAGGTATCCACCATTCCGCCGGATGAGCTTGCACGCCTCAGCGACGATGTGATCGCGGCGCTGAAGACCGTTTATGACCCGGAAATTCCGGCCGACATCTTCGAACTCGGGCTGGTCTACAAGATCGATATCGAAGATGACCGGATGGTCAAGATCGTCATGACGCTGACTGCCCCCGGTTGCCCCGTCGCTGGCGAAATGCCGGGCTGGGTGGAGAACGCCGTTGGCGCCGTCGAGGGTGTTTCCGGTGTCACCGTCGAAATGACCTTCGATCCGCCGTGGACGCCGGACCGCATGTCGGAAGAGGCGCAGGTCGCCGTCGGCTGGTACTGATTTGATTTTGACTGGTGTCATCCCTTGATGACATTGTCAGGCGCACTTAAATTGAATTCCATAAGCATCGAGCCTTGAACTCGATTGTCGAAGGAGAATGGGCCCATGGGCTTTGCAATCATGACCATGACCGGGGCTGCGGCCTCGCGCGTTAAAGCGATCGTCGAAAATTCCGGACCGGACGCCAAGGGCGTGCGCGTCGGCATCAAGAAGGGCGGTTGCGCGGGCATGGAATATACCATCGACCTCGTGACCGAGCCGGATGCGAAGGACGATCTGGTGGAATTCGAAGGGGCGAAGGTCTGGGTTCAGCCTTCCGCCGTGCTTTATCTGCTCGGCACGCAGATGGATTTCGAAGTGACCAAGATGCGCTCCGGTTTCACCTTCAACAATCCGAACCAGACCTCTGCCTGCGGCTGCGGTGAATCTGTTGAGCTGAAGCCTGCGGATCTCGCCGCGCTTGCGAAGCAGCGTGAGGCAGAAGCCAGCGTCTGATTGGCTGCACTATCTCTGCGATGGATAGTTAGATATTCTTTTGCACCCAGCGCTCCTACAAACGCGACGTCATCCTTGGGCTTGACCCGAGGATCCATCCCCGTCAAATCGCTTGGGACGTTTGTAGATCCTCGGGTCAAGCCCGAGGATGACGGACGAAAAGTTTCAGGTTTTTTTTCCGCAGACTGCGTATCACGCAAAGTCAACTTCCGAAGGATCATGACTGCTGTTTGAAGGCTTCGATGAAATCGGCCAGCGGATGGATTGATGGCGTGGTCATCAACAGCGGTTCGAGAGCCGCGGCGATCTCCCGGCGATCTTCTGCAGAGAGTGGCCGCAGGCTTGACGTGATCCTGTTATAGTCAGGCGTCCCGCGCGATGCGAGCGAGCGATGGATCACAAACACTTCCGTCTGCCCGTCCTGTCGCTCCACAAAAAGGGCAAGCGATCCGCCGTCTGCAGCCGCAGCGCTATCGGATACGGATTTGAACATCGAGACTCCATGCGGTAGATTTCCGGAGAGCCTATCCGATTGACGTCATGGAGCAAGATTGAATGCGGATGGTTTCAGTGAGGGGGGTAGCGTGGGGAATAGCAGCAGCTCGATTGATGTCTGGACACTTAGCCTCGTTGCTGCCGGCATTCTGGTCGGCCTGACGTTGGACGGGGGCGGAGGGGGCCATCATTGAACGGGCGGTTCACGTGTTGAGACCGGCAGGGGAGAGCACGGCCACGGCAAGGGCGGCGGTAAAAGCTGCTTTCGCGCACGTCACCCTAGGCGCCGGTGTGGGTCTTCGCGAGGCCGCCGCGATTGATAATTACGCGAGCCATGATGTGCTTGCCGCCCGCCGCGCCGAGGACGAAAAGGACGACTGGTCTGCGATCACGGTGGAAGACGTGAACCTACACTCCGCCAGTCCTGCGTTTTTTGATGCCGAAGCAATGCGGTTTCATCTACCCGCCTACATGATCGCCGATCTCGACGGTTGTTACCGGCACGAGTTCGTGCCCCATCTGCGCGGCCGCCCGGAGAAATTTGCGCTGTTGAACGACGCTCAAAGGCGGGCCGTTGAATTATATTTGCACGCCCTCCTGCGGCGAAACAACCCGCCGTCTTACCAGACCGATGTAGAACAGGCGCTTGGGGAATGGCGGCAAGCCGCGGATCGTTAGGCCGGATTGATCACTCGTGTCTCAGGGCTTCGATCGGGCTGAGACTCGCCGCACGCCGCGCGGGAAAATAGCCGAAAATCACGCCGATGGCGGCTGAAAAGGCGAAGGCGAGGAAGATGATCGATGGGCTGGTGACGAAAGGCACGTTGAGGAAGCTGACGACCGCGTAGGCGAGGCCGAGGCCGGTGAGGATGCCGACGATGCCGCCGAAGGCCGAGAGCATCACCGCTTCCACCAGAAACTGTGTCAGCACCTGTTTTTCCAATGCGCCGATGGCAAGCCGAATGCCGATCTCACGCGTGCGTTCTGTTACCGAGACCAGCATGATGTTCATGATGCCGATGCCGCCCACGAGAAGGCTGACGGCGGCGACCGCGCCGAGAAGTCCGGTGAGAAGCGTCGTCGTGCCGGTCATGGCGGAAGCGATCTGCGTCATGTCGTTGACAGTAAAATCATCCTCGCGGCCGATGTTGATGCGGCGGCGCTCGCGCAGCAGGTTTTGCAGGTCGCTCTGCACCTTGGCGGTGGAAACGCCATCCTGCGCCGAAACCATGATCGAGGAAATGGTGGTGGTGCCGCCAATGCGCCGCTGGTGGATTTTGAGCGGCATGATGATCGTGTCGTCCTGATCGTCGCCGAGGCCGGACTGGCCTTTGCGGGCGAGAACGCCGATGACGGGGCAGGAGATGTTGCTGACGCGGATCGTCTGTCCCACAGGGTTTTCCGCACCGAACAGTTCCTGACGCACGGTTTCGCCGATGATGCAGCCGATCTGGCCGCCGCGATCTTCGGCGGGCTGGAAATCTCGACCAAGTGCGATGGTCCAGTCCTGCGCGATCAGATAGTCGTTCGTGGTGCCGATGACGCTCGTCTGGTGGTTCTTGCCGCCGAAAATGACGGTTGCGGCGGAACTGCGGTTCTGCGGTGCGACGGCGCGTATGCCCGATATCTGGTTGCGGATCGCCTCGACATCGCGGTCATCGAAGCGCTTGGCTTCGGTGCTGGCGCGGCCGGGGCCAAACTGGCCGGGGCGCACGAACAGCATGTTGGTGCCGAGCCGTGACAGTTCCGATTTTACCTGCTCGGTCGTACCGTTGCCGATGGTGACCATGGCAATGACGGCGGCCACACCAATGACGACGCCGAGCACCGTGAGAAATGAGCGCAACAGGTTGCGGCTGATGGCGCGCAACGCAAGACGCGATGTTTCAAAGAACATCCAATGTCTCCTTATGATCCGCGGCGCTATCGGAGGCGAGGTGGCCGTCGACAAAACGCAGCAGGCGCCCGGCATAAGCGGCGATATCCTCCTCATGGGTTACCATGACGACGGTAATGCCCTTGTCGCGATTGAGCGAGGTTATCAGTTCCATGATTTCGACGCTGGTCTTCGTATCGAGATTGCCGGTCGGCTCGTCGGCCAGAAGCAGCGCGGGGCGGGTGACGATGGCGCGGGCAATGGCCACACGCTGCTGCTGGCCGCCGGAAAGCTCCTGCGTGGTGTGATCTTCGCGACCTTTCAGTCCCACCTGTGCCAGCGCCTCCATGGCGCGCTCCCGACGCTCTGAAGCTTTCATGCCCCGATAGATAAGCGGTAGTTCGACATTTTCCACCGCAGAGGTGCGGGAGAGAAGGTTGAAGCCCTGAAACACGAAACCGAGCATGTGCCGGCGCAAGAGCGTCAGATGTTCGTTATCGAAGCCGCTGGTCGGCACGCCCTGGAAGAGATATTCGCCAGCCGATGGGACGTCCAGACAGCCGATGATGTTCATCGAGGTGGATTTGCCCGATCCCGACGGTCCCATGATGGCGACGAATTCCTTCTCGCGGATCGACAGGCTGACGCCGTCGAGCGCGCGGATCGTCGCTTCGCCGCGACCATATTGCTTCACGACATCACGGAACTCGATGAGCGGCGGCTGTTGCATGCGCTTGTCCTCCGTCAGCCGGCGTTACGGGCCGTTGCGTCGGTAATTACCTGGTCATCGGCTTTTAATTCGCCAGATTTCACCACGGTATGCTGGCCGTCGGTGGAGCCAGTTTCGATTGCGACGGAAACCGGATTGTTGTTGCGCAGCACCCAGACCGTCCTTTTACCCTGGGCGGCCTGGCCGGCATCGCGGTTTTGCGAGCGGCCCATGCGGGGCGGTCGGAACAGGCTCATCAACCCGCCCCCACGCGAAGCGGATTCGCGCGGCGGTGTATAACGAAGCGCGGAATTGGGTACCAGCAGGGCGTCCTTGATCTCTTCAACGATGATATTGGCGGTTGCCGTCATGCCGGGGCGAAGCAGCAGTTCTGCATTGTCGACCGTCAATATGCCCTTGTAGGTCACCACGTTGGATACGGTTTCCG
>NZ_JBBCAR010000015.1:0-90663 GCF_037203725.1 Agrobacterium sp. CMT1
ATCACAAACATCGAGTTTGCGGAGAGCGGGACTGTTTCAGGATCGAGTGTTTTCCTCAACATTGTTGCAAATCACGGAGTAGGCTCACCGAAAATCAAGGTGGAATTTAGGGGGCTGCTTCGTACCAGTGCCCCCAACACTTCACTCCAAACGGCGGTGGAATTGCGCGATCAGACCGGAGGGCAGGTCCTCGCCTCCGTGGGCGTGCTCGCACAATACTCCTCGCCTGGGGCGGGGCAAATAGTTACTTGGTCTAAGCTTTTTACCCCTCCTTCCGGTCGAACACAGACCACCTTCCGCGTTGAATTTGGCGGCGGTGGATCGAGTGAATGGAGCGGGATGGAATTGGTCGCTTACACTTTCAAGAGGTAATCATGACAACCGGCAATACGATGCAGGTCGACGCTCTCGTCGCCCTGCAGGAAGCAGAAGTGCGCGAAGGCTTTCTGAAGCAGCGGACTTTGCTGCTTGGGCAACACCTCTCGATGCAGCTGCAGGAAAACAAAACCCTTCTCGACAAGATCAACGGCCTTGAAGCCGATCTGCGCCTTGCGAAAGGCGAGGGCGATCCAGTCGACACCGGTAACGGAGCATCTGAATAATGGCTAACACCACCTGGTACGGCGACGGTACGGCAACCGTCGCAGTCGGATCTCGCACTGTGACCGGCACGGATACCGGCTGGCTTACGGAAGTTGCTGGCCTGACCCCGATCAAGGTCGGTGACAAGTTTGGCATTCACGTTGGGCGCCCGATCGTAATAGAGCAGATCATCAGCGACACGGAACTGTTGCTTGCCGATGATTGGCCCGGTCCTGCGCAGACTGATGCGCCTTACAAGGTCGAACTGACTTCGCCAACGATTGCAGCAGTCGAAGCAATGCGCCGGCTGCTGGCTTCGTTGTCGAACGGCAACCTCGACAGTCTGTCTGAAATCTCGGTCGGCACGGATGACATTCCGATCGGTATCGGGCCGGGTGTGTTCGGCACGATCAACAAGGCCGCGCTTGTTCAGGGCGTCCAGTATGATGCGTGGGTGGCGAACCTTGCGGGCAGGGCTGCTTATAACGGCGCTGCTGCGGGGTTCTCGGTTCTCGTCATCGACATTGGAGACGGCCGATCGGCGCTCTACTTCAAGAACTCCGCGACGTCGGGCGATTGGAGTGCACCGTCCTATGTGACCGGTCCTGTCGGCCCCGCTGGCGTCAATCAACGCGGCAACTATAGCGCGGGCACAGCCTACGCGATCCGCGATATCGTGCAGTACGGCGGATCGACGTGGATCGCCAAGGTTGCCACGACGGGTAACGCGCCGCCCACCTTGCCGACGACCGAGAACACACAGTGGCTACTGTTTGCGCGCTCCGGCACTCCGGGCGTCGTGGATCGTGGCACTTACAGCGGCGCTACGGCCTATGCTTCGAATGATATCGTTCTCAATAACGGCTCGACGTGGCTTGCGCTCCAGCCGACGACAGGTAATGCGCCGCCGGTATTGCCCACCGAAAGCAACGCTTACTGGCGACTGCTGGCCCGCAAGGGAACGGATGGAACGGGAACGGGTGACGTTGTTGGGCCTGCCGGTGGCGTTGCGGTCAATGACTTGGCTGTCTTTGCCGATACGACAGGGAAGCTTCTCAAGAAGGCGCCAAACAACGTAGTCGGCAATGCACTGTTGTCGCAGCTCGCAGCGCCTGCGATCAAGGGGCGCCTGACAGCGGGAACGGGTAACGTCGAAGACCTCACCCCCGCTCAAGCCAATCAACTGCTCGGTGGTTGGGAACCGATTGGCTCGCTCGACTTGGCGGGGCAGTCGGCGGGAATCGTTAACAATCTATCACCATTCAAGGCTATTCGCTGCACAAGCGATTTTTCGTTATCGAGCGGTTATGCTGCCATCCAGGTTTCAACTGATAACGGCGCGACCTTTATCACTAGCAGCTCAAGCTACACATTCAATATTGTGGATGGCCCTTCATCTGGCGGGCCTGCTGCGAGTGCTGGCACAATCAACGGCATATTGATCGGCAACGGGACCGCAGGGAGTGTCCTTTCGATTATTGCATTTAACAAGGCCAGGAATGCTCGCGCGATATCTAATCAAATCTACGAAGACCCTTCTCGTAATCTTCGGTTAGCTGGCCAAACTGTTCTGAGCGTAGCGGCGCGCAATTCTTTGCGTATCGTGACGTCTGCCGGGAATTTCGCTTACGGCGAGTTTTATTTTGAAGGGATACGAGGATGAACATCCAGGTCCTTAACGGGAAGAATGGCACCTTGACCGAGCGTGCGCTGACGCCGGAAGAAATTGACGAATTTCAAAGTGCGCTGCCACCAACACCACCCAGCATCATAGACTACGAGAATGCCATACAAAATCTTGTCGATAGCACGGCACGTGATCGTCAGTTCCGGGACGGTGTGACGTTGGCATCCTATATTGGATCTACAATTCCTGGATGGGCGGCTGAGGCTATGGCTTTCGTCGCATGGCGCGATAACGTCTGGCGGTATTCGTATGGCGAATTTGCAAAGGTGCAGGCTGGCACGCGTCAGCAGCCAACAGTCGAGCAGTTCATTACGGAAATCGCGCCAATCGCTTGGCCCTAAACGGTTTGGTTCATCTCTGCCGGGCTGGCCCATTTTCTGCCCTGTTGTGAGGGCGGGTGTCCGATGTGCGACAGGACATTGTATTTGGGGCTCTCATAGTGGTTTTCGGCGGTAAATGGCGCGGAAAAATGGTCTAGTTGTTCATTGTTGCTAACGAAATACGCGTTGATGCCGGCAAAATCGCATCCAACAAGGCTCATGCCTTTGGCTTTGCCTATAAGCTCCATAGTTTTTAGGCTCGCACCGAAAAAGTTGGTGCCGTCCCAAACAGCATCGTCCTGGTACGGAACTTCGATAGCGATGGTGGGGGGGATAGACGAATTATGCTCGATACATGCCACACGAGATGTTCGGTCAAGTGCGCGCCATATGTGGCTCGTGTTTTGATCGACATCGACTCCTATGTAATCGAATTCTTGGGCAACCCCATGAGAATTTAGCTCGGCGTTAATGTTCTCACTTGTCACCATAAGGTTGATGACTTTCAGGGAACCGTCACTGATGAAGTCAGAGAATTTCTCTATGGCAGCGCGGAAGTGCGCTTCATCGCCCTCTACCCAAACTCCCTGCCATCCAGTCTCGAGCAGAAATCTGGTCGTGTTTTGCGTACCATCCCCAACTCCGATTTCAAGGAACGTTCGCTTTTTCTCGCCTATCCGAGAGAATATCTCTGCAATGTAACCATCCTCGCAATGCTGGCTATAAACCTGCGAGTAGTGGCGGGTCAGGCGAAGGGGGTCGCGCCCTCGCTCACTTTGAGCTAAAGAGGCTAAGAGATGTGCGAGGCCCACCTCCCGCTGGCTCCAAGTATGAGCTTGTATCGCCTCAAGCCGCTGTTCCATCGTTCGAAGCGGTTCAGTGTCCATTGCAACCCCCAAGGCACTCGTGTCCAAGACACACGTATTACAAAAGTCATAGCCGGGATCAACTGACGATTGCGAGCTGGCCATACTCTTCATCGCTTGGCCGGTAGCCTAACCCGGCTTAGGCGCGTCGCAATTGTACCTGACCTCATATTGAGGCTCGAGAATAAGCGACGTGTTGGTCGCCACGCAGGTGCGCCCCTTCGTCGACAACCACTCGATAGCCGCGTCTTGATAGACGACTTGCGGCGTTCGAGTGTCTGCCAGGCCAAGCGTAATGCCTTGTCCAGCACCCTGCGCTGCTGCGCCGCCAATGCTTAGCGTTATCATCATCCTGTTCTCGGCGGGCTTGTCGTAGACACGGTACGCCTTGTTGGTGGATGGGCTTGTCCAAAGTTCAGGCTTTACCTTGCCATAGTTCTCGATCGCATAGCTTGCGCCAGCGCATCCGGATAACGTCACGCACACCAAAACGACCGAGACTTTCCACCGCATCATAGACCCCCATCAACACGAAGCTGGTCTATTGCTACCGTATAGGTGACCGCCTCGCAACTACAGGTGGCTTCTTTGCGCGGGGTAATTATGAAGACATTCTCTTGATAAGGCCCAAAACTATAGAGGCCGTCGCTGTCTACCTATGTTTGGTCACAAAGGCGGCTACGTCGGATCAGTGCAGTCCGACCAAACTAACATGGTCAACACGAACGGAAATCGCTCCCATTGCTTGGCCGGCCGTTTAGGCCGACCAAGAAGCGAGGACCCTGTCAATTAATCAGGCGACCATACAACTGGCCATCACGCGGCGGGCGGTAGCGGTAATCACCCCTTCCTTCCCGCCGATCGCGCCATTCTCTGTGGTGACGCCAGTTTCGGCGGTCGTAATCCCGGTAATACCTGTCTCTATCGTATGAGCGATAATAGACACCCGACGAGTAATACCCGCCTGAGCGATATCCGCTATCATCTACGCATCCACTAAGAATACCGACTGATACGAGCGCAATTGCTGCGGTCAGAAGCTTCATGATCTTATCTCCCAATAACGCAATCAAACGTGCGCCTGTGACTTCGGTTCCACAAGCTCGATAGTGCTGCGCCGGGCCTGAACGTGGAGTGAATGCGCCGTCGCTACGACGGCCCTGAATCAAAAGACCCGCGCAGCGGGGGGATGCGTGCGCGGGTCTTTAGGCCATGGAGTTGGGGACATGGCGACGGCTTTAACGCCATGGCCGCCTTAATGTTCCCAGCGACCCCTTAAAAAGGAAAATCAATGCCAATCACCAAAATCTCCACACAGGGGAGGGCTTTCGTGCGCCTGCATGAGGGCCGTATCGAAAGGAGCCAGAAGCATGGCTAGAGAAAATCTTGCCGTCTCGCTCGACCTGATGTTCGGCCACGAGGGTGGCTACGTAAACGTCAAGAGCGACCGCGGCGGCCCAACTAAGTATGGCATCACGCACAAGACGCTTGCTGCGCACCGCGGCATTACGTCTGTCACCGCATCCGAGGTCAAGGCGATGACCAAGGAAGAGGCTGTAGAAATCTATCGTCGGTCCTACTGGTCGCAGAGCGGTGGCGACATCCTGCCTTCAGGTTTGGATTACGCTGCATTCGATTTCGGCGTGAATTCGGGACCCTCGACTGCAGCGAAGAAGCTACAGGCCGTTTTGCAAGCCAAGAAGGTGTACTCCGGTTCGATTGATGGGCACATCGGAGAGCAGACCGTCGCCGCAGTTGCGGCTTATCCAGGCGGCGTCAAAGACCTGATCGTGGCCTACTGCGACGAGCGTATGCGCTACCTCCGCAGCCTGACGAACGCTAAGACCGGCTTCCCGGTCAACGGCAGAGGTTGGACAATCCGCGTTACCGGCGTTGACCCGCTTGGCAAGCTCAAGAAGCAGCCCGGCGTCGTAGGCAACGCCCTGCGGATGGCCAATTCGATCGAGCCACGACCCACCGCGACCCCAGTCGAAGCGGAGGCGAAGGCCGTCGTGCAGGATACCGGCCTCATCGAGGTTATCAAGAAGCCAGAGGCATGGGGACCGCTTGGTGGCTTCTTGTCTGCGGCTGGTGCGATCTTCGCAGGTGCCGGTCCCATTCAGTGGGCTCTGGCGATTCTGATGATCGCAGGTGGCATCGTTGGCCTCGTCCACTTCGTCCAGCGCATCAGATCGGGAGGTTAGTATGCCACTATTTCTCGCGGGCCTTTGGTCCCGCGTTTCCGGCTACCTAGCCGCAATCGGTACGGCACTCGCGATCCTCGCGGGCGTCTTTTTATATGGCCAGAGGGCAGGGCGCTCCGCGGCAAAAGACGAACAGGCCGCAGCGAATGCCAAGGCCATCAAGAAGGCCGGGGATGTCGAAAATGAAATCAGGAATTTGGATGACGCTGGCGTTGATGACGCTCTTGGCAAGTGGATGCGCGACAAGCGGTAGCTACTGCGATATCGCGCGCCCGGTGCGTCCTTCTGTCGATGACCAGATGACGCCAGAAACAAAGCGGCAAATCTTGGCTGAGAATGAGAAGCTGATGAAGCTGTGCGGGGTAAAACCGTGACCGGCGCCGAAATCATGGCTGTTGCGGGTTTCTTCGTGATGCTCTTCGGTTTCTTCTTCGGCCTGTGGAAGTACGTCGATGCGAAGATCGGCGCGGCAAAGACGGAGGCCTCTGCGGCCGCGTCGGCGGCCTCAGCCATGGCTTCATTAGCAAGGGAAGAGCTTGCTGCGCATCGGCTGCACGTCGCCGAAACCTACGTTTCCAAGTCCGGCCTGCGTGAGCAGACAGAGCAGATCATGGGCGCTATCGGCGCCGTGAAGGATGCGGTCGACAAGATGACAATGCGCGTTGATAGGATTGTTGAAAACCAATCGAAGCCAAGGACGACGAGGTCTGGGTAAAAACAAAAAGCCCGACACTATGGCCGGGCTTTTCATGATCATAGCGAATGGCTATCAGAACTTTACGCCGAGGCCGACACGGATAGCGTGCTGATCGATGTCAGAGTTGATGGTGCCGCCACCTGTGCCGCCGAAATCGAACGTCTTGTCGCCGAAGTCGGTGTAGCGATATTCCAGACGGGCGAATACGTTGTCCGTGAAGGCATAATCAAGGCCAACGCCGAGGGTGTAGCCGTTGAACGTTTCTTTCTCTTCACCGAAGCCTGCTACGTCCGCATAGCCGCGAGCATAAGCCCAGCCGGCAGTACCGTATACGAGAGCGCGGTCAAAGGCATAGCCAACGCGGCCGCGAACCGAACCCTGCCAGTCGAAACCATAGGTGAGTGCGCCGCCGAACGCAGTGTTGTCTGCCCAGTTCTTGTCGAAATCAGCCTCAAGACCGACCACCCAGCTGTTGCCGAAATCGTAGTTGTAACCAACGAAGCCGCCGAGGATGCCGCCGTCAAAATCCTCCGAGAAGCTACCTGCGGTGCCGCTGATTTCGATGTCCTGGTTGTTCCAGTTGTAGCCGCCCTGAACACCGATGGTGAAGCCAGTCCAGCTGAATGCTGGTGCCACATCAGCAACAGGCGCTGCGGGTACTTCAGAAACCGCGTCAGCAGCCATAGCGGTGGACGCTGCCAAAACAAAAGCCAGGGTCGCGAATGTCTTTTTCATGGTCTGAACTCCTAAATTTGAGCCTCCACTAAACAACAACTCGATGAAATATGCTGTAGCACATGGGCAACACCCGCAACCCAAGCGTATCCGGGGCGGGATGTTGCTGCTCAAGGGTGTCGAATTCACGCGGCTGTGTATCAATTTTATCTGTAAGTTTGACGCTTCGGTGTTATTGCGCCCCATGAGCGAATTCAGAATAGAGCCGATTACGATCCTTTGGGGTGATTTCGAAACCCTCGAAACCGTCACTGATCTCGCACGGGTTCTTCTTCGCAGATGGCCCGGAAGCACAGAGGCGCAGGCGTACGTTACCGCTCTCATGGTTTGCTCTGCTGTCCTCGAAAATGGCTTGGATGATCGACCTGAAGACGCGCGTCTCGCTTTTGTCGACGCGGCTCACGAGGCAGGGCTCTCGGTCAGTCCCGACGACGAAGCGTGAGATTGGTGAGAAATGGTTTTCAGTTGACGAAAGAACCTGCTGGATTTAAGCGAAAACGCAGACTATGGGCATGGCTGCTAGTCTGCATACTGGTTCTTATCATCGTTGCCGGTGTATATGCCTATCTGGAAATCACGGCCATGATCGACGATCTGGGCCGTCTGTGGGATGACCTGGTGCAGTTGTTCTGGCTTATTGTTCCGGACGGCGAGAAATAGAAATTCCAGCAAAAGAAACCCGCCGGAGCGGGTCACTTCTTATGATGAGCGGTGATGAATACGCCGATCGACCCGATGGCGGTTGCGCCCATTAGTATGCCTGACAGAATTTGCTTGTCATTCATGCCAGCAAATACGGCGCCAGCTACCAATGACATCAGCGCTGCAAATCCAAGCCACATCCCTAGAAGACGGTAGTTTTGATCCGATTTTTGCCGGCTGTCTTGTCTGGCGATGTTGCTTTCGAGCGCCTTTTCAGTCATCCGAAATATGCGATCTGCTCCGCCTGGAAGAACCCTATCGTATTCCTCCAGATGTCTGGGGTGTGGCAAAGGACCCGAAAAAGCCTCGGTTTGGACCACACTAATAACCGTTGAAAGAATTTGCTCTCTCTGTACCCTCGATAGGTTCGAAAGAACTGGCTCCAAACGGTTTTCGACTTCCCCCTCAATGGAGGTCGACTGTTCGCTAGGCGGCTTGCTTGGGGCCGCGCCCCTTTTGGTTACGCCTTTCCCCACTTATGGCCCCTTGCTCTTTCATCACGTCGAAAAATGCGTCCCCCACATCCTTCCACGCTTTGTCAACGGAAATATGGTATCTTTCCGTGCTTTTCGGTTTCGTTACAAGAAACGTGAACGGAGCTGTGAAGCCGTCCACGAAACCCTTTTTGAAGGATTTGTTTGTCATAGCATTCATCCTAGGTCGTTTCTAACTCGGTCATAATTATCAATCATTATGAGATTTTCAAATCAAAGATAATGAAACATCGTTAATGTTTCACCCTGCCATTTCGTATTACACATCAAACGTGCGTCATCCTTGCGTGTTCCTTCCTCTCTTTCATCCATCAAAACTTCTAGTCTCCTACCACCTTCAAATCAGGCGGCGCGCCTTCTGCTCTGAATGTCCTGATATCGAACTGTTTCATGTCACCGCGTGACGTTAACATCGTCAGCTCCATGATTTCCACGTCGAGGCCGCTCTTGTGGAGGTCCCTCACAGCGTCATTCAGTTGACGTAGAGCCATGGACATGCGCTGTTTCGCGTCTTTCTGGCGAGTGATGCGGGATATCATCGAGGCCACTCCTTGAATGGATAATGCTCCCAGCAATGCCAGGATGACTTCTCAACTTTGCTTCGGCTGAAGCCAAAGCCCCCCCATTTACGACAGCCCGGATGCTCGCACCAGTGGTTCTCGTGGATGCCGTCGCCGGCCTTGCTGGTCTGGTCGCTCATTGTTGGGCCTCTCCGGTTATGTCGACCGGCCCCCGTGATGTTTCCATCAGCGGCCAGCGAACCTTCTTCTTCCATTTAGTCAATGCGTCGTTGGGCGAGTTGCAAAACACCCACTCAATGAAAGCATCGGATATTTTCGGATGGTCGTAGAGGACGGCGGCGATGCCTTTCCGCTCACTGAACAACACTTCGATCTTCGCGCCCGTCGGTATGTCGTCGTCGTCGGCCCACAGCTCGATCGCGACATATCCGGAATAAGCAGTCAGGTCAGACTCTCGATCGACCTCAGCGATCAGCCGCGAGTCCAGATCCTCGTGAATGGCTTTTTGCACTCCGAAGAAGTCACCATCTTCCAGAAACCGTTTTGGGTAGACACCGTGATTCTCGAGAATGTAGGGGCGAATATGCATCTTCCTCCTCCTTTATCCGAATAGTGGGCTTACTCTCCTCGTCAACATGCATTCATCTGGCGGCGGCCGCCGGTTATAAAAGGCTTCCTTGCTCTACCGGTTCTCCGCTTCGCGAAACAATCGTTGAGCCATAAGGTTCACGCGACAACACAATCAGGGCATCGTTTGGCAGTGGGCGGGCGAGGTGCTTTGCCTCATCCCAAGGCGCCCGCATCCAGACGTCGGTTTCTTCCTTCGTCAGCAGCAGAACGGGCATGGCCTTCTCGTGGATTGGCTTCACAAGGTCATTCGGATCTGTGGTCAAGAAGCCATAGAGATCGTCAGTGGTAAGCCCGTCCTTCACCTTGCGGACGCTTTTCCATTGCGGCACGTGGATGCCAGCAAAGAACATGAGTGATTTCGCCTCGTCTCGAGCGAACCAAGCGTTAGGCACATTGCCACCGTCCTGTTTGCTCGCCGGATCCGGCTCGGCGAAGCTGGTGACTGGGACGAGACACCTGTGCTCGACACCGAACCATCGCGTCCAGTGAGGCAGGTTGAGCTTGCGGACATTCGTCACGCCGCGGTCCGGCTCCATCCGGATGATTTCATCCATATCGACGGCCTTGCCTTTGGCCCTCAGCTTATCCGCTCGAGCTTCCGCAGCCTTCTTCTGCACGAAAATCGGTGAGGGCAGGCCCCAGCGCGCATGCACAAGCTGCTTCTTGCCATCCGCAGTGTTGCGGACGATCGGCCCCATCTGATCGGGGTTCATTTGATAGGCCGGCATCAGATTGATAAAGCTTTCTGCGTCCTGAGCCCACTTCGAGGCCCAGTCCTTCTCTTCCATGCGATACAGATTACACATGCTCACCTCGGCATCTTGGCTATGGTGATTTTCACATCACCCTTCACGCTGCATCGTTTGCATTTCAGTCGCTTGGCAATTTCGTCCACCGTAGTGTCCGTCTTCGCTGCGCGGTTCAGTTGCCAGTGCGGGATATTTGAAACGTGGCCGCAGTAGTTGCACTTGGCAACGACTATCTCCCAGTTTCGAATTTCCTTCACTCTAACGGCCGGCGGCGTCGCTTGTTTCAATGCATCGATCTGACTGCCGGCGCGCGCGTGGTAATGAAGCATGCAGCGGCCTGAAAAGCCTTCCATCGGCCTGGCGCATTTGATCACTTCTTGGGAAATGCGCCGCAGCATCGTCGGCATCGACAGGTCACCAAATTCGACCATGAGCTTGGCCGAACTAATGAATTTCAGGAGCTCGCATTCCTCACATATGACGCCGACAGGCTCGCCGCCGTAGTCCGAAAGCAGATAAGCTCCTTCACCTGGCATTTCTGTCGGCGTCCGGCTTCCATCCTCTCGTGAAACCGGTTCCCATCGCTGCGGTCGCCAGCGCAAGCTGCAGCCGCAAGTGCTGGATGTCTTCGATCAGCGTCTCGATAGCGGCGCGGCTATCGCCGTCGTGCCAGGCAATGATGTGGTCAACCGGATCGGCTTGCGGTTCTCTTGAATTTGGGCGCACAGGACTATCCTCTGGTGGTGTCTGCTAGTCGTTCAAGCTTCCAGCCGCATGCAGGCGGACTAGCAAAAAGCTTTGCTGCCCGCTGATCTAGCTTTGCTGCAGCGGCGATTTTAGCGTGGGCAAAGGTCGGCGCGCGCACTGTTACGATCCAGCGCCCAGCCTGAAATCTGTACTGTTTCATTGCTTGTGTTCGCATCTTGTGAGACATGATGTTCTTATTATGTTCTCATACTCCAAAGAGTCAATCGGGATTCTTTGTCGGTCGGAAATCTTGACAAATTTGTAAAAACAGTATAGCTTGATTGTCGGCCTCACCAGCCGCTCGGCAACCGACCGAGACCACCACATTGGCGCACGGTCGCCAGAAAGAGGGGATAATCATGCTCAGACGATTCCTGCGGCGTATTGTGTCGCCACGCGCATTCCTCGTTGCTTTATTCCTCGTCATCGCCGCGACCTCTGCGGCCGCCTATGCGCTCCTTCCTCCACCAACTTCTACCGCAACCGAAACGGCCACCGTTAAGATCCAACTCGAAAACGGACACGGTTCCGGAGTTCATATCGGCGACGGATTCATCGTCACTGCTGCGCACGTCGTCGGCGACGCGAAAGAAGTCCAGCTAAAGGCTAAAGGTGGCGCTCTTCGCAAGGCCGATGTCCTTTGGATCAACAAGGCTAATGACATTGCACTGCTGCGCACGTCGTCGGACGGCCTCGGCGTCGCAAAACTGGCCTGCCACGCTGTGAAAGTTGGCGATCCTATCGTTGCTTACGGCAATCCCCTGAAAATCGAATTCGTTGCCGCGTACGGCAAGATCGCCGGCGAGCCACGAGAAACAGGTCCGTGGAAAACGGTCTACGTGACCGACATCACTACTGTGATGGGCCAATCAGGCGGGCCTGTCTATGGCGACAACGGCGACTTGATCGGCATTACCGTCGGCGTCATGGCCGCGCCTATTGGTTTTTCAGGCTCGCTGGTTGGCTACGGCTATGTTGTGCCTTCGACTGCGGTTTGTGAGTTGTTGGGGAGGGTGGGGTGAAGAGTTTCCTAGGCCTTCGAATTCACAATGGGGAGCCCGACAATCCCACAAAGGTGCGCGCGTACACTGGAACTCTCCTTTCTAAGGGCAGTAGCACAGAAGGTCGGAATGATTACGCTGACCACGAAATAGCGCGTTGGTATGGGCTTTCTTTCAAGCTGAAATGGTTCATCGGATTTTGGGTCTTTGGAAAAACCGCTTATCCCAGTGAAAACGGCCCCATCCCGTACCGATAAAAACAAACGGCCGCCCACCAAGCGGCCTTCACCACCACATTGAGGAGACTGCATGCCTCTACCCATAGAAGAACTACGCCGAAGAGCCGACGCCTACAAAGAGCACGGCACGCTGAAGAAGGCTGCCGCCGCGCTTGGTATCAAGAAGTCTGCGCTCTCTGAAAGCCTACGCCGCGCTGCAGAGGCCGGCCTTCTGGGCACGGAGCCGGTGTTGCCTGGCTTCCGGATCAGCAAGATCAGCAACACGCCGAGCGGCACATTCATTCAGCAGTCGCAGGAGCGCGGCGAGAAGTTCGCGGTGCCGGCAGGTCACGTTGTCAAAGGCGTGTCTGCGCTCGTCGATGCTGAGGGGCGCGTTATCCAGCAGTGGCAGAAGACGGCGGTGGAGCAATCGCCGGTCGATATTGCTGCCATCCTCAAAGAAGCGTTCAACGACGTCGCTCCTGCCGAACCTATTGCCGCGCCGGCGCAGGTATATGACGATCTGCTGACGCTGACGCCTCTTGCGGACTGGCATATCGGTCTTTTCTCGTGGCATCGCGAGACAGACACGAATTGGGATTTGAAGATTGCGGAGAGCGTAATTGGCTCTGCGATTGAAGACCTAATAGCGCGAACGCCACCGTCTGCTAATGCTATCGTCTTGGGCGGCGGAGACCTTCTCCACTCGGACAATAACGAGAACAAGACGGCGCGGTCTGGCAACGTTCTTCAAGTCGATGGGCGTTACCAGAAGGTGCTGATGACAGCATGCCGCCTAGTCGTTCGCTCGATCGATGCCAGCCTCAAACGCCACGGCCACGTCACCGTCCGCATCCTGCCCGGCAACCATGATGAGCATGCCTCGGTAGCTGTCGCGTACTTTCTCCTCGCTTGGTATCGCAATGAGCCGAGAGTGACAGTTGACGTAGACCCGTCGCTGTTCTTCTGGTTCCGTTTCGGCAAGGTGATGATTGGCGCCACCCATGGTCACACGGTCAAGCTCAAAGACATGGCAAGCATCATGGCGCATCGCCGTGCCGAAGACTGGGGCGCTACTCGCCATCGCTTTGTCCACGGCTTCCACATTCATCACTCGAGCAAGTTTGCATCTGAGGGCGGCGGGGTGATTTCGGAATCGCACCAGACGCCTACGCCGCAGGATGCCTGGCATTTCGGCTCCGGTTTCTTGTCCGGCCGGTCTATGCAGTCGATCAGCTACCACAAGGAGTACGGCGAAGTTTCACGCGTTCGCGTGGCGATGATGGATGCCGCGAATGATAATGCGCCGGCGAGGGCGGCGGCGTGACGCCCTAGCGGACATACCAGTACCCGCCAGCGCCCAGCGCTATGAACGGCGCAAGCCTGTAGGTCACGGCGATGATCGTAAGCAGCAACATTCCAAGAGTGTTGTTTGCTTCACCCTCGGTTTTGCCGTGTCTGAATTTGAGGAAGGTCTTCATTTGGTGCTCCAGGATTAGAATCGCTGGCACCACAATGGCAATAAGGACTCCCTACGGGCCGAAGGTCAATTGCCACCCAAAAACTAAACACGGAATAACTGGGAAATCGGGGGCTGCTGTCGATCACATCCAAAGTTTTACCCAGCAATCCCCAACTGATGCCAGCCACCAACTGGCGAGAATCACCACACCACCGAGGAGACTTGAATGAGCAAGACATTCGTTATAGCGGACCTTCACGGCAGACATGATTTGCTCGTTGCAGCGATCGAGCGCATTGAACAGGCCAGCCATAGCGGCGGCACGATCGTCTTTACTGGCGACTATGTCGATCGCGGACCGGCGAGCCGACAGGTCATCGAAACGTTGATGGCCGGCCCATCTGACCCGTCTCGATGGAAGTGGGTTTGTCTGCAGGGCAACCACGAAGAAATCATGATGGCGGCGTGCTATGCACCCGGTCTTGCGAGTTCCTGGTGGATTCCAAATGGCGGCGGCGCAACGCTTATGTCCTACGGCCACAAGGCGGGCGTGGCTATTGACGTAAGTGTTGTCGAGCTTGCCCATCTGCAATGGATGGCTGGTCTTCCAATTACGTACAACGATGGAAAACGCATCTTTGTGCACGCCGGTATTCAGGACGGCGTACCGCTCGACAAGCAGGACGAGCAAAAGAACACGTGGATGCTGTATCCAGATGGCGCGGAGGACGGATACGGAGATCTTCATGTCGTTCACGGACATCACCAGCATGAAGACGGTCCATTGCTGCTTCGTGGGCGGAGCAACTTCGACACGCTGGCTTGGTACACTGGCAGGTTGGTTGTCGGCGTTTTCGATGACGAATTCGCTGGTGGTCCGGTCTCAACGATCGAGATCAAAGGCCAGACAATTCATGAACTGAAGGGGACCGCGTAATGTTGATGCGAAGAGAACAAGCCGCTCCGGCAGAGCTAGCTATACCGTTTCCGCAGAAACAGTATAACTCCGACATCGCCACCACCACCTTCGGCCCGCTCGATAAGTACGTGGCCGCCAATGACAACGTGCCGCAGCAAAACACTGGGGTGATTTCGACTGGCGTTTACCTGGATGTGCCAGCAACATCCGGAAGCGCCGAAGTTTGGTTGGCGTGGCAGGGAGGAGACGCTCCCGTCGGCGATGAGGTTGAGGTCGAAGTTCTTCTTCGTAACGGCGGACGTAATAAACGCCTTGCGCACCAGTTTGACTGGCGGCATAAAAGACAAGGCCCGTTTGGCTATGAGGGTGACGACGAAATAGTCGCTTACCGTCCTCTGTCCTCGGACAACGGACAGTACATCGGCCTAACCCGCAACCAGCCTGCCGAACCTACGGCACCAAAGCGCGACTGGAATGCTGGATTGCCTCGCGCCGGCTCGTTTATGCAAACCTTCACCGGTCGCAAATATTGGCCGATGTCGCCGCGCCCGCACGAAGTCTACATCGAAGACATCGCCCATTCGCTCGGCCTGCAATGCCGCTACGCAGGGCACTGCATCAAGTTCTACAGCGTCGCCGAACATTCAGTTCTGATTGCCCGTCACCTTGCAGCCAAGCACGCACCGGAGGTGGCTTTGGCTGGCCTTCTCCACGATGCCCCTGAGGCGTACTGCGTGGACATTCCGCGGCCGTTGAAGCCGTACCTGACGAACTACCGTGCGATCGAGCAAGACAACTGGCTGGCTATCGCGGCGCGCTTCGGCTTGCCTAAGGAGTTGCCGCGCGAGGTGCATGACGCCGACAACCGCATCATCGCCGATGAGCTGGTTAACCTGCGCGAGATGCCGTGGCATGCGCGGTACGCCGGGAAAGAGCTGGGCGTGAAGCTGCGGTACTGGTCGCCGGAGGAGGCGGAGCTTGAGTTCCTGGCGACGTTTGATGCGTTGATGGCGGGGAGGGCGGCGTGACCGACCTTATCGAGCGGCTAAGAAAACGGCTCGCCGAGGACGAGGCATGTGCCGCAAACAACGATGCTGTGGCCGACGCCTTGAAGCCGCAGATGGACCTATTCAACGCCGGGCAGGGCAACCACAACACCTTCGCGGTTCGCATGTTCCTCGACCACCACAACGGGGCTAAGCGCGATCGGCAGTATGCCGCTGACCTACGTGAGGCAATCAAAATCATCGGAGCGTTGGCATCATGACCATCAAACCCGGCGACGAAGTAATCTGCATCGACGACACTACCCTTCCAGAGCAATACCTCGGCATTCGTGCTGGGGAGACCTACACAGCAACTTGGGTCGGCATGTGCCGCTCGTATCTCGGCGGTGACTACGCTGGCATCAGGCTGGCGGGCGTGAACCGTGGCGTGTGTCCGCAGTTCGGCGATGAGGATCCACCGTTCGCGCTGCGCCGGTTTAAGCCTGTGGTTAAGCCCAAGGTCGAGGAAGAGAAGAAGATTGAGGAGAAGGTATGAGCGAGGACGAGTGGATTGACGAATGCGCGTCACTTCTAACTGTTGAGCCATTTAACTGGCCTGAGCTGAAGGCACGCGAATATGCTGCAGGGCTGCTCTCGTTCTTTGGTGTCGAATTTGACCCAGAGACAGCACTTGATGAAGACAGGCAATACTGGGATTGCGAGGAATCCGCGTGAGCGAGATGATTGAAAGGGTGGCTCGGGCGATAGCATCTACCCCGCCCAACGAGCGAACCGAGTACCGCGATAGCGGTCCCGTTATCGTGCGGGATTTCGAGCGCACAGCCAGAGCCGCCATCGAAGCAATGCGCGAACCCACCGAGGCGCAGCTTGAAGCCGCCGAAGAAATCGTCGTCGGTTTTGATGACTTCGCATGTGGCGACGGCAACATCTATCTTGGCATTCCCGGCTATCCGCAGAAGGCTCGCGACGTTTGGGCTGCCCTTGTCGACGCAGCACTGAAGGAGACAGTATGAGCGACATTCTGGATAAGCTTGACGAACTAGTTGAGAAGAACCGCGCCGCCTACGCTTCGGCACTGGAAGACTTTCGCGCAAACTTCACGCTCGGCGAGACCATCGCATCGAAAGACACCGGCTGCCTCGCAGCCGTACCGGCAAATGATAACGTTCCTGTCGAGCTGCGCGCGCTCGGCGCGGCGATCGGGAAGCACCAAGACTGGTTGAACGGAGGCATTGCGGAGAGGAACGCGGCGATTGCCAATGCGTTGCGAGCCGCGGCGCCTTCCTCTGGCACCATTCCACCCGTCATCGCGCTCACCGGCCTTGCTGGCAGCGGCAAGTCCACGGCCAGCAAGTACCTGGTCGAGAAGCACGGCTACCAATTGGTGAAGTTCGCAGGCCCGTTGAAAGACATGCTGCGGGCGATCGGTCTGAGCGAAGCACACATTGAGGGAGAGCTAAAGGAGGAGCCGTGCGAGTGGCTTCAGGGCGCAACACCGCGTCACGCTATGCAGACGCTCGGCACGCAGTGGGGGCGCGCTTGTATTGGGCCGTCCTTCTGGATTGAGCTCTGGGTTCGTCGCGTCAACCAGATCATCGCCGAAGGCGGCCGCGTGGTCGTCGATGACTGCCGATTCCCGAATGAAGCCGACGAAGTGCGCAAGCTCGGCGGCGTGGTTTGGCGTCTAGTCGGACGTGGCGGCATTGCCGGCAGCCATGAGAGCGAGGCGGGATGTGGTGCTGCTGACGTCGAGATCCACAACATTGGTGACATCGTGGATTTGCATCGCCAGCTTGATGCTTTCCTGGAGTGGCATTTGGAGGATGCGGCGTAGTGGAACTAACTAACGACTAAAAAGTTGAAAAGGCGGGGAGCCACTAACTCCCCGCCAGTCACATTAACGCTTGCCCTTAGTTTCACCCTGCCGAAGCACGGATGCAGCGAGGGTCAAGATTTCGGTCTTGGAGGGCTTAGTTCCCGTAAGAACCTTACCAGCAATAGACGAGGCCTTATTGCCCGACTGTGCCTTAGACATAGTTTTTTTGTCCCTCTGGCCTTGAAATGTGGGCCTTTGAGGATTATCACGGCTCTGCTAGGACTACCGCTTCGCTCCTGTTCCGTTTCGGCGACCAGGACAACCGAAGCAGAATCACAAAGGCTGAAACGCACCACGCGTTTCGGCCTTTATCTTTTCCAGACAGAGACAGATTCGGCAATAGCAATTTTAGGGATTTTTTAACTAATACACACTTATCCCCAAAATGACGATTCCGTCAAGTCGGTTTCCCTCCAATTTGCACTTATTAATTATTTATCTAATTGTATTGGGGATTATTAGATAATTCGGTCGTCAATTACTGGCCGCTTATTTCCCCAACCAATCAACAAAAAGTTGCACCACAAGAACGCCCGCAGAACGAATTCTGCAAACTGCGCCAGAAAACTGCAAACTGGTGATTCAGGAAGTGCCGCTAAGCGCTTGAAATAATTGGCGACCCCTGCAGGACTCGAACCTGCGACCTACTGCTTAGAAGGCAGTTGCTCTATCCAGTTGAGCTAAGGGGCCGTCATGCCGGGCAATCGATGCTCCGGCAAAAACTTTGGTCGTCGTGTTTCAGTGCGTCCAGGGCTGGGTGCGGTTGAAACGGAAATTGTCGGTGTAGGAAACCACCTTGCGAGTCGCCTCTTTCGGCTGTATCACGCGATATTCGATGCCCTTGCGCTGGGCATAGGCTTCGGCCTGTTCCTGTGTCTCGAATGTCAGCTTGACCTGCTGCTTCATGTCGGAACTGGAGGTGTAGCCCATGATCGGATCGATCTTGCGCGGAACCTCGGCGTCGAATTCCAGAACCCAGACATTGGTCTTCGCCTTGCCGGATTGCATGGCGGTTTTTGCAGGGCGGTAAATCTTCGCAGACATGTCGAAACTGCTCCGGTTGGACAGCGGGGTGAAACCCCGGATTATTCATCACGTACCTGAATAGAATAACCAAATCGTGTCAGGAACGTTGAATTTGAAATGGACCGAGTTCAAGTGAGAGTCAAGACGATTATCCCCTTGCTGTCGGTTCATGCGCTGCCCGTTCGACCTTACGTTTTGCTCAACGGTGTCGCGGCTGAACAAAGATGAATTTCCCTGTTGCGGACTGCGTATGAACCGTGTATTCCCAGCCATCGCCTCGGCGGAGTGTAGCGCAGTCTGGTAGCGCATCTGGTTTGGGACCAGAGGGTCGGGAGTTCGAATCTCTCCACTCCGACCATTTTAAGGCAAAGCATCAGCTTTCCGGCGTAACCTCTTCCCATAAATCGTCATTATTCCGCTGGCGGGCCGGCCAAAGTGCTTTCCGCCGTACCGATTGTCATGACATTGCCGCGCCATGCCACTGCGCTGCCAATCCAGCTTCTCGTCCAGATGACGGGCATTATGATGTCCCGTGCGATCATGGCTGGCAGGGTATGGAACGATATTGGCCACCCGTTGAGGGCGGTCAGGACCAATTCGGGGCCGTATATGAGGACGAGGACGGCGAGGGCGGTCGCTAAGAGGTTCACATCCATCATGGCCGCCGCGGTGAGTGCAAACAGAAGCGGGGGAAGTGCGCCCGTCAGGATTTCCGGCGCGAAATATTGCGGGAAGGTCACGCGCCTTAGCCGCGCCCAGCGGGCCTGGCGTGACCAGATCTCGCCGGCGTGACGCTGGCCGAGCGGTTGCTCGAAAGGGGCGGAGACAAGATGCACCCTGCGGCCAGCGTTCCGCACCAGCTTCGTCGAGGCCGCGTCTTCGGCGATTTCGGCGGCGAGGGCGCGGATACCCCCATGGTCTTCGAGGAACGGTTTGTTCCACAACATGGATTTGCCCTGCGCGAAACCCATTCCGATGGCTTCTGCCGCATATTGCCAGCGGCCCTGCGCGCCGTTGAGGAAGGCGCATTCCACATGCGCCCAGAAACCCGTCGGCCGCGAGCCCAGCGGCGGGGAGCACACGAGGCCGCTGTCTTTCCGCCAGGCCGACATCATGCGCGTCACGTAGGATTTCGGCATCAATACGTTCGAATCGGCGAGGATGACCCATTCATGCCGGGCGGCCAGCCAGCCCTTGACGCAATTGTTCAGTTTTGGATTGGCACTGATCCGGTCGTCGCCGATGAGCAATTGCGCCGAAACGGAAGGAAAGGCGCTCTGGGCTTTGCCCACTTGCGCAATGACGGGGTCGAATTCATCTGCAACGCAGAAAAGCAGTTCGTAATCCGGCCAATCGAGCTCGAAGGCGCGTGACAGCGTAAGAGGGGTGAAACTTTCCACACCGCGCAGTGGCACAACGATCGAGACAGGCGGTTTTTGCCGCGCAAGGGAGTTTTCCGGGTCGCGTCGCTTTAGCCGCCAACCGGCAAGGCAGATACCGAGAAGGTTGAAAGCGACGAGCAGAATTGCGCAAAGGGCAAAGACGGTTTCCATGCTGGCCAGGTCCACTCCCGAGCTTCCGGCGGTTTGTCCGCCCGGTGATTCCACGGAATTTGTCTCTGCCGATTATAACGTTTGCGTGACAGTTACATGTCACCGGCGGCAGGCGGGAGTTTTCCGCGCGCGACCTCGTGCCTGAAACAGTGAACGCCAAAAGAAAAGCCCTTCGCGGAGAAGGGCCAGTCATCAACGCGGATAATGAACGTCAGTGCATGTTGAGAATATGAGCGTGACTGCTTGCGATGAGAAACGACTCCCGCGCTTTTTCGATGTCGCATCGTCCGGCGATGGCATCGAGGCAGTTTCTGCGTGCTTCTTCATATTCCGGGCCGTGTTCTTCCGGCCAGCGGTACATCAGCATGTCCAGCGCTACCAGCGGGCTGTAGATTTCCACTGCTGCGGACAAGGGCAGGTGGATCGCCACCGGCTTCATCCACGAGGCGTGGTGACACGGCTCCGTTCTGTTGATCAGCATGTCATTCTCCTCCTGTTTCACGCGCCTTCATGGCGGTTTTCACTCTCTTTTCACTCCCATGCGCGAAATGCCCGCCTCACGAAATGGTTCCCGATCACCTAAAATGTGATCGATTGGGGGGTTCCAATTTTTCAAGATGAATGGAAGATGAACAAATAGATGAACCGGAGATGAACAAAACCGCCACCAAAGGCGTTGTAATGTCCATAAGAAGGAGAACACATATGTTCAATCTGTCAGGTATTCAGGAAAGCTTCTTTGGTGACCGCATGGCAGGCGTATGCCAGGCCATTACTTCGGCACTCGCCTTCGAATCAGGTCTCGAAAAGTCGCGCATTTCCGCCACTGTCGAAAATGACGTGATCTATCTGGAAGGCACGGCTGATTCGGTCGAGGCGATCGACATCGCCATCAACCTTGCCGCTTCCATTTCCAACTGCAGGATTCTGAGTCATATAGAGCCGGTCTACTGAACATTGCGCCAGCCGGGCGAAACATCGTCCGGCTCATTCAGACGCAATAACGCGGCAAAGTCACTTCCGGTTGCCGATTTGCGCGCTGCGCACAATATCGCCAGGCTTGATGCCGTAACGTTTCGCAGCGCCGCCATTCAGTTCAAGCACGAATTTCACTGGCCCGCGGGAGCTGATGATGGCTTCCGAATGTGGAACCGCGTTTTCGTGAATGTGGGTGATGCGACCGTCACGGCCAATGAAAAGCATGTCGAGCGGAATAAGCGTGTTCCGCATCCACATGGCGACATCACGCGGTTCACCGAAATTGAACAACATGCCGTTTTCCGGTGGCATGCTCTTGCGGAACATCAGGCCCTGTTCGCGCTGGGCATTGTTCAGCGCCAGTTCCACAGTGAAATCGTGGCTTTTTCCCCCGGCGGTTTCAATCTGCAGAGGTTCGGAGGTGAATGTCTGCTGTTGCTGCGCCTGGGCGGCGCTGGCCAGTGTGAAAAAAAGAAGCGCCATAACGGCGCTCTTCACCATATCGGGCAGGGCGGACATCAATGCGACATCCCGATCGAAACCGGGTTGTCCGGGTGGATTTCCGCGGCCATCAGGCCTTTGTCGCCATCGCCATAACGCACCAGCACAACCTGCCCGGGGCGAAGTTCGGTCAGGCCGAAACGGCGCAGTGTCTCCATATGCACGAAAATGTCTTCCGTTCCTTCGCCACGCGTCAGGAAACCGAAACCCTTGGTGCGGTTGAACCACTTGACGATGGCGCGCTCCAGTCCGCTGGACGGCGTCACCTGCACATGGGTGCGCACCGGCGGCAGCTGCGAGGGGTGAACGGCGGTGGACTGATCCATGGAAAGAATGCGAAATGCCTGAAAGCCACGGTCGCGCCGCTGGATGAGGGCGACAATGCGCGTGCCTTCAAGGATCGTCTGGTAACCGTCGCGGCGCAGGCAAGATACATGCAGCAGCACATCCTGTGTGCCGTTGTCGGGCACGATGAAGCCGAAACCCTTGGCGACATCGAACCACTTCACGACGCCGGTGATCTCGGTCAGGTCCACGGCATCGCCCGAAAGGTCCTCGACATCGACTATCGTTTTCGATGACATCCTATCAGCCATATCCTGCCAACCCCTCGATTACGCGCCATACACCGGTCAACTGATTCCTGTGCGCCAGATTAACATCTTGGTAACGGTTTCACGCAAGCCCTAGTTTTTGATTTACGCAGCTGCTTTTATGTCGCCGTCCTTGTCCGGGGCTTGCGATCATGCGTTTAACGGCTTCGGACCCGTGTAATGGAGAGGAATAAAATGCGGTATCTGCACACGATGGTTCGCGTCAAAGACCTTGGCGAATCACTTAAATTCTATGTCGACCTGCTTGGCCTTGCCGAAATACGCCGAATCGAGAACGAAAAAGGCCGCTTCACTCTGGTGTTTCTTGCAGCTCGCGACGACGTTGCTGCGGCGAAGGAAAACAAGGCGCCGTGCCTCGAACTCACCTATAACTGGGATAGCGAAGATTATACCGGCGGCCGCAATTTCGGTCACCTCGCTTATGAGGTCGATAATATCTACGACTTCTGCGCGCATCTGCAGCAGAACGGCATCATCATCAACCGGCCACCGCGAGACGGGCATATGGCCTTCGTACGTTCACCGGATGGTATTTCTTTCGAAATTTTGCAGAAAGGCGAAAGCCTCGCACCAGCCGAACCGTGGATATCTATGCAGAATACCGGTTCCTGGTAGGGATTTTCCGGTGAGCAGCAGCGTTTTCGGGCGCTCTTGCCTTGTCCTGAGGGGATGAGGCATAGTCCGCGAATCGAAACGGCCAGTCCCGTTTTGGGGGAAGCACACGATTCCGTTCCCGTGCTGCTGTTGGAAATAAAAGATACGGAGGCCACCCATGAAAACTGTCGAGGGCGCAAAGGGACGCGTTTCTTGTCGGCGTCTCGTCATCGCGGTTTCGTTGCTGGGGCTTTCCGGATGCGTTTCGGCGGTGACTGACGAGGAGATGGCCGCCACTGCCAAAAAGCCGGAAGTTGCCGGACAGCAGAAGCAGCAGACGGCCGCAACTGCTGCACCGGCGGCCGGTGCGCAGCAGGGGCATTATGTGGATCCCGCCGTGGCGTCAGCGGCTGGCGCGACCACGGCTCCGGCGCAGCATCAGGCAGCGGGCGGCCCGGCACAGGGTTACGGCGCTGCCGCCGATATCGCCGGACTGACGACGCAGCCAACGGGAATTTCCGCTGGAACATCAAGCATCTATTCTACCGCATCCGCAGTGCCTTCCCCGGCCGCCACGGCGCCCGGCGCGGCCGCGGCGGGTGTGCCTTCCCAGAAAATCACACCTGCGCTCAGCAGCGTTTACTCCGCCCCTGTGCAGGCGGCGCAACCGCAGCCGGTATCCGCGCCTGTTGCTGTGCCGTCAGCCGCGCAGGTACCGGAGCAGCACAGCGAGAACCGCCAGCCCGCTGCCGTGCCGGTCCCACAAACCGCATCGGAACAGCTTGCTTCGGTGCAGCCCGCTACCAGTGCCGCCATGGGCGACGAGAAGCAGGAAGGCGAAGGCAAGGGCGTTACGCTTGCAGCATTTTTCGCCGGTGCAGCCAAGAAGCGCCTGCCGAAAATGATCGAAAGCGGTTCGGCAGGTGGCACGCAGGTGGCCGCACTTCCGGGAGCGGCGGACAAGACGATGGGTATTGCGCTCTCCGGTCGCTCGATGATGTCCGACGAATTCGACGACGCTCATCTCGATGAAGAGGACGATGAACCCACCGGGCTGATGAAGCTTGCCTCGCTCTCCGGCCTGACCCGCGTCGCGCCGAACGGGCTTTTCCTGCAGACAGATCGCGTTGAAGTCGGTTGTTTCAAGCCGGAGCTCATCAGCATGATCAAGGATGTGGAGCGACACTATAACAGCCCGGCCATTGTCACCTCGGGCTACCGTCCGCCAAAGGGAATAAGGCAGGGTTCAAAACATTATACCTGCGATGCGGCCGACATACAGATCAAGGGTGTCTCCAAGTGGGAACTCGCAACCTATCTGCGTTCCCTGCCGAACCGCGGGGGTGTCGGCACCTATTGCCATACCGAATCGGTCCATATGGACACCGGTGAACCGAGAGACTGGAACTGGCGCTGCCGCCGTACCGCCGCGCGGAAGTGATTGCGACCATTCCTTGCCGGCTTACAGCCACGGCACTCCTGACGATGGACAGTGGAGTGACCGTGGACGCGACGCAACGTTCCCATTGTTGTAGGACGCTGCGGTTCATTGTTTCCCGCTTATGGTGCCTTGCGAAATGCAGCCTGTGTCCAATTTGCCCGTCTACATTTACCCGACTGAGGCGGCTGCCAGCTTATCTTCCAGCTTCTATGACAATATAGCACGTTACATCTACGCGTACCGCTAGGCGTCCGTGTTGGCGACGCTTTTATTTCCTGTATTGATGTTGGAAACGCTTTGAACACCCGGCGGGATCATTGCCTGCCGATTGAGTAAGTCCATGGAAATAAATACGAAAAATATTGTGAGGTGGTGAGAGCGCAGGGATTCGAACCCTGGACCTACTGATTAAAAGTCAGTTGCTCTACCGGCTGAGCTACGCTCTCCCGTGGCGGGCTTGGCTGCCCTTCGGAAGTGCGCGGAACATATGTAGAGCGATCCGTTCGGTCAACCCAAAAAAAGCGCTTTCGGCGATCAATCCGGTTTTTTTTGTCGCACCCCCGAAAAGGTGATTGGAGAGAGGGGGCGGCCGGGGATAAAACCGGCGTCAAGTGTGTCTGCCTGGCGGCTGAAATCGTTTTGCGGCAATGACATGCGTGAAAATGAAGCGTGAAGCGGTGGCGGCTCTCAAGAATTGCGGCGGCTTTGCGGGATGCGGAGTTTCTCTTGTCGATTGCCGATATTTCCCTGTTCAGCGCGCTTTTGGCTGGCGCTCTTTCGTTTCTGTCGCCCTGCGTTCTGCCGCTGGTGCCGCCTTATCTCTGTTATATGGCGGGTGTGTCGGTCGAGCAGTTCAGGACGGAAGACGCGGCACCACGGCCGGAGATTCGCAGGGCCGTTCTGTTTTCGGCCTTCTTTTTCACACTCGGTTTTGCCACCGTCTTCGTGGCGCTGGGCGCGGGCGCCTCGACGATAGGCACGCTTCTGCGCCAGAATCTCGACATTCTCGCCAAGATCGGCGGTTTCATCATCATCCTGATGGGCCTGAATTTCCTAGGCGTGTTCCGTATCGGCCTGTTTTCCCGCGAGGCCCGGTTTCAGGGCGCGGGCAAGCCGGCGACGCTGTCCGGAGCCTATATCATGGGACTCGCCTTCGCCTTTGGCTGGACGCCCTGCATCGGCCCGGTTCTTGGCGCGATTCTCGGCGTTGCTGCTTCACGCGACACGGTCGGCGACGGCGCAATGTTGCTTGCGGTTTATTCCCTTGGCCTTGCGGTACCGTTCTGGATCGCGGCGGCGTTTTCCGGCTCCTTCATGCGTTTCCTCGTCCGCTTCCGTCGCCATCTCGGCCTCGTGGAAAAGCTGCTCGGCGTGTTGCTGGTGCTCACCGGCCTCGCTTTCATATCCGGCTTTATCACCAATGTGGCGATCTGGTTCCAGGAGACCTTTCCGATCCTGATGCAAATCGGCTAAGCCTCCCGCTGGAGTTGCTTGCGGGGGAGACATAGTGACTGACATCGTGGGATTGCTGTTGCCGTTTTTCGGCCTCATCTTGATCGGCTACGGCGCTGCGCGCATCACGAAACAGCCGGTCGAGGCGATGGGCTGGCTGAACACCTTCATCATCTACGCGGCGCTGCCGGCGCTGTTTTTCAAGCTGGTGTCGAAAACGCCGGTGGAAGAACTGGCGCGGATGGATTTCGTTGCCGCCAGCCTCGTCTGTACCTATGGCATTTTCTTGGTTGTGTTCCTGATCGGTCGTTTTGTCCGGAAAAACAGCCTCGCTGAAACGACGATCCAAAGTTTCGCGGCAAGTTACGGCAATATCGGCTATATGGGCCCGGGCATTGCGCTTCTGGCGCTCGGCGAAAAGGCGGCGGTGCCTGTGGCGCTCATCGTCTGCCTCGAAAACGCCGCGCATTTCATTGTCGCGCCGGCGATGATGGCCGTTGCAGGCGGCGACAAGCGTTCCCCGGCGAAGCTTGCGCTGGATGTGGCCCGCAAGGTCATCACCCATCCCTTCATCGTATCCGTCCTCGCCGGTTTCCTGGCCGCTTCGCTGTCATGGCAACCGCCGGAGGCGGTGCAGCGGCTGGTGGATTATCTGGCGCAATCAGCCGCACCCTGTGCGCTGTTTGCAATGGGCGTGACGCTGGCACTTCGGCCGATGAAGCGGGTGCCGGTGGAGATCAGCTACATCGTGCCGGCAAAACTCATCCTGCATCCGCTCGCCGTTTATCTCGTGTTGTCGTCGCTCGGGCGATTCGAGCCGGTGTGGATCTATTCCGCCGTGCTGCTGGCTGCTTTGCCGACCGCGACGAATGTCTTCGTCATCGGCCAGCAATATCATGTGTGGCAGGAGCGGGCGTCGGCGACGATCCTGATTTCGACGGTGCTGTCGGTTCTCACGCTGACGGGCGTGGTTTATTTCATCCAGCCTTTTTGAAGCTGCCGAACAGCAGTGAGGGCAGGGCCTTCAGGCCCCGGCCGGGTTCGATGCCTTCGCGCATGACAATGCTTCGGAGCGTGCCGATGCCGGAAAGCACGTGCAGGCCGGCTGCGCGCGCCATCTGGATGGGCAGGAAATCCGAAAGCAGCGAGCGGTTCAGGAGATCGACGCTCAGTGTGCGGCTATAGACATCCGCCCGCCGCCTGCGGTCGAAGCTGCTGCCGGCATCGGCCGCAATGGGGCGGTCGGAAACGGCGCTCAGCAATTCCGTCAGTGAGATGATGTCGCGCAGGCTGAGGTTCAGTCCCTGTGCGCCGATGGGCGGAAAACCATGTGCCGCCTCGCCGATCAGGGCGACGCGGCCCTTGCCGAAGCGATGGGCGGTCATGGAAGAGAGCGGCCATGCCTGGACGCTATCCTCGACGGTAACGGCGCCCAGCATGGACTGCATGCGTTCCTCGACCCGAAGGCTCAGCGCTTCCAGTGGCAGGGCAGTCAGTTCTTCCGCCTGTTGCGGGGTGACGACCCAGACGAGGCTGGAGCGGTTGCCGGGAAGGGGAACCTGCGTGAAAGGGCCGGTGGGCGTGTGGAATTCCGTCGAAACATTTCCATGCTGTCGGCTGTGGCCGAAGTTCAAAACGACGGCGGTCTGCGGATAGGACCAGGATTTCACGCCGATGCCGGCTGCATCCCGGACCATCGACTTCCTGCCATCTGCCCCGATGAGGAAATCGGCAGAGAGCGTTTCGCCGTCCGCAAGCGTCACCGTCACGCGGTCGTCGCCGATATCGATCGCCTCGGCGAAGGTGTCGAGGCGGATAATATTGTGTTCCTGCTCCACCGCTTCGCTGAGAACACCGAGCAAGGCCTCGTTGGGGATGTTCCAACCAAATGCATCCAGGCCGATTTCGGAGGAACGGAACTGCACTGTCGGTGCTCGCAACAGACGGTCGGTTCCGTCTATGATCTGCATGGTGGAAAGGCGGGCGGCCGAAGGCGCGATGCGTGACCACAGGCCGAGACGGTCCAGGAAGCGGATAGACTGGTCCATCAGCGCCGTGGTGCGCCGGTCCTTCCTGTCGGTGGAAGGTGCTACGAGCGCCACGTGGCGACCCGCCCGTGCCAGTGCGATGGCCGCGATCTGACCCGCAAGTCCTGCACCTGTTATGGCGATATCGAAGTGTCTCATGGTCCTGATCCGTTGTTATTTCCAGAGCATCATAAAGGCTTTGCATCGGCAAATCCACTTCCGGCCGGGAACATCCGGTTGTGAAGATTCATTGGCTCTGCCGCCACATTAGTCTTAGGATAAGCGGACTGAGCCGGTTGCAAAGCGTGGTGAATGGCCGCATACCGGAATAAGCAGGGCGGATGAAAAGCGGGGCGCAGACGCTGACCATGAAAATTTTCAACTACAAGCGTGTTCCCTATGCGGAAATCCGCGCCTTTTCCGTTCATATTCTAACGGCGTCCGGTTCCTTTCTTGCCTTCCTTGGCGTCGTCGCTGCTTCCGAGCACCGTTTTGTCGATATGTTCTGGTGGCTTGGTCTTGCGCTGCTGGTGGATGGGATAGACGGCCCTATCGCCCGGAAGGTCCGGGTCAAGGAAGTGCTGCCAAACTGGTCGGGCGATACGCTCGACAACATCATCGATTACGTGACCTATGTTCTTCTGCCTGCCTTCGCGCTCTATCAGAGCGGCATGATTGGAGAGCCATGGTCCTTTGTGGCGGCGGGCATGATCGTGGTGTCCAGTGCTATCTACTATGCCGACATGGGGATGAAGACGGACGAATATTTCTTCTCGGGCTTCCCCGTGGTGTGGAACATGGTGATCTTCACGCTCTTCGTGATGGATGCCAGCGCCACCACCGCCATGACAGTCGTGACTGTTTCGGTGTTCCTGACATTTCTGCCGATCAATTTCCTGCATCCCGTGCGGGTGAAGCGGCTGCGGTCCCTTAATCTTCTTGTCGTGGCCATCTGGTGCGCCCTTGGTGGTTACGCGCTGCTGATGCATTTCCAGACGCCGACATGGGCGGTGGTGGGGTTCGTGGCGAGCGGCATCTACCTGTATTGCATCGGAGGAATTTTACAGTTTTTCCCAACGCTCGGCGCGAAATGATGAAGAGGTAAAGCCGTTTATTGCTTGTGCAAATTGCATTTAAGCAGCTTCTTTTTCAGTTGTGCGCAGCAGCAAAACCGTTATCAATAAGTTCTGATCACGTATCATTACATACTTTTTGGTGCGGGATTGGGAACAATGACCGCGACCGTCTGAAACGCCTCGAAGAAGGCATGGACGGTTGGTGAGAGAGGGAACTCGTGACTGGAACTTTGGCGCCGGAGGCCGTGCCTCTCCTGTCCGTTCGCAAGCTGACCAAGCTGTTCGGCAATTTCGCCGCCTGCAACGGTATCGATCTCGATATTGCGCCGGGTGAAATCCATGCGCTCCTGGGTGAAAACGGCGCGGGTAAATCCACGCTCGTCAAGATGCTGTTCGGCGTTCTCGCACCGACCGAGGGCGAAATCATCTGGCAGGGTGAGCCGGTTTCGGTGGGTTCGCCAAGCGAAGCCCGCAGGCTCGGCATCGGCATGGTCTTCCAGCATTTTTCGCTGTTCGAGGCGCTGACGGTTGCCGAGAACATTGCCCTGTCGCTCGATCCGAAAATTTCATTGAAGGAAATCGCCAGGGAAGCGGAGACCCTGTCGCGCGCCTATGGCCTGCCGCTCGACCCCAATGCGCATGTGGCCGATCTTTCGGTCGGCGAGCGCCAGCGCATCGAAATTGTCCGTGCTCTGCTGCAGAACCCGCGCCTTATCATTCTTGACGAACCGACCTCGGTTCTGACGCCGCAGGAGGCCGACAAGCTTTTCGAGACGCTGGAGAAGCTGAAGGCCGAAGGCCGTTCCGTGCTTTATATCAGCCATCGTCTCGAAGAGGTTCAACGCATCTGCGACCGCGCCACGGTTCTGCGCCATGGCAAGGTGACTGGTGCCTGCGATCCGCGTCGGGAGACACCGGCATCGCTGGCGCGCATGATGGTGGGCAGCGATGTCGCCAGTGTGTCGCGCGCGACGGGCGAAGCGCTGGGTGCGCCGCAGATCGAAGTCATGGGGCTTTCGGTCGCGCCGCGCACGCCGTTCGCCGTGGCATTGAAATCGATTTCGATGACCGTGCGCGCCGGGGAGGTGCTGGCGATCGCCGGGGTCGCGGGAAACGGGCAGGGTGAGCTGTTCGACGCGCTTTCGGGGGAATACCCGGTTTATAATAACGATGCGATCCATCTCCGCGGCAAGCCGGTCGGCCGGATCGGCATCAACGGTCGCCGGCTGATGGGGGCGGGTTTCGTACCGGAAGAGCGCCATGGCCACGCCGCCGTTCCCGGAATGAGCCTCTCCGACAATCTGTTGCTCGCGCGGGCCCGCTCCGATCGCAAGGCGTTCCTGACCGGCGGTTTCCTGCGTATTGTCAGGGGGTCGGCCATCAGGGCAGCGGCGCGGCGCATATCGGAAACCATGGATGTACGCAAAAGCGGGGCCGATCCGCTGGCAGGCTCGCTCTCAGGCGGCAATCTGCAGAAGTTCATCGTGGGACGCGAGCTCGACCGCCAGCCGGCCGTGCTTGTCGTCAACCAGCCGACGTGGGGCGTGGATGCGGGTGCTGCAAGCCGCATCCGTCAGGCACTTGTCGATCTTGCCAAGTCGGGCTCGGCGGTCATCGTCATCAGTCAGGACCTGGATGAAATCTTTGAACTCGCCACCAATATCGCGGTCATCTCCGACGGCAAGCTTTCCGAGGCCCATCCGGTGGAGGAAATGACGCTCGAAAAGATCGGCCTGTTGATGGGCGGCATTCACACGACACATTCGGGAGCCGCCCAGCATGCGCATTGAGCTTGAAAAACGCGCAGGGGTTTCCCGGCTTTTTACATTTCTGTCCCCGCTTCTGGCGCTGGTGCTGACCCTGCTGATCGGTGCTGTCATGTTCGCCATGCTCGGGAAGAACCCGGCCCATGCGCTTTATGCCTTCTTTGTGGAACCATTGCTCGAAGTCTGGTCCCTGCACGAGCTGGCGATCAAGGCCGCGCCGCTGATCCTGATCGGTGTCGGCCTGTCGATCTGTTATCGCTCCAATAACTGGAACATCGGAGCGGAAGGGCAATTCACCATCGGTGCGATTACTGGCTCCATACTGCCGGTTCTTTATCCGGACTGGCATTCGCCGCTGCTTCTGCCACTCATGCTGGTGATGGGAGCTCTCGGCGGGGCGCTTTATGCGGGCATTCCCGCTCTCCTGAAGACGAAGTTTAATACCAACGAAATCCTCGTCAGCCTGATGCTGGTCTACGTTGCACAGCTTTTCCTCGACTGGCTGACGCGCGGAATCTGGCGTGATCCGGGCGGTTATAATTTCCCGCAGACCAAGCCGTTCAACGATAGCGCCGTGTTGCCGGAGATGCTGGCATCGGGCCGGGCGCACTGGGGCTTCGTTTTCGCCATTGTCGCGGCGATCGCGCTGTGGTTCATGATGCGCTACATGCTGAAGGGCTTCGAAGTCACCGTGCTTGGCCAGTCGGCCCGGGCAGGGCGATTTGCCGGTTTCTCGTCGAGCCGCATGGTGTGGTTTTCGCTGCTGCTATCGGGCGCGCTGGCCGGTCTTGCGGGCATTTCGGAAGCCTCCGGCTCCATCGGTCACCTCCAGCCCAGCATTTCGCCGGGCTATGGTTTTACAGCCATCATCGTCGCGTTTCTCGGCCGTCTTAACCCGCTTGGCATTATCCTGTCGGGGCTGGTGCTGGCGCTGACCTATCTCGGCGGCGAGGCGGCGCAGCTTTCGATCGGTGTATCGGACAAGGTAACGCGTGTGTTCCAGGGTCTGATGCTGTTCTTCGTGCTCTCCTGCGATACGCTCATCTTCTATCGCATCAAGGTCGTTTTTGCCGGCAAGGCGCATCACAAGCAGGGAGCGGCATGATGGATATGCTTCAGGCCATTCTCCTCACCGTCATCACCGCCGCGACGCCGCTCGTCATAGCCGCCTCCGGCGAACTGGTGGTGGAGCGATCCGGTGTGCTCAATCTCGGCGTCGAAGGCATGATGATCATGGGTGCGGTCTGCGCTTTCGCGACCGCCCATATGACGGGCTCGCCCTATCTCGGCATTCTGGCCGGCATTGCTTCGGGTGCGGTTTTTTCGCTGCTGTTCGGTTTTCTGACATTGACGCTGGTTACCAATCAGGTGGCGACGGGTCTTGCGCTCACCATTCTGGGCCTGGGCGTATCCGGTATGCTGGGCGAAAGCTTCGTTGGCCTGCCAGGCGTCAAGCTGCAGCCGATCGTCTTTCCCGTTCTGTCGGACATACCCTTCATCGGCCCGCTGCTCTTCCGGCAGGATCTGATCTTCTACCTTTCCATAGGGCTGGTGGCCGGCATAGGCTGGTTCCTGTTCAAAAGCCGGGCGGGCCTGAAGATACGCGCCATCGGCGATAGTCATGCCTCGGCCCATGCGCTCGGGATCAACGTCATCCGCACACGCTATCTGACTGTCATGTTCGGCGGTGCCTGTGCCGGTCTCGCTGGCGCGCAGCTTTCGCTGGTTTATACGCCGCAATGGGTGGAAAACATGTCGGCCGGGCGTGGCTGGATTGCGCTGGCGCTCGTTGTCTTCGCGTCCTGGCGTCCATGGCGGGTGCTCGCCGGCGGTTATCTGTTCGGCGCCGTCACCATCGGGCAATTGCACGCGCAGGCCTTCGGCATCGGGGTGCCGTCGCAGCTTTTGTCGGCGCTACCTTACCTTGCAACTATTGTCGTGCTGGTCATCATCTCGCATAATCGCCGCACGACGTTGATCAATACACCGGCATCGCTGGGCAAGTCCTTCGTGCCGGACAGGTAAAGCATTCTCACGTCTCCAAACCAACAGGGGTAAAAATGAAAAAACTGGTCATCGCACTTGCCGCTTCCATCGCGGCGCTGGGAGGCGTTGTTTCCTCCGCTGAAGCCGCCGACGCCAAGAAGGTCTGCTTCATCTATGTCGGTAGCCGCACCGATGGCGGCTGGACGCAGGCGCATGATATCGGCCGCGAAGAGCTGCAGAAGCACTTCGGCGACAAGATCGAAACGCCGTTCCTCGAAAGCGTTCCGGAAGGCCCGGATGCTGAACGCGCCATCGAGCGCATGGCCCGCTCCGGCTGCGAACTGGTGTTCACCACCTCCTTCGGCTTCATGGATGCGACCGTGAAGGTTGCCCAGAAATTTCCGAAGGTGAAGTTCGAGCACGCAACCGGCTTCAAGACGGCCGAAAACGTCGCGACCTACAATTCGCGTTTCTATGAAGGCCGTTACATTCAGGGCCAGATCGCCGCGAAAATGTCCAAGAAGGGCGTTGCCGGTTACATCGCGTCCTTCCCGATCCCGGAAGTGGTGATGGGCATCGACGCCTTCGTTCTCGGCGCGCAGTCCGTTAATCCCGAATTCAAGGTCAAGGTCGTCTGGGCCAACACCTGGTTCGACCCCGGCAAGGAAGCCGATGCTGCGAAGGCGCTGATCGACCAGGGCGTCGATATCCTGACGCAGCACACCGACACGACGGCACCGATGCAGGTTGCAGCCGAGCGCGGCATCAAGGCATTCGGCCAGGCCTCCGACATGATCAAGGCCGGTCCTGAGACGCAGCTGACCGCGATCAAGGATACCTGGGGCGCTTATTACATCAAGCGCACGCAGGCTCTTCTCGATGGCACCTGGAAGTCGGAATCGGTCTGGGACGGCCTGAAGGACGGTATCCTGACCATGGCGCCCTACACCAACATGCCTGACGACGTGAAGAAGATGGCCGAGGACACCGAAGCCAAGATCAAGTCCGGCGAACTGCACCCCTTCACCGGCCCGGTGAAGAAGCAGGACGGCTCGGAATGGCTGAAGGCTGGTGAAAAGGCTGAGGACAAGGTCCTGCTCGGCCTCAACTTCTACGTTGCCGGCGTGGACGACAAGCTGCCGCAATAATCTGCGTTGTGGGACAGGGTGTCATCCTCGGCCTTGACCCGGATGACACTCTCCATGTCCATGGATCCTCGCCTGAAGGGCGAGGATGACGTGGGAAATTGCGTTCGCAAAGATCGGGGCTGTACATCGACGCATGTGCAGCCTTGCTTATTTTCATGGGTTTTATTGCGTAGATGAAGTTTGCCTTTGCTTTTCCGGCAACTTGATGTCTTTCACTATATTCTGACTGAAGATACACGTCTGGCGCGATTTTTAAAATCGCCAACCGAACGGAAGGACATGGCACTTGCAGCGCGGAATGCTCGATGCGGCGATCGGTCTACGAAAGCTGCGGACAAATCATGCACAGGTCGTTCACAAGCTCGGTCTCGACATCGTGTCCGGCAACTTCAGGACCGGCGACATCCTGCCAGGCGATGCGGAGCTGATGGAGCGGCTTAAAGTTTCGCGCACCGTGCTGCGCGAAGCGATGAAGACGCTGACGGCCAAGGGCATGATTTCCCCCAAGGCGCGGATTGGTACGCGGGTGACGGAGCGCGAAAGCTGGAACATGTTCGACAGCGAAGTGCTGCTATGGCACTTCGAGGCCGGCGTCAGCGATGAGTTCCTGCTGCATCTCTACGACATCCGCAAAGCCTTCGAACCCTATGGCGCCGGGCTTGCCGCCATCAGGGCAAAGGATGCGGATATCGCAAAGCTTGCCGCCTATGCCAATGAGATGGGCAATACTGCTTATTCGAAAGAAAAGCGCGCGCTCGCGGACATGAATTTCCATGTCCTCATCACCGAAATGTCGGGCAACCCGTTCATGCGCACCGTTGGTTCGCTGATAAAGGCGGCTCTGGCGGGCATTTTCCGGATGAGCAATCCGGACACCGATCCCAATGAAATTTCCGATGTTTCAGCTTCGCACCTGAAGCTCGTGGAAGCCTTTCGTTTGCATGACGAGGCCGCCGCGCGTCGCGAGATGGAAAGATTGATTGAGAACGGTCGCCAGCAGGTACTGGAATTCACTGCCCGCAACTCCCGGCGATAAATCAGACGGTGGAAGCAGGATGTGATCCCGCTCCAATCACGTTTGATGAAAACCGGTGCGGAAATTTGGTGCAGATCTGCATGGTTTCTTAAGTGGGCCGCCGTTATAGCAATCCGGAATGAAATTACCGATGCGGCCGTCCGTTTTGCCGGACGGCGCAAAGTCAAACATGTGCCGCTGTATCGGCTGCCAGGCAGTCGCCGACGGGGTGTTGGAGGTCTTATGGAGCGCAGCTCTCTAGCCGTTATTCTCGCAGCGGGCGACAGCACGCGTATGAAGTCGTCGAAATCCAAGGTGCTGCATCCGGTCGCCGGCCGTCCGATGATTGCGCATGTGGTCGAGGCGGTGGCTGGATCGGGCGTGGGCACGGTGGCGCTCGTCGTCGGACGTGACGCCGACAATGTTGCCACGGCGGCGAGCCTGCCGGGACTTCAGGTTGAGACTTTTCTTCAGACGGAACGCAAAGGTACCGGCCATGCCGTGCTTGCCGCACGTGCGGCAATCGAACGCGGCTTCGACGATCTCATCATCGCTTATGGCGACGTGCCGCTCATTACCTCCGCCACGCTCGACCGGGCCCGCGAGGCCATTGCTTCCGGCGCCGATGTCGCGGTGATCGGTTTTCATACCGACCGGCCCACGGGTTATGGCCGGCTGCTGGTCGAGAATGGCGAGCTGGTGGCGATCCGCGAGGAAAAGGATGCGACCGACGAAGAGCGCAGGGTGACCTGGTGCAATAGTGGTCTGATGGCGATCAATGGCCGCAATGCCCTTGATCTGCTCGACCGGATCGGCAACGGCAATGTGAAGGGCGAATATTATCTGACGGACGTGGTCGAAATCGCCCGGTCGCTCGGCCGCCGCGCCGTCGCCATCGATGCACCGGAAACAGAACTGGTCGGCTGCAACAACCGCGCCGAACTGGCCTTCATCGAAAAGCTCTGGCAGGAGCGCCGCCGCCATGAATTGATGGTCGACGGCGTATCGATGATCGCGCCTGAAACTGTCTTCCTCTCCTTTGATACGACGATCGGTCAGGACGCGCTGATCGAGCCCAATGTCGTTTTTGGTCCCGGCGTGACGGTCGAACCGGGTGCCGTGATCCATGCCTTCTCACACCTCGAAGGCGCGCATGTCGCGGAAGGTGCCACTGTTGGTCCCTATGCCCGGCTGCGACCGGGGGCCAACCTGCACGCCAACTCCAAGGTGGGTAATTTCTGCGAGGTCAAGAAGGCCGAGATCGGCGAGGGGGCCAAGGTCAATCATCTCACCTATATCGGCGACGCCTTCGTTGGCGCGGGCAGCAATATCGGTGCCGGCACCATCACCTGCAATTATGACGGTTACAACAAGGCTGAGACGCGGATCGGCGCGAACAGCTTCGTTGGTTCCAACTCGTCGCTGGTTGCTCCCGTGACGATTGGCGAGGGGGCCTATATCGCCTCCGGCAGCGTCATCACCGATGACGTGCCCGATGATGCGCTGGCTTTTGGGCGTGCGCGCCAGGAGGTGAAGCCGGGCCGCGCAACCGTAGTGCGGGAGCGGGCGAAGGCGCTGAAGGAAGCGAAGAAAAAGTCGTCTTGAAGGACGTTACGAAGCGATACCGAAGTGACCGGCGCCATAATTGCGGATTGCACGGGAAAGATTAGAAGTTTCGGCGAAAAGATCGCCGTCTGGAGATATATATGTGCGGAATTGTCGGAATTGTCGGAACTGAGCCCGTTGCTGAACGGCTTGTCGATGCACTGAAGCGTCTCGAATATCGTGGCTACGATTCAGCCGGCGTTGCAACGATCGACAATGGCGCGATGGATCGCCGCCGTGCCGAGGGCAAGCTCTTTAATCTTGAAAAGCTGGTGTCCGAAAAGCCGCTGCCGGGCGTGGTCGGCATCGCGCATACACGCTGGGCGACCCACGGCGTGCCGAATGAAACCAACGCTCACCCGCACTTCGTCGATGGCGTGGCCGTCGTCCATAACGGCATCATCGAAAACTTCGCCGAACTGCGCGAAGAACTGACCGCCGAGGGCGCGACCTTCACCACCCAGACCGACACCGAGGTGGTGGCGCAGCTTCTGGCGAAATATACCCGCGAGGGCCTTGGCCATCGCGAAGCGATGCTGAAGATGCTGAACCGCGTGACGGGCGCTTATGCGCTGGTGGTGATGTTCAAGGACGATCCCGGCACGCTGCTTTCGGCGCGTTCCGGCCCGCCGCTTGCCGTCGGTTATGGCCGCGGAGAAATGTTCCTGGGTTCCGACGCCATTGCGCTGTCGCCCTTCACCAACGAGATCACCTATCTGGTGGATGGCGACTGCGCCATCGTGACCCGGCAGGGTGCTGAGATCATCGATTTCTCCGGCAAGCCGGTGAAGCGCGAGCGGCAGATATCGCAGGCGACGGCCTATGTCGTCGACAAGGGCAACCATCGCCACTTCATGGAAAAGGAAATCTACGAGCAGCCGGAAGTCATTTCCCATGCGCTCAGCCATTATGTGGATTTCGCCTCCAAGACCGTGAAAGAGGCCGATAAGGCCATCGATTTCGCCAAGCTTTCCGGACTTGCGATCTCCGCCTGCGGCACGGCTTATCTTTCCGGCCTGATCGGCAAATACTGGTTCGAGCGTTATGCGCGCCTGCCGGTGGAGATCGATGTGGCCTCCGAGTTCCGCTATCGCGAAATGCCACTTCAGCCAACGCAGGCGGCGCTCTTCATCTCGCAATCGGGCGAGACAGCCGATACGCTGGCATCGCTGCGCTATTGCAAGGAAAGCGATCTCAAGATCGGCGCCATCGTCAATGTGCGGGAATCGACCATTGCCCGGGAATCGGACGCCATCTTCCCGATCCTTGCCGGACCGGAAATCGGCGTCGCTTCCACCAAGGCCTTCACCTGCCAGCTTGCGGTGCTTGCTTCGCTCGCCATCGCCGCCGGCAAGGCGCGCGGCACTCTGAAGCCTGGTCAGGAAAAGGAACTTGTGCAACATCTGATCGAGATGCCGCGCATCATGAGCCAGGTGCTCAACATCATCCAGCCGCAGATAGAGGGCCTGTCGCGCGATCTGTCGCGCTTCAAGGACGTGCTTTATCTCGGCCGGGGCACCAGCTTCCCGCTGGCGCTGGAAGGCGCGCTGAAGCTCAAGGAAATTTCCTATATTCACGCCGAAGGTTATGCTGCCGGCGAGCTGAAGCACGGCCCCATCGCGCTGATCGACGAGAACATGCCCGTCATCGTGATTGCGCCGCATGATCGCTTCTTCGAAAAGACCGTTTCGAACATGCAAGAAGTCGCCGCGCGCGGCGGCCGTATCATCTTCATCACGGATGAGAAGGGAGCTGCCGCTTCCAAGCTCGACACCATGGCGACGATCACGCTGCCGACCGTCGACGAACTGATCGCACCGATGGTCTTCTCGCTGCCCATTCAGCTGCTGGCCTATCACACCGCCGTTTTCATGGGTACGGATGTCGACCAGCCGCGCAACCTTGCAAAATCGGTCACGGTGGAATGATCATCCGGCCGGAGCGCCAGGGTGACGAAGAGGCGATTGCCTGCGTTACGGAAGAAGCCTTCCGTAACGTCGAGCATAGCGACAAGACCGAACATCTGATCGTGGCGCGGCTGCGGGAGGCCGGTGCGCTCACGGTTTCGCTCGTGGCCGAAGACAGCGAAGGGATCGTCGGCCATATCGGCTTTTCGCCCGTGACACTTTCAAGCGGCGACAGCGGCTGGTTTTGCCTTGCGCCTCTTTCGGTGACGCCGGAACGGCAGGGCGAGGGTATCGGCTCCCGGCTGGTGCGTGAAGGGCTTGCTGCGCTTGATCGGCTGAGCGCATCGGGATGTGTCGTTGCCGGCGATTCCGATTATTATGGACGCTTCGGTTTTCGCGCCGTCGAAGGCCTAAGCGCTATGGGGATTCCTGACGAATATTTCACAGTTCTTCGCTTGCATGGGGGAACGCCATCCGGCATTGTCAGTTTTCATCCGGGTTTCGATAGCGACAGCGCTTAACGCGAACGGTAAATGACCGACATTCCTCCCAAAATTTCCTTTGCGACACGGTTGCGCAACAGCTTCCTGACGGGCGTTCTGATCCTCGCGCCCGTCACCATTACCATGTGGCTGGTGTGGAGCTTCCTGCAATGGGCGGATAGCTGGGTGAAGCCCTATATTCCCGCCCGTTACGATCCCGAGCAATATTTCGATGTGGCCATTCCGGGCTTCGGCCTGCTGATCGCTGTCATCGGCATCACCCTCATCGGCTTTCTCGGCAATAACCTGATCGGGAAATGGATTGTCGGCGTCGGTGAATCCATCCTCAACCGCATGCCGTTGGTGCGGCCGATCTATAAAAGCATCAAACAGCTGTTCGAATCCGTCCTGAAGGAGCACTCGAACTCCTTCAAGAAGGTTGGCCTGATCGAGTTCCCGTCGTCAGGCACATGGGCGATGGTGTTTGTGGCTTCCGAGGCAAAGGGCGAACTCGCCCATCGCTTCAACGAGATGGGCCAGCAGATGGTCGCCGTCTTCCTGCCGCCCACACCGGTGCCGACGGCGGGCTTCCTGCTGTTCGTGCCCAAGGACAAGATCGTGATGCTGGACATGACTCCAGAGGATGCGGCGAAGCTGCTGATCTCGGGTGGTCTTGTGGCGCCGGATTTCAAGCCGCCGAAGATGATCGCGCCGGTCTAATCTAGAGGACGCCCGGGATGTCCGTCTGCGAAAAGTCGTTACCGACATAAAGCAAACGGCAACCCTCTGTTTTCGCCAGCTCGTAGGCAAAGCAGTCGCCGAAATTTAGTCCGGCAGGATGAACGCCCTTGCCCCAAATGCGATAAGCTTCCGAAACGCCATGCGCCGATTTGGGGGTGACGGGCTTGATTTCGGCGCCCAGACCTTCGATCAGCATCTCTAGTTCCCGGCTGCGGTCGCGCCGCTGCGCCACGATCATGGCCTCCGCAAGCGTCCCCGCTGAAATGAGCAGAGGTTCATCAGTTTCGAGCGCTGAGGCGCAGGCATCCGCTTTGGGTTCATCGAGCAGGATCGTCATCAGAGCCGACGTATCGATAACGATCATTTCGGAAGGCCGTGCTCGTCATAGAGAAGATCCTGACTATGCGCGGCGTCCGGGCCATTATCGCCTTTGTTGGCGACAGTCGCGCGCACTTTTGCGAGCGCGGCGCTACGGGATATTTTATCCGCCACGACGGTGACCGGAACCAGCCGCACGGCTGCGTGGCCATGACGGGTGAGAATGACCTCATCACCGGCTTCGGCGCGGCGCACCAGTTCGGTAAGCTGACTTTTTGCATCAGTCACGGATATCTGCACGGCTAACCTCGGGCGTTAAAGTTAGCGTTATATTAGTCCATTCAATGGACCATATCAATCCTCGTCGTCCAGATCATCCACGTCTGTTCCTGTAGTCGTGGCGTGGAACACCGGCACGAAGAGCCGCATATAGACCAGCCTCACGCTCCAGCCTTCTTCCAGCGCCCGGCTCCATGCCTTTTTGCGGCCGGGCTTCTTGAACGCCTTGCCAATCGCCTTCTTCTCGCTCTTCGCAAATGTTTCGGGCTGGAGGATGTTCTGCGGCGAGCAGAGCGCGTAGCCCTTGCGGAAGGCGGGTGGCGGGCGGCGCGGGTCGATCATGTTCATGGGCGTTCACTTTCAGCCGGCGTGCAGGAAACGAATCGCTTCGTCGCGGCGGTGCAGATAGAGCAAGGTGCGTAGCGCATCGCCGCGTGGACCTGTCAGTTCCGGGTCGCGCTCGATGACATAGGCGGCGTCCTTGCGGGCGATTTCCAGGAGGTCGGCATGAGCCTCGAGGCTGGCGATGCGGAAGCCAGGCGTGCCTGATTGACGCGTGCCGAGCAACTCGCCTTCGCCGCGCAGCTTCAAATCTTCCTCGGCGATCAGGAAGCCGTCCTCGCTGTCGCGCAGGATGGAGAGCCGTGCGCGGCCGTTTTCGCTGAGCGGGCCCTTGTAGAGCAGGATACAGGTGGAGGCCTCGTCGCCGCGTCCGACGCGGCCGCGAAGCTGGTGCAGCTGGGCGAGGCCGAAACGTTCGGCGTGTTCGATGACCATGATCGTCGCGTCAGGCACATCGACGCCGACTTCGACCACCGTAGTCGCCACCAGCAGGCGGGTTTCGCCGTTCTTGAAGGCGAGCATGGCGGCGTCCTTCTCCGGGCCGCTCATACGCCCGTGAATGAGGCCGATGTTGGCGCCGAGCATCTGCGAGAGAACCGCGTGGCGCTCCTCCGCCGACATCAGGTCGGACTCCTCCGTCTCCTCCACCAGCGGGCAAATCCAGTAGGCTTTTTTGCCGTCCTTCAGCGCTGCGCGCAGCCGCTCAACAATATCGCCGATGCGTTCGGTGGGGATCGTCACCGTCTGGATGGGTTTGCGGCCCGCCGGTTTTTCGGTGAGCTTGGAGACATCCATGTCCCCGAAGGCGGCCAGAACCAGCGTGCGTGGAATGGGCGTGGCGGTCATGACAAGCATATGCGGCGTGATGCCCTTGGCGGTGAGCCGCAGGCGCTGATGCACGCCGAAACGGTGTTGTTCATCCACCACGGCCAGCACAAGGTTCTTATAGGTGACGCTGTCCTGGAAGAGCGCATGGGTGCCGATGACGATCTGCGCTTCGCCCGAGGCCACGCGCTCCTCGATCTCGCGGCGCTCCTTGCCCTTGGTGCGGCCGGTCAGCACTTCCACCGTGAGGCCCACGGCCTGGGCGAGTTTGGAAATGGTGGCGTAATGCTGACGGGCGAGAATTTCGGTCGGCGCCATCAGCACCGCCTGTCCGCCGGCCTCCACCACCGTCGCCATGGCCATCAGCGCCACCAGCGTCTTGCCGGCCCCCACATCGCCCTGCAACAGCCGCAACATGCGGTCTTCGCCGGCCATGTCGGTCAGGATATCCTTGACGGCTGCGCTCTGGCTTGCCGTCAGCGAGAAGGGCAGTTGCGCGAGGATTTTGGCGGCGATATCGCCCTTGGCGCGGATCGGCTGGCCCGCCACCTTGCGGAGCCGCTGGCGCACCAGCGCCAGTGACAGCTGTCCGGCGAGGAATTCGTCGTAGGCGAGCCGTAGGCGCGCCGGGGCTTGCGGTTCGATATCGGCACTGTCGCGCGGGTCGTGGAGCTCGCGGAAGCTGGATGCCACGTCACCGAAGCCCTGCCGGGTCTTGAGCGTCTCATCGATCCATTCCGGGAAGACCGGCAGCTTCGAGAGCCCGCCTTCGATCGCCTTGCGCAACACCTTGGCGGAAAGGCCGGCGGTCATGGGATAGACGGCTTCCACAAGGGGCAGATTTTCCGCCTCGGAAAGCTTCACCATGAAATCCGGATGCACCATGGAGGCTCGGCCGTTAAACCAGTCCACCTTGCCGCTGACCAGAACCTCTTCATCGACGGGCAGGGCTTTGGACAGCCAGTCGCCCTTGGCGCGAAAGAAGGTCAGCGCCAGTTCGCCGGTCTCGTCATGCAGGAAGACGCGATAGGGCGCGTTGCGGTTTCCCGGCGGTGGCGGCTGATGGCGGTCGACACATCCCTGAATGGTGACAATGGCGCCAGGTGCTGCAAGCGCGATGCCGGGACGGTTGCGGCGGTCGATGACGTTGGAGGGCGCATGGAACAAAAGGTCGATAACGCGCGTATCGTCCGCATTCTCCCGTCCCAGAAGTTTTGCCAGGAGATCGGCAAGCTTCGGCCCCACGCCGGCAAGCGTGGAGACGGAGGCAAACAGCGGATCGAGAATGGCCGGGCGCATGGGCAGCAAAATCGGGGAAGGGGACGGCTTATGCAAGACTTCGCAGGTCACAAAGCCGGGTTATCACCGGCAGATTTTCGTGGCCGTGGTATTATTTCGATAAAAACCGGTTCCCAAGCGTTCGCCTCCTGTTCTATAGGAGGTCGCGATCAACGTGCTGTTGAATGGTCAACCGAAAGGTGAATGCGATGACTGGACTGGTGCGCACGAGTGCCGACCTCGATCCGAGACGCCGGCGGATACTTTACCGCTGCTGGCACCGCGGCATTCGCGAGATGGACCTCGTTCTCGGGCAATTCGCGGAAGACAATATCGCGCTGCTTTCCGATGACCAGCTCGATGAGCTTGAAGTCATCATGGCGGAAGAGGATAACGACCTCGTCAAGATGGTGACGGGGGCGCTTGCCATCCCGGAAAAATTCCAGACCCCGCTGTTTGAAAAGATCGCATCCTATCGTCCCGATTTCGATCTCGTCACCGCAGACAATGTGAAAGCCTGAAACCATGATAGCCGGATTCGATGCAAAGCTGGTGTCGTCGGCCGATACGCCGCTGACCATCGGAAACGTGCCGGCAGGCATGGAGGCGCTGCTGCTTGCCGAGATGGCGCGCGCAGGCACCTCGGTTGCCTATGTGATGTCGGATGGCCAGCGCATCGCCGATCTCGAACAAATTCTAGGTTTTGTTGCGCCCGATATTCCGGTCATGACGCTGCCGGCCTGGGACTGCCTTCCCTATGACCGCGTGTCACCAAGCGCCGACACGTCGGCGCGTCGCCTGGCGGCGCTTGCCGGTCTCATCAGCCACGCGAAGAAACCGCATCCGGCCATCGTGCTTGTCACCGTCAACGCCATGCTGCAGAAGATGGCGCCGCGCGACATCATCGAAAGCCTTGGCTTCTCCGCGAGACCCGGCAACCAGATTCGCATGGAGGATATTGCCGCGCGGCTGGAGCGCAACGGTTTCGACCGGGTTGCGACGGTGCGCGAAGTGGGCGAGTTCGCCGTGCGCGGCGGTATTCTCGATGTTTTCGTGCCGGGCACCGAGGAGCCTGTGCGGCTCGATTTCTTCGGCGATACGCTGGAAAGCATCCGTACCTTCGATCCGGCCAGCCAGCGGACCATCGGCCAGGCGCGCTCGCTCGATCTGAACCCCATGAGCGAAGTGACGCTGACGCCCGATACGATCAGCCGGTTTCGTAAGAATTACCTCTCGCTGTTCGGTGCGGCGACGCGTGACGATGCGCTTTATCAGGCCGTTTCCGAGGGCCGCCGTTATGCCGGCATGGAGCACTGGCTGCCGCTGTTTTACGAGAAGCTGGAGACCGCCTTCGATTATCTGAAGGGGTTCCGCATCGTCACGGATCACACGGCACGCGAGGCGGCCAAGGAGCGCTCCAAGCTGGTGCTCGATTATTACGAGGCGCGGCGCGCTTCCGGCGAGACGAAGGGATCGACGCAGGGTGCGCCCTACAAGCCCGTGTCTCCCGGCCAGCTTTATCTCAACGGCAAGGATTTCGACACGGCCCTGTCTGCCGTCAATGCGGTGCGTCTGACGCCCTTCAATGAGCAGGATAGCGAGGGAAGGCCCGTCGCCACGCTGGACGCGCATGTCGGCCCGCGCTGGGCGCGGCAGCCAACCGAAGGCGAAAGCGAAGAGCGGGTCAATGTCTTTGCCCTGGCTGTGAAACACATAGCCGAGCGCCGCGCCAAGGGCTGGAAGGTGCTGATAACTGGCTGGTCGGAAGGCTCGCTCGACCGGTTGCTGCAGGTGCTGAACGAGCATGGGCTTGAGAAGATCAAGCCGGTTACCTCGCTGAAAGAGGTGGAGAAGCTTGGCAAAGGCGAGGCCGCCTCCGCGGTGCTGAGCCTTGAGGCCGGTTTCGAAACCGGGAATCTTGCCGTTATCGGCGAGCAGGACATTCTCGGCGACCGCATGGTGCGGCGTTCCAAGCGCCGCAAACGCGGTGCGGATTTCATCTCGGAAGTGGCCGGTCTGGACGAGGGCTCGCTCGTCGTTCATGCCGAACACGGCATTGGTCGTTTTGTCGGCTTGCAGACCATCGAGGCGGCGGGCGCACCGCGCGCCTGTCTCGAACTGCACTATGCCGATGACGCCAAGCTGTTTCTGCCGGTTGAAAACATCGATCTCCTCTCGCGTTACGGCTCGGACGCGGCGGAGGCGACGCTCGACAAGCTCGGCGGCGGCGCATGGCAGATGCGCAAGGCCAAGCTCAAGAAGCGCCTGCTTGACATGGCCGATGAGCTTATCCGCATCGCAGCGGCGCGTCTCGTGCGCCATGCGCCGGAGCTTGTCGCGCCGGACGGGCTCTATGATGAGTTTGCTGCCCGTTTCCCCTACGACGAAACCGAGGACCAGCTGAACGCCATCGAGGCGGTGCGGGAGGATCTCGCGGCCGGCCGGCCGATGGACCGTCTCATCTGCGGCGATGTCGGTTTCGGCAAGACCGAAGTGGCGCTGCGCGCCGCCTTCCTTGCCGCCATGAATGGCGTGCAGGTGGCTGTCGTGGTGCCGACCACGCTGCTCGCCCGCCAGCATTTCCGGACTTTCTCGGAGCGTTTCCGCGGATTGCCCATCCGCGTGCAGCAGGCTTCCCGTCTCGTCGGCTCCAAGGAACTGGCGCTGACCAAGAAGGAAGTTGCTGACGGAAAGACCGATATCGTCGTCGGCACGCATGCGCTGCTTGGTGCGGGCATCAGCTTTGCCAATCTCGGCCTGCTCATCATCGATGAAGAGCAGCATTTCGGCGTCAAGCACAAGGAGCGGCTGAAGGAGCTGAAAAGCGACGTGCATGTGCTGACGCTATCGGCAACGCCCATTCCGCGCACCTTGCAGCTCGCCATGACCGGGGTTCGCGAACTGTCGCTCATCACCACGCCGCCTGTCGACCGCATGGCGGTGCGCACCTTCATTTCGCCATTTGATCCGCTCGTCATTCGCGAGACGCTGATGCGTGAGCATTATCGTGGCGGCCAGAGTTTCTACGTTTGCCCGCGGCTTGCCGATCTCGCCGATATCCATGCCTTCCTGCAATCGGATGTGCCGGAACTGAAGGTGGCGGTGGCGCACGGCCAGATGGCGGCGGGCGAGCTGGAAGACATCATGAACGCCTTCTACGACGGCAAATATGATGTGCTGCTATCGACGACCATCGTTGAATCCGGCCTTGACGTGCCGACCGCCAATACGCTGATCGTGCACCGCGCCGATATGTTCGGTCTTGCGCAGCTTTACCAGCTACGCGGCCGTGTCGGCCGCTCCAAGGTGCGCGCCTTCGCGCTCTTCACCCTGCCGGTCAACAAGGTGCTGACCACGACTGCCGAGCGCCGGCTGAAGGTGCTGCAATCGCTCGATACGCTCGGCGCCGGTTTCCAGCTGGCGAGCCACGATCTTGATATTCGTGGTGCGGGCAATCTGCTCGGGGAAGAACAGTCCGGCCATATCAAGGAAGTCGGTTTCGAGCTCTATCAGCAGATGCTGGAAGAGGCGGTGGCCGAAGTGAAGGGTGACGAGCAGGTGCAGGATAGCGGTTGGTCGCCGCAGATTTCGGTCGGCACATCCGTCATGATCCCGGAAGATTACGTTCCCGATCTGCATCTTCGCATGGGCCTTTACCGCCGGCTTGGCGAGCTTGCCGATATCAGCGAGATCGACGGTTTCGGCGCTGAAATGATCGACCGTTTCGGCCCGCTGCCGAAAGAAGTGCAGCATCTTCTCAAGATCGTCTACATCAAGTCGCTCTGCCGCATTGCCAATGTCGAGAAGCTGGATGCCGGGCCGAAGGGCGTTGTCGTTCAATTCCGCAACAAGGAATTCCCGAACCCGGCGGCGCTTGTCGGTTACATTGGCAAGCAGGGATCGATGGCGAAGATCCGTCCGGATCACAGCCTGTTCCTCAACCGCGATCTGCCGACGCCGGAAAAGCGGCTGACGGGTGCGGCGATGATCATGACGCAGCTGGCGGAGCTGGCTCGGTCGTAGATTTGAGTTTCAGAGGGTGGGCTATTTGGTACCGCAGGTGGGTGGGGTTTACCCCCCTCTGCCCTGCCGGGCATCTCCCCCTCAAGGGGGGAGATCGGCAAGATGCACTGCCACCACTCCATCCTCTAACGTCGAGATAATGCGAGACATCGCCGCAGATCGATCTCCCCCCTTGAGGGGGAGATGCCCGGCAGGGCAGAGGGGGGTAAAGCCACACCCACCTTTGGCCACTCACGAATGCCCCCACGCGGCTCAGCGAAAATTACCGCAATGTAACGAAACGGACATCTACCGGTATTCTTCGCAGGCGTAATCTCATCCTCATACCCGGTGCGGCGGATGAGTGGATGCCGCCGGGTGATGAAGGAGCAGGACGATGTGGACCAATATCAACAGGTTTGCCACCGCTGGTCTGGTTGCTTTGACAATTGCGGGCACCACAATTGCCACCACCAGTCAGGCGGAAGCGCGCAATAATTTCGGCCGCGGCCTTGCGGCCGGCATTGCCGGCACGATCATTGGCGGAGCGCTGATTGCGGGTGCAAGGCACCCGGGCTATGCCTACGGCCCCGCCTATTACGCGCCGGCTTATGGTCCACCCGTCTACGCTGCGCCCGCTTATGGCCCGCCGGTCGTTTATGAACCCGCCTATCCCCGCTGCCATGTGGCCTGGAGGCAGAACGCCTGGGGCGACATGTATCGGGTCAGGGTTTGCGATTGATTGAACGCCGGACCGGCGGTGCCTGAAGCGCCGCCGGTTTTTTCGCTCTCTGTGGCTAGTGACTGTCTTCCGGCGTAATACCGACAGCCACGTTCTGGTCTGTCGCGGCGATGGAGGCGGGCAATGGCACCTTTCTCTGTTTCTCGCGGAGCAGTGTCAGCAGGCCGGATCCGACGATGAGGGCAATGCCGATCAACATCCAGCCGTCGATACGATCGCCAAAAATCAGATAACCGAACAGGATGGCCCAGAGCATCTGGCTATATTGCGTCGGGCCGATCATGGCGGCGGGCGCATATTGGGCGGCGTACATGACCAGAATGTTGCCAAGCGCGCCGAGCAGGCCGTATCCTGCCAGCAGCAGCCATTGTTCGCCACCCGGCATGACGAAGCTCGGCACCATGGCAACGCCGCTGATGACGAGACAGCCCAGTACGCCCGCACCATAAAGCGAAACATTCTTTTCCGATGGGCCCATGGCGCGGAAGATCACGATGCTGAGCGCGCCGCTGAAGCCGGCGATGATGGCGCCCAGATGGCCTATGCCCAGTTCACGGAATCCGGGCCGCAGGATGATGAGCACACCCAGAAAACCGATGATGACGGCCGACCAGCGGCGAATGCCCACCTGTTCCTTGAGAAACATCACCGACATGATGGTGACGAAGGACGGAAGCAGGAAGATCAGCGCGAAAGCTTCCGCCATGGAAAGATGGGTAAAGGCAGTCACGCTGCCGACAGCGCCGGTGCCGGCCGAAAAAAAGCGGATGATCCAGAGCGGCCGGTTGGTTGTTTTCACCACATCCAGCCAGCTGTCGTTGCGTTTGCGGATGAAGGGCAGGGCGACGAGGCCGAACAGGGCTCCGAAGAAGGCCGATTCGATCGGCGAAATCTGGCCTTCAATGAGTTTAACGCTGGCATCGCTCCAGGCATAGGCAGCGAAGGCTGCAAAGGCGAGCAGAATGCCTTTCAGGGTCTGGTCGGACACGGAAACACCGGCAAAAATCGAGTTGTTGAAAACCGCCGGTGGTTTGACCGTCAGTTCATCGATCTATGCTCGTCCGCCTTGATTTTTGCAATATCCCGCAATGCAGCAATCAGGACATCGGGTGTTTGTGCACCGCTTATGGCGTATTTCTGGTCGATGATGAAAAAGGGCACGCCGGCGACACCCATCTGCTGGGCGGCATCGATTTCAGCGACGACCGTATCCTTGTCCGCGTCCGAAGCCAGCAGCCGCTCGACGACTTTCGCATCCATGCCGGCCTTTGCGGCAACGTCGATCAGCACGGCATGATCGCCGATATTGCGGCCTTCCTCGAAATTGGCCTTGAACAGGCCGGTCACGACGCGTTCCTGGACGTCGCGGCCTTCGGAATGAGCCCAGAGCGACAGGCGATGGGCATCGAGCGTGTTCGGCCCGATCTTGATCGCGTCGAAATCATAGGTAATGCCGACTTCCCTGCCGAGCTGAACCAACGTGGCATGGGCCTGTTCCAGACGCTCCTTGCCGAGCTTTTCCTCGAGAGCGGCTTTCTGGTCGACTCCTTCCGGCGGATAGTCCGGGTTGAGGCGGTAGGGACGCCAGTTCACGTCGACGCTGATTTCATCCTGCACCTCGGCAATGGCGAGATCGAGCCGGGCCTTGCCGAGATAACACCACGGGCAGACCATGTCCGATACGACGTCAACAACGATGCGTTCCATGGCTGATGTTCCTTATATGATCGACATGACGGTGGCAGGTTATTGCGCCCGCGCGTCCCACCAGGTCTGTTTCTGATTGCCCTGTATCGGTGTCATATCCGGGCGGTCGATATATTTCCAGCGTGCGACCCATTGGGCGCCGATGTAATAGAGCGGAATGATATAATGGCCGGCTACGAGAAGACGGTCATAAGCGCGCACGGCCGCCTGGAAATCTTCCGTCGAGCGGGCCTGCAACAGCGCCTCTATCATCCGGTCTATATCGGGATTGGCAACACCTGCATAGTTGAAGCTGCCCTGCGCATCACGCGAGAGTGAGTTCCAGCGGTTCAGCTGCTCCATGCCGGGCGAAAGCGACGAGGGCAGGGAGCGGATGATCATGTCGTAATCGAAGCTGTTCGAGCGCGACTGGTATTGCCCGTCATCAACCGAGCGAATGCCCATGGCGACGCCGATCAGGTTCAGCGAACGCTGATAGGCGAGCGCGATACGCTCCTGCGCCGGGTTCTGCGTCATGATTTCGAAAGCGAGCTGGCGGCCATTGGCATCGGACATCCTGCCGTTCTTGATGCTGTAGCCAGCCTCTTTCAGCTTGTCGACGGCCATTTTCAGAACCTTGCGGTCGGCGCCCGTGCCGTCCGTGGTCGGCAGCGCATAGGTGCCGGCCAGCAGCTCCGGCGGCATGGACTTTGCCGCGTCACCGAGCAGCGCCAGCTCGCGCGCGTCGGCGGCGTTGCCATAGGCGCCGAGCGGCGAGTTCTGCCAGTAGCTCTGCGTCCGCTTGAAGGAGCCGCCGAGGATGTTTTTGTTCATCCACTCGAAATCGAAGGCATAGGTAAGGCCTTCGCGTACCTTTTCGTCAGCGAAGACGGCACGGCGGGTGTTGAAGACGAGACCGAACATGCCGGTCGGCAGGCGCGGCTGGAACACGTCCTTGACGATATCGCCGCGATGCACGGCGGGAAAATTATACGCCTGCCCCCAGTGGGAGGTATCGGAGGTGCCATTGATGGCATCGCCTTCCGGGTAGATGTCGATATCGCCCTTCTTGAAGGCCTCGAACATGGTCGTGACCTGGAGGAAATAGGTGATGCTGATCTCGTCGTAATTATCGAAACCGACTTTGCCGGGGATGTCCTTGCCCCAGTAGTCGGGGTTTCTCTCCCAGATGATTCGTTCACCCGGGCGCAGCGTCTTGATTCGGTAAGGGCCGGAGCCGACAACCGCACCGAGGCCCGCCTGCTCGAATTTTTCCGGATCGGTCGCGTGTTTCGGCAGGATCGGCGTTGAAGAGGCGAGGATGAGCGGGGTTTCGCGATTCGCCTTTTCGTTGAAGGTGAAGCGCACGCTGTGTTCGCCGGTCTTCTCCATCTTGGCTACGCCGTCGAGACGGCTGTTGAACGGCGGGCGGCCCTTTTCCTTCAGGAGATTGAAGGTGAAGATCACGTCATCAGGCGTTACCGGCTCGCCATCCGACCATTTCGCCTTGGGGTTGATGTTGAACTGAACGAAGCTGCGCTCGTCGTCCCACTCCACGGTTTCGGCGAGCAGCCCATAGAGGCTGAAGGGCTCGTCGCTGGAGCGAGACATCAGAGGCTCGTAAAGAAGATTGCCGAATTCCGGATCCCAAACACCACGGGCGGTGGTGCGCATTCCCTTGAGAACGAAGGGGTTCAGGCTGTCGAAGGTGCCGACCACGCCATAAGAAATGCGGCCGCCTTTCTTCACGTCCGGATTGACATAAGGAAGGTGTGAAAAATCTGCGGGAAGCGCTGGCGTGCCATGCATCGAGATGGCGTGCAGCGGTCGCGCTACCGCACTCCCGCCGGGAAGCAGGGATGATCCCAAAAGAAACAATGCGGGGATGAGGGCCGCAAGGTTGCGCATGTCACTGTCCTGTCTCAACTGTCCGTCCGATGTGCGTCAGGACCGTTTATCATCATGATTCTGGCAGATATGTAGCACAGGGACGTTGCATGACCCATGCAAGCGCGGGAAATCTTGGGTCCGCTCAAGAAAAAGTTAAAGAAGTGCTGGATATCGCCGCGAACGGCATGTAACAGGGGGACCGGAAGAGACGGGTCACGCATTTGCCTCATTTAAACGACAGTTGAACGGGCAGAAGGATACCGCCATCGGCGAACAGGACCTTGAGCGGTTCTGTTCTGGCAGACATTCAGGAGACGGAACTCTTATGATGCACAAGGCAAACACATTCACCCGGACGGCTCTGTCCGCTCTGGTCCTCTCTCTCGGCGCTGTGTCCGCTCCGGCCATCTCGCAGGCGCAGGATGCTGCACCGGCCGCTCAGGGCGCTGGCGCTCCGCCGCTCGGCTGGTTCAAGACCTGCTCCAAGCAGGAAGACAACGATGTCTGCGTTGTGCAGAACGTGGTTCTTGCCCAGAACGGCCAGATGATCACGGCCGTTGGCCTCATCACCGTTGAAGGCAAGGTCAACCGCAAGCTTCTGCAGGTTTCCGTTCCGACCGCGCGTCTCATTCCTCCGGGTGTGATGATGCAGATCGATGGCGGCAAGGGTCAGAAGCTCGATTACGCCGTTTGCCTTCCCGACAAGTGCACGGCTGAAGTGCCGCTGACGGACGCCATGATCGCTTCGCTGAAGAAGGGTAGCGAGGTGGTCTTCACCTCCATCAACTTCCGCCGCGCGCCGAACCCCATCAAGATCGCGCTTTCCGGTTTCACCGGCGCTTATGACGGCCCGGCAATCACCCAGTCGCAGCTGGCCGAAAGCCAGCGCAGCCTGCAGGAAGGCATGCAGAAGAAGGCGGAAGAAGCTCGCAAGAAGCTCGAAGCTGCTCAGGACGCTGCCAAGGGCGCGCCGAAGCCCTGATTGCCGCGCAGGCTTCAAAAACAGAAAACCGGTCTGGCGACAGACCGGTTTTTTTATGCGTGTTCGATATCCCCGGGAGGAGGGAGATGCTTGGCGGGCGTCAGTGCGCCGTGGACATTTTCGGGCGCCATTCGCCGTTCGGCGCCTTGTCAAAGATGCGGCCGATATTGGGATTTCGAAGCGGCGTCTCGTTTTCGTCGTGGACGAGGTTCTGTTCGGAAACATAGGCGACATATTCCGTCTCCTCGTTTTCGGCGAGAAGATGATAGAAGGGCTGGTCGCGTTCCGGCCTGATTTCCGCGGGAATAGCGTTCCACCATTCCTCGGTATTGGCATATTCCGGGTCCACGTCGATTACCACACCGCGGAACGGAAACACCTTGTGGCGAACGATCTCGCCAAGCGTGAATTTTGCGTTTCTTTGTTTCATGGCATGTACTTCCTTTCCCAATACTAGTTGGTATCGGAACGCGAAATATCAAGACCTGGCGCTTTGACGCCGCTCTGACGCCGCTCTGCCATTCGTGTTCAGCGCCCTTTGCCGATTGGCGCGGTGGCGATGATGACGCCGCCGGTGACCAATACGATGCCGATGGCATGATAGGTCTCGAAGGATTCGCCGAGAAACACCGTCGCCATGAGGATCGAGACCGGCGGCATCATGTACAGCGTAATTCCCGCCGTGGCGGGACCGAAAACGCGCACCGTGTGGGTAAAGCAATAAAAGGCCAGAAGTGAGGCGAACAGGATGATGCCGCCGATCTTTGCCCATGCAACAGGCGTGGCCGGCAGCATGCCGCCCTGTGCCAGTTCCAGTGCTGCCGGCGGCAGAAGGACAAGCGCGCCGGAAAATGCAATCAGTCCAAAGAGACTGAAGGACGCCATCTGCCGCGCCGCCGGATCGCGCAGCAGCACGGAATAGATCGCAAACGCAATGGCCGCGGTCAAAATTGCAAAGTCGCCGATGTTGAAATTCATGTGCCGGAGAGCGGAGATATCGCCCTTGAGCACGATGGCGGCGACGCCGGCGAAGGCGATAATCATGCCCGCCACTTCAAGCTTCCGGATCGGCCGGCCCTGAAAGATGCGCTGGAACAGGATGATGAACAGCGAGGAGGTGGTGTAGATCAGCGTGCCGTTGGCGGCCGTGGTCATGGTGAGGCCCCAATAGACCACGCCACCGCAGATGCCCATGCCGAGAATGCCGAGGACGAGCCAGAGCAGCGTCTTGTGCCGCACGAAAGCAAGGCAGTTGCGCCAGTCGGCGATCATGAAGGGCGCGATGATGAGCGTCGAGCCCATCCAGCGGATGAAGGCGGCGATGAAAGGCGAGACCTCACCGACGACGCCGCGGCCGAAAACGACGTTGCTGGCGAAAAAGAAGGGAACGGCCAGAAAGATGAGCCAGTCCGTGAGGCGGGTTTGCTGCGTGGCTGGCGTGTTCGGCATTCTTCACGGTCAGGGTTGAACTTCAAAAGAAAACGGCGGCTTTCCGGGGAAAACCGCCGCGATGAATGGAGCGCCCCGGTGGAGCGCCCGCAGGGCCGATCAGGCCGAGTAGTACATGTCGAATTCGACCGGGTGAGGGGTCATTTCGAAACGCATGACTTCCTGCATCTTCAGTTCGATGAAGCTATCGATCTGGTCGTCGTCAAACACGCCGCCGGCGGTCAGGAACTTGCGGTCCTTGTCGAGGCTTTCCAGCGCTTCACGCAGCGAACCGCAGACGGTCGGGATCTTCTTCAGTTCCTTGGCAGGAAGGTCGTAAAGGTCCTTGTCCATCGGCTTGCCGGGATGGATCTTGTTCTTGATGCCGTCGAGGCCGGCCATCAGCATGGCCGCAAAACCGAGATAGGGGTTCTGGGTCGGGTCCGGGAAGCGGACTTCGACGCGCTTTGCCTTCGGGTTGGAGCCGAAGGGGATACGGCAGGAGGCGGAACGGTTGCGCGCGGAGTAGGCGAGCAGAACCGGCGCTTCATAACCCGGCACCAGACGCTTGTAGGAGTTGGTGGTGGGGTTGGTGAAAGCGTTGATGGCCTTGGCATGCTTGATGATGCCGCCGATGTAGTACAGGCAGGTTTCGGAAAGACCGGCATATTCATCGCCTGCGAAGGTCGGCTTGCCGCCCTTCCAGATCGACTGGTGAACGTGCATGCCCGAGCCGTTGTCGCCGAAGATCGGCTTCGGCATGAAGGTTGCCGTTTTGCCATAGGCATTGGCGACCTGGTGCACAACGTACTTGTAGATCTGCATCTTGTCGGCGCTGGAGACCAGCGTGTCGAACTTCACGCCCAGCTCGTGCTGTGCGGCAGCCACTTCGTGGTGATGCTTTTCAACGACGACGCCCATTTCGGCGAGAACCGTCAGCATTTCGGAGCGCATGTCCTGCAGGCTGTCGATCGGCGGGACCGGGAAATAACCGCCCTTGACGCGCGGACGGTGGCCGAGGTTGCCGGTCTCGTAGTCGGTGTCGTCATTGGACGGCAGTTCGGACGAATCGAGCTTGAAGCCGGTGTTGTAGGGGTCTGCCTTGTATTTCACGTCGTCGAAGACGAAGAATTCAGGCTCGGGACCGACGAAAACCGTGTCGCCGATACCTGATGCCTTGAGGTAGGCTTCGGCCTTCTTGGCGGTGCCGCGCGGATCGCGGTTATAGGCTTCGCCCGAGACCGGGTCGAGAATATCGCAAAGGACGACCAGGGTGGACTGGGCGAAGAACGGGTCGACATGGGCGGTGGCCGGATCTGGCATCAGCACCATGTCGGACTCGTTGATGGCCTTCCAGCCGGCGATCGAGGAGCCGTCGAACATGACGCCGTCGGCGAACATGTCTTCGTCGACGCATACCACGTCCATGGTGACGTGCTGCAGCTTGCCCTTGGGGTCGGTAAAGCGCAGGTCCACGAACTTGATGTCGTTATCCTTGATCTGCTTCAAGATATCGTTTGCGGTCGTCATTTAAACTTTTCCTTGAGTGTGATGATGACGAGGTGAAAACCCAAGCCTCCCCGGCTCGGGACTTTTTTAATTATATGGCGTCCACGCCTGTTTCACCGGTACGGATGCGGATGACTTCCTCGACATTGGAAACGAAAATCTTTCCGTCGCCGATGCGTCCGGTCTGCGCCGCATTGCGGATCGCCTCGATGACGGCTTCCGCATTCTCATCCGCCAATACGACTTCGACTTTCACTTTCGGCAAAAAGTCCACGACGTACTCTGCACCGCGGTAGAGTTCCGTGTGGCCTTTCTGACGACCAAAGCCTTTTGCTTCCGTGACCGTGATTCCCTGAAGTCCGACTTCCTGAAGGGCTTCCTTCACTTCGTCGAGCTTGAAAGGCTTAATGATCGCTTCGATCTTTTTCATGAGAAAATATCTCTCCGCTTCTCCCGTTAAAGCAGGTAACTCCCGCTCTGCCACAAGAATGCACGTATTGTGCCAGATCGGAAGCGGGCTTGAAGAAAAAACTTCGCCCCGCGGCCTTTCTCGCACAAAATGCATTCGCTTTTCGCGGTTCTACCGGCAATTCGTCACTAGAATCCGAAAAATCCATCAGCATTTCTGCGGTTTTCTTTAATATTAGAAATTTTTAAAATTCGATTATGCTGTGGTCGCGGGTTGAGCTATTGCACATATTATATGCATTTGAGTATTTTTTGGTCTCCGAATTTTGCTTATTTTTGTATCGATTGCCTTTCCTGCGTTTTGAAGGAATGATGTGGCATGACCTCCATTTCCGAGTTCCTCCTTATCGACCCGGCTGTGATGGCGCGCATCGATGCGGCAGCCGGCCAATCCGGCATCCCGCTTTACGATTTGATGGAGCGTGCGGGGCAGGCGGTGGCTGCTTCGGCGCTTCGGCATTACCCGCAGGCGCTGCGCTTCGTCGTCCTGTGCGGCGGCGGGAATAACGGCGGTGACGGGTATGTCGCGGCGCGGGCGCTGGCGCAAAGCGGCGCTAAAGTCGTGGTCCATCATCTCGGCGATATCGGCCTTCTCAAGGGGGATGCACGCGTGGCCTTGGAGCGGAGCGGCGTGACGCCGCCGCCGCTTGATACCTATACGCCTCTTTCCGGCGACGTGGTGATCGACGCCGTGTTCGGAGCCGGGTTGTCCCGCGATGTTCCGCCGGAGCTAGTCCGGCTGATCGAGACGGTCATGCAGGCGAAGGTGCCGGTTCTTGCCGTGGATCTGCCCTCGGGGCTTTGCGGCCGGCGTGGCGTGGCGCTTGGCGCATCGTTCAGGGCGGAGCGCACGATCACCTTCATGGCGCGCAAGCCGGGTCATCTGCTGATGCCGGGGCGGGAGCTTTGCGGAGCGCTGGAGGTTTTCGATATCGGCATACCGTTGCGTATCCTCGATGCTCATAGGGGATCGGTGGCGGAAAACGATCCGTTTGTCTGGCGGGATGCCTTGCCGCGCGCCGGTATGGAGACCCATAAATTCCGCAGGGGGCACCTGACGGTCTTCTCGGGCCCCGCCCATGCGACGGGTGCTAGCCGCATGACCGCGCTTTCAGCGCTGAAGGCGGGGGCGGGGATCGTTACTGTCGCAGCGCCGAAAGCGGCGCTCGACGTGCTGTCTGTCACATTGACGGCCGTGATGAACGTTCCGATGGACAATGCCGACGATCTGCGCGTGTGGCTTGACGATGAGCGTCACGGCGCCTTCGTTCTCGGCCCCGGCTTCGGCGATCTCGAAAAGGCGCGGCACTTCGTGTCGCTGCTTGGCGACAAGTCGGTGGTGCTGGATGCCGATGCGATCACGGCCTTCAGGGATGATACGGATGTCCTGTTCGAGCGTATCACTTCCGGTGCGGGCAAATTCGTGCTGACACCGCATGAGGGCGAGTTCGCCCGGCTGTTTGCCGATCTGGCGGCCGATGGGACGCTGAGCAAGATCGAGAAGGCGCAGGTCGCTGCGGCGCGCAGCGGCGCGGTTCTGGTCTATAAGGGTGCGGACACGGTGATCGCTTCGCCCGATGGCCGGGCGCTGGTCAATACGAACGCCCCGGCGAGCCTTGCGACGGCGGGATCGGGTGACGTTCTGGCCGGTATCATCGGCGCGCTATTGGCGCAGGGCGCACCTGCCTTCGAAGCGGCTGCAGCCGGGGTCTGGCTGCATGGCGAGGCGGGCGACAGAGCGGGCGCCGGCATGACGGCGGAGGACCTCGCCCATGCGGTTCGGCCGTTTGGGTGAATTGGTCTGATTTGCTGGCTGCTCCCTGAACCTGCGATCTTACCACAGTTCCATCATCCGCGCTTCGTCACCCCGGACTGGATACGGGGGCCAGCGCGATCAGGTCCTTGATCGCGAAATACTCTTCTCGCGGCGCAGACGCTCGGTGGCTGGATGCCGGATCTAGTCTGGCATGACGGAGGACAGGTTTTTGCTCTGAGACAAGTTCTGTCGCGTTCGGGACCTTCAACTCCGCCTTCAATGGGCGGCCTTGCCTGCCTGGCTCGCCATTGCCATGCGCGAAGCACTGATCAGCAGCTTGCGCTCGGCGCGCTCCTGCTGCGGGGTGCGATTGTAGATTTCGCGATAACACTTCGAGAAGTGCGACGCTGACACGAACCCGCAGGCGACGGCGACTTCCACCACCGGCATGGCTGATTGCACCAGCAGGTGACGGGCGCGGTCAAGGCGGATTTCAAGGTAATAGCGGGCGGGCGAGCGGCCCATTTCCTGGCGGAAGAGGCGTTCCACCTGCCGGCGCGACAGATCGGCGGCATCGGCGATATCGAGCAGCGACAGCGGCTCGGCAAGATTGCCTTCCATCAATTCGATGATCGACAGGACCTTGCTGTTCTGCACGCCGAGGCGGGCGCGCAGCGGCAGGCGCTGGCGGTCGTTGGGGCTGCGCACGCGGTCGGTCAATTGCTGTTCGCAGACGCGGTTGACGAGGTTCTCGCCGAAATCCTGGCCGATCAGGCTCAGCATCATGTCGAGCGAGGCCGTGCCGCCGGCGCAGGTATAGATGTTGCTGTCGACTTCGAAGAGATCTGCGTAGACTTCCACCTGCGGGAAGGCTTCGGAAAAGCCGGGCAGGTTTTCCCAGTGGATCGCGCAACGTTTGCCGTTGAGGAGGCCAGCCTGCGCAAGGATATGGGCGGCGGTACAGAGGCTGCCGATGGCGATACCGCGATTATAGGCTTCGCGCAGCCAGGCGTTGACCGATTTGTTGATGTGTTGATCCACATCGATGCCCGAACAGATGATTGCCATTTCCGGGCGGTTTTCGCCGCTGACGTAACGCCGCTCATCTGCAAGACAGGTATCGGCCTCAAGACAGATGCCGCTCGAGGACATGACCTTCTGGCCATCGAGCGAGGCGATGCGCCATTCATAGGCCTGGTAGCCCAACATTCGGTTGGCGATGCGAAGCGTTTCAACCGCTGCGGCGAAGGGCAGCATGGTAAATTGCGGAATGAGAAAAAAGACGATTGAGCGCTTCTTCTGGGAGTTTCTGCTCATTTGCCCGTGCTCCGTTGCGAATACGCAATTCCTCCCTTGGAATTGGTCTTCTGGATGTCCTGTATGCGACATCTTTAACGAAAAATACGCCGTGGAATCGGGGCTGTCAAAAAATAGCTTTTGAAATATGCAAATTTTGCGACAAGCCTTTTTAAAGGGCGTCGCGTCGCATGTAAAACAGGCAGGCCAATTTACGCCCGGGGGCCGCCATTTACCCGCAGAGGGCGATGGCTCGCGGGCGTAAGAAAGGCTGCGAGCCATCGGCCGGCGGTCATTTGCGAATGACGCTTCTGCCGTAGTTGTCGGTTGTGGGCCATCCGATATCCTTCAATGTTTCAGGCGGGAGCGCTTCCAGCGCGCGGAGCATCCTCGCACGGCGCCATGACGCATAATGGGAGGCGATATTGCCTGACAGGCGCTGAAGCCAGCCGGCGGATGACGGGCGATGCGGGGAGCGGTTCGCCGCGGGCAGGTAATGTATCATGGTCATGTCTTCATCCTTTCCTGAACCACGATTGATGTGAGGATGGTGCGCCGTTGTTGACATTCAATCAAACGAAATGATATCCATCTATAAATCAAAATATTTGAAGGTGCGTGCCATGACCGTGACTTTCCGCCAACCGCTGCCGTTGCTGGATAACGACATATTGAGGACCTTCGTCGCCATTGCGGAAACGGGAAACTTCTCGACCGCCGCCGAAGTCGTGTTCAGAACACCATCGGCCGTTTCGATGCAGATCAAGAAGCTAGAAGAGCAGCTGAAAACGACGCTGTTCCTGCGCGATGCGCGTTCGGTGACATTGACGGCGCATGGGGAGACGCTTCTGACTTATGCGCGCCGCATGATTGCCTTGTCCAACGAGGCCGTGTCGCGTTTCGTCATGCCCGAATTGTCCGGTGTGGTGCGTCTCGGCGCACCGGAGGATATTGGCGAGCGCGGGCTGCTGCCGGGCATTCTCAAGCGTTTCGCCGAGGCTTTCCCCGGCATCATGATCGACGTCACAATCGATGCCAGTTCCAATCTCTATAAGCGGATGGACGAGCAGCGTCTTGATCTCGCCCTCGTCAACTGTGCTTCACATCCGCTGAGGGATACCGGCGAGGTGCTGATGCGCGAACGGCTCGTCTGGGCGGGTGCGAAATGCGGCACGGCCTATCTGCGCGATCCGCTGCCGATCTCGATATGGGAAGAGGGCTGCATCTGGCGTTCAGAGGCGATTCATTCGCTGGAAAAACGTGGGCGCAATTTCCGCGTGGCCTATCTCAGCGGCCACACGATGGCACAGCGTGCGGCGATTGCCGCAGATCTCGCCATCGCGCCGCTGCCACGATCCTATGTGCTGAACGACATGGTCATTCTGGGCGAGAAGGAAGGCCTGCCGGAACTCGGCTATTTCGATATCCGGCTGATTATGGGCGACAAGGCGTCGCGGCCGGTGCTCGCAGTGGCGGAAAGCATTCGCAATGCCTTCGTCGAGGTCGCGAAGGCGGCATGAGGCGAAGGAACGCGTCACGGCCATCATGCGCCGTCGACGCGCCGCTTAGATCGCCACCGAACCCGTGGCTGCGGCGTGATCCGCGTTTTCGGTCCGCCAGCTGCCACGACTGACCAGCCAGTCTGACGACGCCTGCAGCCCGCCGAAGGGAAAGACATGGATCTGCCGGATCGGTCCTTGCGGATTGTCCCGCCAGTGCCGTTCGATCGGCCCGACGATGCTTTCCGGTGAATGGCCCCTGGCAAGCGTGGTCAGGGAAAGCGCGTTTTTCTTGAGATAGGCAATGGAATTGCCGACACCGCAGAGCGCGGCGTATTTCAGGAGCGTGGTGATCTTGGCCGGGCCGGAAACGCCGATATGCACCGGCAGATCGATACCGGATGCGGCAAGCCCTTCTGCCCAGGCGATGAAGCGGGCGGAATCAAAACCGAACTGGGTGACGATGCGCATGGCGGCGTCGGTTCTTTCGCCAAAATCGCGTTTCAGCCGCAACGCGGCCGTCGCCGTTTCGTCGTTGAAATCGGGGCTGCCTTCCGGATGACCGGCAATTGCGATATGCCTGATGCCGCAACGGTCGAAAATGCCCGTGGAAAGCATGTCGATGGTAGACGTGAACGGGCCCTCTGGCTTCTCGACGCCACCGCCGACCGCCAGCACGTCGGTCACGCCGGCGTCGCCGGCAAGCCGCTTCACCTGTTCCTCGAAATCGATGCGAGAGGCGATACGGCGCGCCGCAAGGTGCGGAACGGGCTTATAACCGAGATCACGCAGATGCTTTGCGGCATCGACCAGCTTCACCTGCGAGGCGGCTCCGGTATCTGTCAGATAAACGCGCACGCCCTGCGGAAAAAGACCGGCAAGACTTGCCGGGCCAAGCACCTGCGCGGGTGAGGCCTCGATGGAGGCGGGGATGACGGAAGTGGCGGAGATATCGGGCAATGTGTGCATGATCCTTTTGATTATCATGCACCGTTTTTGAGGCCAAGTCTGTGCCTGTTGCGGCAAGACAGCCCTGCATCTGCGACGAAGCTTGAGCCGAGCGCGGTGCCGGCGGCGCTACCAGATCCGTTTCGTCAGACCGTTCCAGAGCCATGTCCAGATCGTTGGTGGAAAGCGGAGCACCGACTTTCCGGGCGAGGGCGGCTGCGGCGCAAGGCTGCCGGACAAGGCGTCTTCGATGGCATTGATGGCGATATCGACCGAGGCTGCTGTCAAGAGAAGGGGATAGGTGGCGATGGTGTCGGAAGGTGAGGGTTTCAGCCGTTTTTCGTAAAGTGTGGCGCCGGTATCCACACCCTTGTCAACGAGATGCACGGTTGCGCCGAAATTGCCCCGGTCCTTTTCCACCAGCGCCCAGTATCCACCCATCTGGCCGCGATAGGCCGGGTTGATGCCGGCGTGAAAATTGATGATGGGGCAGTGCAGGTCCCTGAGCGTCGCCGGCGTCAGCAGACGGCAGGAAATGGTGAAGATGACAGCCGGTTTCAGGAGATTGGCGGCCTTGCGACATTCTTCATCGTTCAGCGAGGCGAAATGCGTGACTGGAATGGTGCCGCCCAGATCAGGCAGGAGACCATGCTCCGCAATGATCTCTTTGCTTCTTCGTACCGTGAAGCGTTTTCCCAGCCGCGATGCGACCATCGTCGCCAGCTGGCCCACTGCGACAATCCAGCCGAGGCGTCTTGCCCGGCGCTTGAGGATGGCCGATTTGCTTTCGGGCTGTTCCATGAACACATGGATGTCGGGAAATCGCGCTGCCAGCGCATTGATCATGACTTTAGGGTTCACGCCGCCCGCCGTCATCACCAGAAGCCGATTATTGATGTCAGTCATGTCACCCACTGGATTTCTCAAGCCACGATCCACGCGCAGTTTCCCTCGCGAAGCTCAAAACCATGTTAATTTTCATCGACAGGATTTTTTGAAACGCCGCTGGAACCGAATTTTGGGACTCACGTTATTGTGACGCATATCACATCGGCGCTTGCCTCGGACGGCAAGTCATAGGGGAGTAGTTTCAAATGATCACACGCATTCTTTCGACCGTTTTCGTGGCTCTGCTGACCGTCGTGACGCTCAGCTCTTGCGGCAACACCATTCGCGGCATGGGCCGGGATACGGCGAACGCCGTGGATGCGACCCAGGATGCCGGCCGTAGCGTCGACCGCGCCGCCCGTCGCTGACGACATCTCCCCTTCTGAAAGTCCGGCGTCTCCCTGAAGCCAGGGTGACGCCTTTTCTTTGACCGAATTTCCCTGCGAATGTTCCCCTGAAGAGAATCACGGGGTGGGCATGAACAGATCGATGAAAAGACTGGCGAAGCTGCTGTTGCCGTTGCTGCTGCCATTTTCGGCCGAAGCGGGCGGGCAGGTGGATTTCTGCAGAATCGTGGATCATGCGGGCGGCCGCTATACCGTCTGCAGTTTCGATCCGGCGAAAAGCACCATCCGGATTTACGACCGCGACCATGTCTCAGGACAGGGATATCGTTCTTTCGCCGATCTATCCTCCGCGCTCTGGCGTCAGCACATGTTCAGTGTCTTCGCCATGAATGGCGGCATGTATCATTCCGATTATTCCCCGGTCGGGCTGTTTATCGAAAACGGCGTGGAACGTTCGCCACTCAGCACCCGCGGTGGGTGGGGCAATTTCCATCTTCTTCCGAATGGCGTGTTTTACCTGAAGGATCACAGGGCGGGCGTGCTGGCGACCGAAGCGTATCTGACGGCCGACCCGAAGCCCGATTTTGCCACCCAGTCCGGGCCGATGCTTGTTATCGACGGCGGACTGCATCCGCGTTTTCTGCCCGACAGCGACAGCTTGAAGCGCCGCAACGGCGTCGGAGTCTCTCGCGATGGCATGGTACATTTTGCCATTTCGGACAATACCGTGCGCTTTTACGATTTCGCCACGCTGTTCAGGGATGTGCTGGATTCACCGAATGCGCTCTATCTCGACGGCACCATTTCCAGCGTCGATATTCCCGCGATGAAGAGGCGAGATTCACTGTTCCCCATGGGGCCGATCATCGCCGTGGTCGACAGGGTGCCGCATTAGTCGAGCCGATCAGATCGGCGCCTTGGGATAGGCTTTTTCAAGGCCGGCGGAAGCCGTCAGCCCCTTGCGGAAGGCGAGATAAGCAGGATGCTGGCTTGCCTTCGCAATTTCCGCGAGGCGGATTTGCAGGCGGGCAGGGGCGTGGCCACCCAGCCATTCACCGGTGGCTTCAAGCTTCAGGCTATTAAGAAAACGGGCGCCGGCCTGCTGGTCGAGATAAAGGTTAAGGCCTGCCAGCAGGTTCTCGTCCTGCAGCGCGTTCTCCATCAGCAACGACACCCAGGCCTTATCCTCACTCGCAAGCGAGGTCAGTTTCGAAGCAACAGTTTCACGGTCGGGGAAAGAGGATGTCTGCATGTGGGACTCGCATCGTTGCTGTTTGACCATGGTCGATAAAGCAGCGGTCGCAGCCATTCAAGATGGGTTTCAGCGGAAGAATTGCGACCGCAACGTGCCCGCGTCCGCCGTTTTCAACAGGTGTTTGTATGAAACCTTTAAAAAACGGTTACACTTTAGCCTAAATTGCGGCGAGGCCAGAAATGGCACTGGTTTCAGGGTCGCGCTAACGCTTTGTTTTTTAACATACCTATGCAAGGCGCGAATGGCAGCCCGTCGAAAACGCCTTCATTTAGCCGCTTTTTGCATTTGCCTTCCGCGCCGGATTTTAATAAATGCTTCCTCCACGGGCCGGGTCTTGAAGATCCCCCGGAGAGTGAATAGCTGGAGTAATCATGGAAGAAACCGCTCAGAAATCCTGCTGGGGCGTCACGTTGCGCGCACTCGCAGGCTTTGCCGCTTTTCTCGCATTGACGTACATTTTTGGCAGCCCATAAGCATCTCTCCTGATTGACGGGTTTTGAAACGGCGCGGTTTTCCTCTGGAAACCGTGCTGTTTTCGTTTCCGGGAGGCCCATGTCGCAGCTGCAAAAGCCGGTGCCGCTCTTTTGTGGCGATAAGTTCCAGCTTTGGATATGATGCGACGGAATCCATTACGCAGGAAAAACTCAATGTTTCTTTCGGTCTTTGACGTCTTCAAGATCGGTATCGGCCCTTCCAGTTCGCATACGATGGGACCGATGACGGCGGCCAACCGCTTTCTGGCGCTGATCCTCAGCGACGAGTGGCCGCGCCCCGCCGGTGCCGTCGTTGCGCGCCTGAAGGTCAGCCTGCACGGGTCTCTCGCCTTCACCGGCATTGGTCATGGCACCGGCCGGGCAGTCATTCTCGGCCTGACCGGCGAGCGGCCGGACCTTGTCGATCCCGACGCGATGGACGCCATCATAGAGGCGGTGGAGAAGGCCGGTACGGTTACGCCGCCCGGCCATCCGACCTACGAGTTCAGGACGGCCGAAGATCTCGTCTTCGACAAGAAGAACCCGCTGCCGGGCCATGCGAACGGCATGACCTTCTCCGCTTTCGATAACCAGGGCAGGCTGCTGGTCAAGCGCATCTATTATTCCGTCGGCGGTGGCTTTGTCGTCACCGATACGGAACTGGAGGCGATCAAGCAGCGCGGCAAGACCATCGATAACGGCCCGCGCGTGCCCTATCCTTTCGCCACGGCGAAGGAAATGCTGGAAATGGCCGCGCGGTCCGGCCGCACCATCGCCCAGATGAAACGGGCGAACGAGGAGACGGTTGTTTCGCGCGAAGAGCTGAATGAACGGCTGGACCAGATTTGGGACGCGATGAACGGATGTATCGAGCGCGGCCTGAAGGTGGACGGCATCATGCCCGGCGGCCTCAAGGTGCGTCGCCGTGCCCGTTCGATCTATGAAAAACTGAATGCGGAATGGCGTAGCAACCGGTTGAATCCCGTCATGGCGAATGACTGGTTGAGCGTCTATGCCATGGCCGTGAACGAAGAGAACGCGGCCGGCGGCCGTGTCGTCACCGCGCCCACCAATGGCGCTGCGGGCGTGGTGCCGGCGACAGTGCGGTATTTCCGGCATTTCCATGAGGATGCCACCGTCGACGACGTGCGGGACTTTCTCCTCACGGCGGCAGCGATTGGCGGCATCATCAAGCATAACGCGTCGATTTCCGGCGCGGAGGTGGGCTGTCAGGGGGAAGTGGGATCGGCTGCGGCCATGGCGGCGGCAGGTCTTGCGGCGGTGATGGGCGGATCGCCCGAGCAGATCGAGAATGCGGCGGAAATCGCGCTCGAACATCATCTCGGCATGACCTGCGACCCGATCGCCGGATTGGTGCAGGTGCCCTGCATCGAACGCAACGCACTGGGCGCGGTCAAGGCGGTCACGGCGGCGTCGCTGGCGCTGAAAGGCGACGGCCAGCACTTCGTGCCGCTGGATGCCTGTATCGAAACCATGCGCCAGACCGGCAACGACATGAGCGAGAAATACAAGGAAACCTCAACCGGCGGCCTTGCCGTCAACGTTGTGGAGTGTTGAGCGGGCTGGGCGCCCGGCATGTCCGGCATGCTTGACGCCCGCCGCAAAAAGGCATTGATAGAGACATGCCTCTACATCTCATCAAACTTTGCGTCGGCGCGGATTCACTCCAGGACCTGAGGGATTGGGTCGCGCAGCGCTCGCTCACCGCCATGGCTGCGGGCCTTGAGCCGCACAGCGTCCACACCACCCGCATGATCCCCAAACGGGTAGAGGAACTGCTTGAAGGCGGCTCACTCTACTGGGTCATCAAGGGGCAGGTGCAGGCCCGGCAAAAGCTGCTCGATATCCGTTCTTTCAAGGGAGACGACGGTATTTCACGCTGCGATCTCGTTCTCGGACCCGAGGTGATCGAGACCTCACCTGCGCCGAAGCGGCCGTTTCAGGGCTGGCGCTACCTGAAGGATGACGAGGCGCCGCGCGATCTCGGGGGTGGAGGAGGCGGCGAGGACATGCCTTCCGATCTCAGGCGCGAACTGGCCGAACTTGGTCTGCTCTGACGCATGATGGATGAAAATGAAAAAGCCGGCCCCTTTTGGTGGCCGGCTTTTTTATTTGGGGAGACGGGTTGGTCAGTTGATGCCGCCGACTGCATTGGTGGCGCGGCCATCCTGAATTTTCACCCAGCGACCCGGGTTGGCGGTGTCCTGACGCTTCAGATAGGTATATTCGGTTTCCGACCAGTTCATGACCTTGTTGCGCATATTGTCGAGAACGAAGTCGCCACGGTCGGTGCGAACGGTCAGAACGGCATGGCCTTCGCCATTCGGCTGCAGAACGACGGTGATCAGCAGGTTGGAGGCAGAGAAACCCTTGTTCATCAGCATCTTGCGCTTCAGCAATACGAAATCTTCGCAATCGCCGACGGTGGTAGGATAGGCCCAGCGTTCTTCGACGCCGTAGATTTCCATGTCCGTCATCGGCGTGATCGTGGTGTTGACGGTGTAGTTGACGTCAAGCATCGTCTTCCAGCGCTCTTCCGTCAGCTTCATCGGGCCATTGTCCAGCGAAGTCGGCTGGCACTCGCTCTGATAGGTCTGGCAGAATTCATAGTGGCCGATCGGTGGATTGGCCTTGCCGATGACGCGCATGACCGCTGCCGGCGATGCGCTGGCCTGCTGTGCGAAGGCGCCGACGATGAACGCGATCAGGATGAAAACGATACGGTTGTTGTTCATTGCTTGTCTCCCCGTGTTGAGGAGACATTCGCAGGTATTTTTTGACCCGGCGGAAATTTGCGTGGCGCAATTTGAGCTTAAATTTCAGCAAATTAGCCGATGTTTTGAACTGTATTTGAAGTGTTTTTTACACGTGTTTGAAGCAAATTTTATTAGAATTTTACGCATTCCGGCTTTAGGTTTTTGGTAGCCATTTATGCCGCTGTATCGACAGCGATTTTTCGTTCACCGGTGTTTTCACATCCATGTTCATGGCCGTAGCGGAAGCAGGCGATGTAGGGGATTTCCCGTTTTGGGATAGGTGTTCCTTGCTGGCACGCGTCGAAAAAGCGCCGAAAAAAACTTCAAAAAAACTGCTTTTTTCTCGAAAAAAGTTCGGACGGCGTGTTGCAGGCTATGTCCGTGCCCCGGTCATGCCGCAAATTACCAAGGGGAGCGTTCCTGTCGGGACGTTGTTTGGGCGACAGGTCGAAGGCGGCAAACTGCGTCCGCGGACTTGTTTTTGAACGGGGATATCCGCGTCGCGAACACACGCCGACCGGATTTTCGGGCAGGGACGAGGAGGCGATGCTGCGTAAAGGTGCGTTGAAAAAGCCGCCCGGTCCCGACTGCCCATCACGGTGCGATGGACTGACTGCAGCCTTGTCCGCTGCCTGACTTCACGCTTTGCGGAGGAATGGCGTCGGGCCGTGCGGGGCCTTTTTAAAGAAACTCGATCAATGCGTCAGGTGACTGGACACGATCGAATTCAACGGCGACGCCTTCCATGAAGTGACGCACGATCTTGCCACTCATGTTTTTGCCGAGCTGGACGCGGCTTCCGAGCGGCGGCCGGTGTTCGATCTCGATTGCTGCGCCCGAGAGCGACAGGTCGATCAGGCGGCAGGCGACGAGCATGCCGTCTTCGAGAACCAGCTGCGCCCTGGCATTGCGCGGCGTCAGGCGGTCGTGGCGACGGTCTTCCGGCAGGCCTAGCAACTGACGCTTGGCGATCCATGCGAGCTGGGCGGCGAGCTTTTCGCGTTTGCGCTCGGGCGCATTAATGGCGATGAGGAAACCGGATGCCGTCAGCGACGTCACCGTGCCTTCGATCCGGCCGATATGCTGGAGATAGGCGATGACGCGATCGCCATTGCGGGCGACACCCGGGCAGGTGAATTGCGCTCTCTCGGCGGTCATCTCGGTGGCGGTGCAATCATATTCTTCGTGATCGGGCAACATGAGGCGGCCGTTGAAGGACACACGCACGGCGTCGTCGAGGCGAACTTCCTCAACCGGGCGCAGAATTTGGGCGGTGTTGACCGAACGGGACGAAAACATGGGCAGCGCAAATTGTAATGAATGATGATCGTCCGTTTCTACCCTGTGCGAGTTAACAGACTGTATTGCCTAATCTCTACAATTTTTCTAATCGACCAAATCGTTACGTTTCGTTGCCCCGCGCTCCGTGCGGCCATGGGCTTTCAGCATCGCTTCGTCGATCCTGGACGCCTCAGCATCTACCCGTTCGTAACGCGGCTGCTGCATTGGCCGAATATCCGGCCGGGTTGATGTCCATACGCAGCAGCCGACTGCTTTTCATCGACAGACAGTGTATCGGCACCATCAATGTGTGGTGCCGTGGCTGCTGTGGAAGCAGCGCGCCGAGGAGCCGCGGGGCGACACCTGCTTCCGTGCGCAACGGCAGCAGCAGCATTTCAAACGCCAGGGGTTCGTCGCCGTAGCCGTCGTCAGCATCGATGTCGAAGACCACGGGCAATTGATGTTGCAGGATGCCGAGCGCCACGCGACAGGGAAAGGACGCGCCGGCCGCCGGCCAGAGTTCTGAAAACGGGCGGTCCCGCAATTCGCGGCCGAACAGGTCGCAAAGACGGGTGCCGGCAAGACGGAAGAAGGGTGTTTCCTCTCCTTTGTCTGTCAGGATGAAAAGGTCGCCGAGATGAGTCTTGAGCTTCGAGGGTTCAATGTCCTCGCGGCGTGGAGCGGCGCTCTTGCCGCGCAATTCATCCCAATAGGCGTATATCTCCAGTCCGGCCATGCTCTTCATAGCATCTCTCCATGTTCGTTTTTGGGACATCATGTCCATCCGAACGTCTGTATCTGGAGGTGTAGCGATTTTCGTGCCAACTAGATTTGTTAAGGTTAACAAAGGGTTGATATTGCCTGACGGCATTTGTCGTGGCATCGGTGCGGCCCTGTCGGGGAAAGCTCCTTCAGCACAATTTAACGGCGCTGCCCGTTCTTTTACGGTGGGCCTGCAAGCCGGACCGTTTTTGGCCTGGCGCCTTTACCGGTTACGGTTCCGGCGTCGCGCGCTTCGAAGGCGGGACGGCTTTTTTTTCTTTCAGGCTTCCTATATTGCTCGGGAAACGCAAAATTCGACCAAGACAGGGATGAACCATGTCCTACGAGGACGGCGAACAGCCGCCGGTTTCGGAAACGCCGGAGCCGAAAGACGATGCGAACAATCCCGTCTTCAATCTGCCATCGCTGCTGGTGGGCATCCTGGTCGCGCTGATCGTTGCTTATGTCGTTCCCGCCTATCTTCTGTCGGAGGAAGGCAATGGCTGGTTCATCTTCACCTTCGGCTTCATTCCGCTGCGTTATGCGGTGCCGTTTTCCCAGCAGGGGCTGGAATGGCTGTGGACGCCGGTGACCTATTCTTTCCTGCATGGCGGTATCGAGCATATCCTCTTTAACGGATTGTGGCTGATGGCCTTCGGCGCGCCGGTTCTGCGTCGGATCGGAACAGTGCGTTTCGTGCTGTTATGGTGCATTTCCGCCGCCGTTTCGGCCTTTGGCCACGCCGTTCTGAACTGGGGGGACGTGACGGTGCTGATCGGAGCGTCCGGTGTCGTTTCGGCGCTGATGGGAGCGGCCTGCCGGTTCGCCTTTCCGGCGCGGGGCGGATATAGCGCGTCTTTCGGCCATCTGATGCCGCGGCAGAGCATTCTTGCGGCGCTCTCCAACCGTACGGTGCTGATCTTCACGCTGATGTGGCTGTTCGGCAATGTGCTGATTGCGGTCGGCGTGCCGCTGTTCGGCGATGTCGGCGGTCAGATCGCCTGGGATGCCCATGTTTTCGGGTTTCTGCTCGGCTTCCTGTTCTTCGGCTTTTTCGATCGCCCGTTACGCTAGGCCGATCACGCTCCTTGTCGGGCGTGGCGCAAATTTGCTTTCGGGCGTCCCATCCGGGATTGCATTCACGCGGGCCTCAGCGCACCATACCTCATGATTTGCAACCGCCGGGGGAGACTGCGGCACTGCGGATCGCTGCAAAGAGGAGGAAGGCATGCCAACATTCGTAAAGGATCTTCTCGACCGCAAGGGCCGGGACGTCGTGACTGTCAATCCTGAGGTCAGCATCGGTGAGGCGGCGACCACGCTGCACGCACATAAGATCGGTTCCGTCGTCGTGACCGATGGCGATGGTGTCGTTCTCGGCATCTTCACGGAACGCGATCTCGTAAAGGCCGTGGCGGGCCAGGGTGCCGCTTCTCTCCAGCAATCCGTTTCAGTGGCCATGACCAAAAATGTCATCCGCTGTCACCACGATTCCACCACCGATGAGCTGATGGAAATCATGACGGGCGGGCGCTTCAGGCATGTGCCGGTCGAAGAGAATGGCCGTCTTGCCGGCATCATCTCCATCGGCGACGTGGTGAAGGCGCGGATCGGCGAAATCGAGGCCGAAGCGGAGCATATCAAGGCTTATATTGCCGGGTGAGTTAGTGTCCTCTCCCTCATTCCTGTGCTCGTCACAGGAATCTAGTCAGCCCAAGTCCTTGGGCTGAAAGCAGTTCCTACCGCCACGCAGACGCGCATCGCCTGGATTCCCGTGACAGGCACAGGAATGAGGGAGCTTCTCGCCTCACCGCCGGAACGCCTGCTGCATGCGCTCCAGTTCCGGAATGCGCGCGCGCGTTTCCTGATATCCCCTATCGATGGCTTCACTGGCGCGATGGAATTCCGACAGGCCGATATCGTTGATGCGGGGATGAAGCATCAGATCGGGCGGATCACCTGCAAGACGCGAGCGCGATATCCTGTCCTGGATGATGTTGAAGGCCTGCACCATGACGCCCGGCAGGCCGGGGCGCGGCGCGCTGTCGTGCGGTGCGCCGCCGGGAGGTGCAGCGGCGTGCTTGACGACGGCGGAGCGGCCGAAGAGATCGTAATTGAGGTTTACCGCCACGACCAGCGCCTGCTCATAGGCCCGGCAGACCGAAACCGGCACGGGATTGACGAGGGCGCCATCGATGAGGGTGCGGCCGTTGCATTGCACGGGTTCGAAGATGCCGGGCAGCGCATAGGATGAACGCAAGGCGGTCACGAGATCACCCTGATGAATCCAGACTTCATGACCCGTGCGCAACTCCGTCGCGACGGCGATGAAGGGATGATCGAGGCTTTCGACGCGCAGCCCTTCCAGATGCTCCTGCATGCGTTTTGTGAGCCGCATTCCGCCGAAGAGCCCGCCGCCGCCGATCGTGAGATCCAGCAGGCCGGCAATGCGGCGCATCGTTAGTGAACGGGCGAATTCCTCAAGCTCATCGAGCTTGCCGGCGAGATAACATCCGCCAACCAGTGCGCCGATCGAGGTGCCGGCGATCATGCCGATCTTGACGCCCGCTTCATCCAGGGCCCGCAGGACACCGATATGGGCCCAGCCGCGGGCTGCGCCACCGCCAAGCGCGAGCGCTATCCGGTGTTTATCGACGATCTGTGTAACGGGCGGTTCATTGCCGATGACGTCGGTGTTACCCGCCGCAAGGTGGTTCTGACGATTTCCCCATCCCAACATGACCGCACTCCCTGCCAGTTCTTCGGGTTCCGCCCTTGGCCCCGGAACCCGCTATATTGGTAGCAAATTGGTGCGGCCGATGGAAGGCGGCGGTTTATGTGCCTGAATAGGTCGTCGCCGGATCGAAATGGCGCGTATCGTCGGTGATTTTCGTCACCGCCTGGCCATCAGCCAGTTCGACCGTGCGGTAGAAGCAGGAGCGGCGGCCGGTGTGGCAGGTGGCATCGTGGCCGGCGACCGAGACCTTCAGCCACACGGCGTCCTGATCGCAATCGGTGCGGAATTCCTTCACGGTCTGCAGGTTGCCCGACGTTTCGCCCTTCTTCCAGATCTTGTCGCGCGAACGGCTGTAATAGTGGGCGATGCCGGTCTCAAGCGTCAGCGACAGGGCCTGTGCATTCATATGGGCGACCATCAGCAGTTCGCCGTCGCGCGCATCGGTGACTACGGCTGTGACGAGGCCGTGGGCGTCGAATTTCGGCGAAAAGAGACCTGCGTTTTCAAGCGCTTCCTTGTCCGCGGGCGCGGACGGAAAGGGAATGGACATGGCAACCTCGGAAAATCATCTGGCGGAACGATGAGAGGGGCGGATGAAACGGAAGAGCGCCCGCCACTCTGAATTTTCTTGCGCATCGGATTTTCCGAAAGCCGCATTACGGCTTTCGGGCCGGTGCTTAACGGTTCCGCACCATGGTCATGAAGCGCACCTGTTCGGCCGGGTCGTTCTTGAACGTGCCGGTAAAGGAGGTGGTGAGGGTGGTCGACCCCTGCTTGTTGACGCCGCGCATGGACATGCACATATGTTCGGCATCGATCATGACGGCCACGCCGCGCGGTTTCAGGGTTTCCTCAATCGATCTTGCGATCTGCGCGGTCATGTTTTCCTGCGTCTGCAGGCGGCGGCCGAAGATTTCGACAACGCGGGCGATCTTCGACAGGCCAAGCACGCGACCGGCCGGAAGATAGGCGACATGCGCCTTGCCGACGATCGGCACCATATGGTGTTCGCAATGGGAGAAGAACGGAATGTCGCGCACCAGCACCACATCGTCATAACCGCCGACTTCCTCGAAGGTCGTGCCGAGCACGTCCTGAACATTCAGCTCGTAACCGGCAAAAAGCTCGCGATAGGCCTTGGCGACGCGCTTCGGCGTATCCAGAAGTCCTTCGCGGGCGGGATTTTCTCCAGCCCAGCGCAAGAGAACGCGCACTGCTTCTTCCGCTTCAGCCTGGCTCGGGCGAGCTTCAGCCACGTCGGGTTTTGCGCCAGCGCCGGGGAAATTCTTCACGATCGCATCCATTCCGTCTCTCCCGATGCGGGTAAAGGCCGCACCTGAATTCGTTTTACATCGCGAACCCATGTTCGCAGTTGCTGCTATCTGGTTGTTTTATAGCATTTTGGCAAGGCCGATGCTGTTTTTTCGGTATCGGAGCCGTTAATTTGATCACGGCTTGATGTCCAGAAAGCTCGTTAGCATATAATGAGAATGAAGGGCAGGAAAGCTTCACTGCGACAAACGCTGTGTTAGAAAAATTTGACCTGTCCTGTTTTGGGCATTCTTGAGCGCGCCGGGCACCAATGATGGACGATATCTACAATAATCGCATTCTGGACTTTGCCGGGAATATCCCGCTCATCGGCGTTCTTGAGGATGCTGACGCCAGCGCCGAGAAACACTCCCGGCTGTGCGGTTCGAAGCTGAAAGTCTATCTGAAAGTCGAAGACGGTATCGTAACGGCGTTTTCGCACGAGGTTCGTGCCTGTGCGCTCGGCCAGGCCTCCGCCTCCATTATGGCGCACCACATCGTCGGGGCCTCCAGCGGCGAAGTCCGGCAGGCGCGGGAAGACATGCTTGCCATGTTGAAACAGGGCGGCGATGGCCCGACGGGCCGTTTCGAGGATATGCGCGTTCTGTCACCAGTCAGGGATTTCAAGGCCCGCCACGCCTCCACCATGCTGACCTTCGAAGCCGTGGTCGATGCGCTCGACCAGATCGAAGGGCGCCAGGCTCTCGACGCCGCGGGTTAGGCAATGTGCGGCGAACCGGGCTGCCGGCACCAGCAGGCCGAGGTGAAAGCCGGGCGATCACGTAACTGGACCGGCAGCTTTGCCAGGACGCCAGGACGGCTTTTCGGTGTCGGCTTTATCAGGCTTTATCAATTGACGCTTTCCGGCTTCATCGGAAACTCCTGCCGCCATATCCCCACCTGTTCGGAATATGGCTACGAGGCGATCGCCCGCCACGGGCTTTGGGCCGGCGGCTGGATGACGCTGTTTCGTGTGGCGCGCTGCGGACCGGGCGGCACAAGCGGTCTGGATCCGGTGCCGGAAGTAATTGATGGAAGCAGGCGCTGGTGGATGCCGTGGCGCTACTGGAGCCGACATCGATGAATGACTATGTGGCCCTGCTGCACAGCATCGTTCTCGGCGCGGGCAAGCGGCTTGTCATGGCCGATCTCAGGGCCTTGGCGGAAGAGCTGGGATTTACCGACTGCAGGACGCTTGTCGCGACCGGAAATCTTGTTTTTCGCGCTGAAGCGGCACCTGTCCGCGAGATAGAGGACAGGCTGGAGCGCGCCTTCGAAGATCGCTTCGGCAAACATGTCGATATTCTCGTTCGTTCCGGCGGCGACTGGCTGAAGCTGGCGGCGGACAATCCCTTCGCCAAGGGCAATCCGCCGGATGTCTGCGTGCGGGTGATGCGTGAACCGCTTGGCGAAGGTATCCTTGGATTTCTCGATAAGTACCGCCGACAGGAGACGATCGCCGTAATCGGCGGTGACTTGTGGATCGATTTCAAGGGCAAACCGAGCGAGAGCAGGCTGCTGTCTGCGCTGACCACAAGAAGGCTCGGTATAGGCACGACCCGCAACGCCAACACGGTCAATGGTCTCGCGGAAATGCTTCGCTGAGCGGCCTTCACCTTTGACTGCAATGGCAAAAGCCTTTATCAGCCTGCGTGCCCGCCTGTCGCGGGCAAATCATTATTCCAACACCACCCGCATTCGTTGGCGGGACTGGACAGGAGCACTAGACGATGTCTGAAGCCGTTTCCCTTACATTTCCCGATGGTTCCGTCCGCAGCTACGCCCCCGGCACGACCGGCCGCGAGGTTGCCGAATCCATCTCCAAATCGCTCGCCAAGAAAGCCGTCGCCATAACGCTTGATGGCACCCTGCGCGATTTGTCCGACACCATCACCGATGGCAAGATCGAGATCGTCACGCGCGAAGACAAGCGTGCACTTGAGCTCATCCGCCACGATGCCGCCCACGTCATGGCCGAGGCCGTGCAGGAACTGTGGCCCGGCACGCAGGTGACGATCGGCCCTGTTATCGAGAACGGCTTTTATTACGACTTCGCCAAGAACGAGCCCTTCACGCCGGAAGATCTGCCGAAGATCGAAAAGCGCATGAAGGAGATCATTCAGCGCAACAAGCCGTTTACCCGTGAAGTCTGGTCGCGTGAAAAGGCCAAGGAAGTCTTCGCCGCCAAGGGCGAGAATTACAAGGTCGAGCTGGTCGATGCGATCCCGGAAGGTCAGGACCTGAAGATCTATTATCAGGGCGACTGGTTCGATCTTTGCCGTGGCCCGCATATGGCTTCCACCGGCCAGATTGGCACTGCCTTCAAACTGATGAAGGTGGCCGGCGCCTATTGGCGCGGCGACAGCAACAATGCAATGCTGTCACGCATCTATGGCACCGCCTGGGCGACGCAGGAGGAGCTCGATAATTACCTTCACGTTCTGGCCGAAGCCGAAAAACGCGACCACCGCCGTCTCGGCCGCGAAATGGACCTGTTCCATTTCCAGGAAGAAGGTCCGGGCGTCGTGTTCTGGCACGGCAAGGGCTGGCGCATGTTCCAGACGCTGACGGCCTATATGCGCCGGCGGCTCGCCAACACCTATCAGGAAGTCAACGCGCCGCAGGTGCTCGACAAGTCGCTGTGGGAAACCTCCGGTCACTGGGGCTGGTATCAGGAAAACATGTTCGCGGTGAAATCCGCCCATGCCTTTACCCATCCCGATGACGAGGAAGCCGATCAGCGCGTCTTTGCGCTCAAGCCGATGAACTGCCCCGGTCACGTGCAGATTTTCAAGCATGGCTTGAAGTCTTACCGCGAAATGCCGGTTCGTCTTGCTGAATTCGGCAATGTGCACCGTTATGAAGCGTCCGGCGCTTTGCACGGCCTGATGCGTGTTCGTGGCTTTACGCAGGATGATGCGCATGTCTTCTGCACGGAAGAGCAGATGGCGGCGGAATGCCTGCGGATCAACGATCTGATCCTTTCCGTCTACGAAGATTTCGGCTTCAGCGAAATTGTCGTCAAGCTCTCCACGCGCCCGGAAAAGCGCGTTGGTTCCGACGATCTGTGGGATCGCGCCGAAAGCGTGATGATGGAGGTTCTGAAGACCATCGAGGAACAGTCGGAGGGACGCATCAAGACCGGCATCCTGCCGGGTGAGGGTGCCTTCTACGGACCGAAGTTCGAATATACCCTGAAGGACGCCATCGGCCGCGAATGGCAGTGCGGCACGACGCAGGTGGACTTCAACCTGCCTGAGCGTTTCGGCGCCTTCTACATCGACCAGAACTCGGAAAAGACGCAGCCGGTGATGATCCATCGCGCCATCTGCGGCTCGATGGAGCGTTTCCTCGGCATTCTCATCGAGAACTTCGCCGGTCACATGCCGCTGTGGTTCGCACCGCTCCAGGTCGTGGTCGCGACGATCACCTCTGATGCGGATGATTATGGTCGTGAGGTTGCGGAAGCGCTGCGCGAAGCGGGCATGGCGGTCGAGACCGACTTCCGCAACGAAAAGATCAACTACAAGATCCGCGAGCACTCGGTGACCAAGGTTCCTGTCATCATCGTCTGCGGCCGCAAGGAAGCGGAAGAGCGCACCGTCAACATCCGTCGTCTCGGTTCGCAGAACCAGACATCGATGTCGCTTGAGGAGGCAATCACCAGCCTCGTGGACGAAGCGACGCCGCCGGATGTGAAGCGCAAGCTTGCGGCGAAGAAGCAGGTTGCCTAATAACAGTTACGGCCCCTTCGGGGGCCGTTTTGTTTGTGGGGATGTGCGGGTAATTTCACTGCCAAAGGCGACGCATTCAGCTCCGTCATCCCGGACTAGATCCGGGGTCCAGCGCGATCAAGTCGTTGATCGCGAAAGACTCTCTTCACGACGCAGACGCGTCGTCGCTGGATACCGGATCAAGTCCGGCATGACGGATGGATGTGGGTGACGCCTACTCGAAATCCCCGGACATCTCTTCCGGCGCCTGATCCTTCATCAGCACTTCCACATCCGAATCCCGGCCGGCGGTTACCTTGAAGTTGCGCTGGTAGACCTTGTCCTTGTTGCGGGCGATGGCGGTATATTCGCCTTCGGCCAGCACCATGGTCGAAAAGGCGCTGACGCTTTCATTGACAACGTCACCGCCGCCGTTCAGCACCGACCAGGCTGTATCGGCAATGGCTTCGCCGCCCGCTTCGGATACCAGCTTGAGGGTGATCTGTGCCGCCCGGTGCTGAAGGGTCGCTTCGGTCAGCTTGCCGGCTTCCACCTGGATATCGGCGCGCACGGAGGCGTTGGCGTTACCGTATTGGGAAACGACGTGATATGTGCCGGCATTGAGGCGCACGATGGTGTTCGGTTTAATGTCTTCCATAACCAGCCCGCGTTCGCCATCGGGACGGGCGTCGGAGGAATAGATAGAGAATTTCAGCTGGTTGGCGGAAATCTGCTTGTCGGATCCTGCAACGGCGTTCAGCACGAAACCACCGGCATCGAGAATGAGCACCTGTTTCTGGACGCTGCCGGAGGCAGGCACGTTGAGCTTCTTGGTGACACCTGCGCGGCCGAAAGCGACGTTGACGAAATATTCGCCCGGCACCAGATGGAATTCCGCCGAGCCGCCCTCTGAGCTTGCCAGCATCGGCAATTTACCGTCGGTGCCGGGGATGAGGCTGAATACGCGCCAGGACAGGCCTTCCTTCACCGCTTCGCCTTCGCCGGTCAGCTTGGCTTCCATGACTATGTCGCGGGCGGTGCTAGTCGGCGCGTTGGGGGCGGAGGGAGCGGTGAAAGCATTGAGTTTCGGCATTTTCGGCGTGCCGCCGAGTTGCTTGAAGTCCTTGAAGGCGTCCTGCGAAAAAGCAGCTTGCGATAACAGGCCAAGCGCGGCACATGCAATGGTCAGACGCGCCGCGATTTTGATTGCCGACATTTTCGATACCGATTGACTTCTTGATTTTCCCGGATCACTTCAAAACCAATGCCGTGGCTATTTCAAGGCCCATGTTTTTGCGATGACAGCAGAATGGAAGATTATTGATCATGACAAGTGATATCAAGCTCCTCGATTACCTCAGGGTTCGCCGTTCCACGCCGGCCCTGCAACTTGCCGAGCCGGGACCTTCGAAGACGGAAATTGAAGATATCCTGCGGCTCGCCGTGCGCGTGCCTGACCATGGTAAGCTTGCGCCGTGGCGTTTCGTGGTTTTCCGCGGCGAGGAGCGCGTCCGTCTCGGTGAAACGGCGCTTCGGATCGCACTCGAAAAGAACCCGGACCTCGACCTGCAGCAGCAGGAAGCCGAGCGCACCCGCTTCACCCGCGCACCCGTCGTCATTGCCGTCATCAGCACTGCAAAGCCGCATTTCAAGATTCCGGAGTGGGAACAGATCATGTCGGCCGGCGCGGTGTGCCTCAATCTCATCTTCTCAGCCAATGCCAGCGGTTTCGCAGCGAACTGGCTGACGGAATGGCTCGCTTTCGATCCGGCCTTTCTCGCGGAAATCGACGTCGATGCGGCGGAGAAGGTCGCCGGGTTCATTCATGTCGGTTCGACGACATTCCCGCCGGTGGAACGGCCTCGGCCGGAGCTTGCCGATGTCGTCACCTGGGTTGGGGACGTCTGATGTTCTACACCACGGACACCAACCAGCACGGCCTGCCGCATGATCCGTTCAAGGCCATCGTCGCGCCGCGCCCGATCGGCTGGATCGGCTCGAGGGGCAGGGAAGGTTCCCTCAACCTCTCGCCCTATTCCTTCTTCAACGCGATTTCGGACCGGCCGAAGCTCGTGATGTTCTCCTCCAGCGGCAGGAAGGACAGTCTGCGCAATGTCGAGGAGACCGGCGTCTTTACCGCCAATCTCGTCAGCCGCCATCTGGTAGACCGGATGAATGCGTCTTCTGCACCCGTCGCTTATGATGTCGATGAATTCGCCCTTGCCGGTCTTACCGCTGTCGATGGCCGCGTGGTGGATGCGCCTTTTGTGGGTGAGGCACTGGCGGTTCTCGAATGCCGGGTAACCCAGATTCAGCAGCTCAGGGACATTGACGGCGAGCCAGCGGATTCCTGGATGGTCATCGGTCAGGTCATGGCGATCCACATCGACGAAACGATCATTCGCGACGGGCGCATCGACATGGGACTTGCCCGTCCAGTGGCGCGCATGGGCTATATGGATTACTGCGATGGCGGCAGCGATGTATTCCAGCTGCAGCGCCCCTCTACTGCGCCGTAAATATAGGCCTTCTTCGGCGAGGGTTAATTTTTATGGTGAACCAAACGTAAACCATTTGCGCCTAAAGTTTTATACATGGTGGCGGCGATGATGCCGCCATCCATTGTATGAATGTGTTTCGAGGCTCAGGTGATCGTACAGGCATTTCTTCGCTGGTCTGAAAAGGCTGGATCGACCGAGCGGGCGAATGCCGCCAATGCTCTCGGCCGTGCCTATCTGCATTCCGGCATGGCGCGCGAAAACCGCGATGCTGCCTATATGGCGATGACCTATCTTCTCGACGATCCTTCGCCGCGCGTGCGGCTGGCGCTTGCCGAAGCGCTTGCGGACGCCCATGATGCGCCGCGTGCCATTATCGTTTCCCTTGCCGAAGACCAGCCGGAAATCGCCTGCACGGTAATCGCCCGTTCGCCGGTTCTGGCCGAGGCCGATCTGGTCGATCTGGCGGGGCGTGGTGAAAGCTTGACCCGCGCGCTCATTGCCGCCAGGCCCGGCCTGCCGCGCGGGGTCTGCGCCGCGCTTGCGGAAGTTGGCGACCTGCCCGAAACCACCATCCTGCTAGAAAATGACGAAGCCTTCATCACACCGTTTTCGCTCCGGCGCATCGCCGAACGTCACGGTTGCGACGCCGATATCCGTGATCTCCTGCTCCGCCGCGAGGCCTTGCCTGCCGATGCGCGTCATCTGCTCGTGGGCCGCGTAAGCGAGGCTCTTGCGGATTCCGCGCTGGTTCATGCGCTGATCACGCGCAACCGCGCCGACAGTCTTTTCCGCGAAGCGGAAGATTCCGCCACCATCCTGATCGCATCGAGCGTTTCCTCGCCGGAACTGCCGGCACTGGTGGAGCATCTGCGCCAGAGGCTGGAGCTGACGCCCGCGTTGCTCATCCATGCCGTCTGTTCGGGCCGGCTTGAGTTCTTCACGGCGGCCATGGTCAATCTCTCCGGTCTTGATGACCGCAAGGTGCGCGCCATTCTGGCCACGGGCCGGCCGCATGCGCTGAAGGCGCTGTTCCAGTCCATTGGTCTGTCGGGCGACGTCGTTGACGTCTTCATCGAAGCGACGCTGATGTGGCGCCGTGCCGCCCGCTCGCAGCTTCCTGAGGCGGCCGCCTCCGTCTCCGCCGAACTGCTGTCGCATTTCCGTGACGTGAGCGGTTCCGAAACGCTGTTCGAACTGTTGCACGCGGTGCGCAAGCTGAGCATTGCGGAAGAACGGCAGAAGGCGAGATATTATGCGCAGGCGCTGGCGGTGGAGGCGGCGTGAGGTCGGGTTAATTTTCGGCTGATACAAATCGCATGAGTATCATAATTTTCCCGGAGGGGGCATCCTCTCATCCTCATCCCCGTGCTTGTCACAGGGATCCAGTCAGCCCAAGTCCTTGGGCTGGAAGGTCTCTCTCCGCCGCGGAGACGCGCGTCGCTGGATTCCTGTGACAAGCACAGGAATGAGGGAAGATCGGTTGCCCGCAATCACTTATCGAACCGTTTGGCAATCCATGAATAGCTGTTTTCGACCATCCTCACAGGCGTTCCAAGGAAGTGCTTTATGCCTTCGGTGGAAGGAAGGACGCGGCTGACGCGGCCGATCGCCTGTTTGGTGAGACTTTCCTCTTCTTTCGGCGTCACTTCCGCCGTGGCCTGCTGGGCATCGGCCGGTGCTGGAGTGCCGGACTGCGTGCCGGCCGTTTGCGGGCTCTGTTCACCCGGTGTCTGGCACACGGCCACGACCACCGGATAGGACGCGTTCGCAAAACGCTCCAGCTCCTTTTCCGACACAGCGTCGCACAGTTCGATGCTCGTCCACCGCTGTTGCGAGATGGCGAGGTAATGGCAATCGGTGGCGCTGTCGTCGCAACCGAGAAAGGTCATGAGGACGAGGGCTGTTTTCATGGTGTGTGTTGCCTCTGTCGGGAATTATGCTCTAGAAACTCATCTATCCCGATTGCAGTGACATTACGACGAAATACGCATTTTTTTGAGAGAAGGCAGGCATCGCATTGGCCATCGAAATCAAGCTTGAGACACCCCGTCAGGACGCGGTTCTGCGCCTCGTCGACCTTTCCAATGCCTATATGGCGTCGCTTTACCCCGCAGAAAGCAATCATCTGGTCGATATCGGCGCGCTTGAGAAGGATAATGTCTCTTTTTTCGTGGTGCGGCATGGTGGCCGCGTGGTCGGCTGCGGGGCGCTGGTGGAAGCGGGCGATGGCACGGCTGAGGTCAAGCGCATGTTCGTCGATCCGGAGGCGCGGGGTCTGCGCATCGGCAAGCTGATCATGGATACGCTCATCGCGCGTGGTGAGGAGCTTGGCCTTTCTGCCATTCGTCTCGAAACCGGCATCAGCCAGCCGGAGGCGATAGGGCTTTACCGCAAGGCGGGTTTCGTGGAGATCGAGGCTTTTGCGCCCTATAAGCCTGATCCGCTCAGCCTCTTCATGGAGAAGGTGCTTTAAGTCGGCGGCACAGGTTCGCGGCCACTTTGCGGTGTCCAAAACGAAGGAATCCACGCGACATGAAACGCAGCGCGAGCGACGGATCGCGCCAAACACCCAACGTCATCCTCGGTGTGTCACGAGGATCTGCATCCGAGTGATTTTATCTGACGTGATTAGAACCTTGGCACAAGGTGAGGATGACGGCGATGGTGCATTTCCCGCTCTCCATCCGTTTCAGACGTGAATGAAAACTTAGAACTAAGAATGATCGCAACGCGCCGAGGATCAGGTCCCGTACCGGAGAAGCGATAGTTGCGGATGCGCAACGAGGCCGAGCATGGGCGGATGCGAGGTTCGCGGATATCTGCCGTTACCGGAGCTGCGGCGTCCGGCGCAGGCCTCAATCAGAAAGCGGCCTTCCGAAACGCCGTCGTTTCCTCGCTATTGTCCTCGAGCACGGCGACCTCGTCCAGGGCGTCACCCTGCGCAGGAGGCGGTGTCGGAGCTTCGGCGGCCGCGGAAAGTTCGACCTCACGAACCCATTCGCGCCAGATCGCAACCAGAAGCGCCATCAGCACCGGGCCGATGAAGAGGCCGAGGAAACCCATGGTCTTGACGCCGCCGACGAGGCCGAAAAACGTCGGCAGGAATGGCAGCTTGATGGGCCCGCCGACGAGTTTCGGGCGGATGGTCTTGTCAACGATGAAGAGTTCCACCGAACCCCAGACAAACAGGGCCAACCCGTGGGCGGGCGAGCCGCTGGCGACCAGATAGATCGACACCAGCGTGAAGGACAGAGGCGCACCGCCCGGAATGAGGGCCATGACGCCTGTCAGCACGCCGAGCGTGACGGGCGAGGGGACACCGGCGATCCAGTAGGCGATGCCGAGGATGATGCCTTCGCCGATGGCGATCAGCGTCATGCCGGTGACCGTGGAGCTGATGGTGGCGGGCACGACGCGGGAAATGCGTTCCCACCGCGTCGGCAGGATGCGCTCGCCGACCAGATCGACCTGACGGGTGAAACCGGCCCCGTTACGATAGACGAAGAACAGCGCGATCAGCATGAACAGCAACGTCAGCACCAGATGGAACGCGCCATTGCCGGCGGCGAGGATCGCCCTGTAGATATTGCCGATATTGGCGCCGCTGACGAGCTGGATCACTTCACCGATGGCGCCCGGCGTGCCGATATATTTCACCCATTGTTCGCCAAGCCATGGGCCGACGGCGGGAAGGGCGGCGATCCAGTCCGGCACGGGGGCGCCGGTCTTGTTGACATGCACTGCCCAGCCGAACCATTCGCGGATTTCGCTGGCCGTGTAGGAAGCGGCGATGAAGATCGGGACGACAAGGAAGGCGAGGATGAGAATGATGGCGATGGTGGCGCCGAGCGTGGTGTTGCCACCCACCTGCCGCAAGAGCCGTGTATAGACCGGCCAGCTGGCGAAACCGATGACGAGGGCGGCGAGAACCGGAACCAGGAAGCCGTGGAAGAAGTAGATGCCGGCCAAGGCAACGAGAACGAGCAGCCAGCGCGCAGCCGAAATGGGCGGGATCAGGGCGATCCGCGTCGGGCTGGCCGGACCAAGCCATCTCGGTTCGCCACTCTGCTTACGGCTGTCATTCTTACTCACGGCAGGCTCTTTCTCGCATTCTCCCCGAAGGGTGCATTCACTCTGTCACACCGATACATATAAGTGCAATATAATCGGATCACATTACCGTTGTGTGTTTATTGCTGAACCTATTGAACGATTTTGGTAAAAATAGAACATCGGTCTTGGCGCGCGCATTGAAATATGACAATTGAACTCCGTTTTTCTTGCGGCGTAAGGTTGCCGCGCCCGATCTCCAGGTCACGCTATGCTCCGCCGCTTCTTCGCCTATTATCGCCCCTATCGCGGTCTGTTCATTCTCGATTTTTCCTGCGCTGTCTTGTCGGGCGTACTGGAACTCGGCTTTCCGATGGCGGTGAAGGCCTTTGTCGACGTGCTGCTGCCGGGCGGTGAATGGGCTATCATCCTGGCCGCCTCCGTCGGGCTGCTCCTCATCTATGTACTGAATACCGGATTGATGGCGACTGTCACTTACTGGGGACACATGCTTGGCATCAATATCGAAACCGACATGCGCCGTCTGGCCTTCGATCATCTGCAAAAGCTTTCCTTCCGGTATTTCGACAACCAGAAGACCGGCCATCTGGTCGGGCGGCTGACCAAGGATCTGGAAGAGATCGGCGAGGTGGCCCACCATGGGCCCGAAGACCTGTTCATCGCCATCATGACCTTTATCGGCGCGTTCCTGCTGATGCTGTCGGTCAATGTGCCGCTGGCGCTCATCACCGCCGCCGTCGTGCCCGTCACCGCCTGGGTCACCAGCCGGTATGGCGGCCGCATGACGCAGAATTTTCGCGCGCTATACGGCCGTGTGGGGGATTTCAACGCCCGTATCGAGGAAAATGTCGGCGGCATGCGAGTGGTGCAGGCCTTTGCCAATGAGGATCACGAGAGGGCGCTGTTCGAAAAAGACAACCAGAAATACCGCCGCACCAAGCTTGACGCCTACAAGATCATGGCGGCCAGCACCTCGCTGAGCTACATGAGCATGCGGCTGACACAGATGATCGTGATGATCTGCGGCGCCTGGTTCGTGTTGAATGGCGACCTGACGGAAGGTGGCTTCGTCGGCTTCCTGCTGCTGGTCGGCGTGTTTTTCCGCCCGGTGGAGAAAATCAATTCGGTCATTGAGACCTATCCCAAGGGCATTGCCGGTTTCCGCCGGTTCACCGAGCTTCTCGACACCGCGCCCGATATTGTCGATGCGCCCGATGCGGTGGAAGCGCCGCTGCTGCGCGGCGATATCGAATACCGCCATGTGGGCTTCGGTTATGCCGAGGGCAAGCAGGTTCTGAGCAACATCGACCTGAAGATCAGCGCCGGCGAGACCGTGGCTTTCGTTGGCCCGTCGGGTGCGGGCAAGACGACGCTCTGCTCGCTGCTGCCGCGCTTTTATGACGTCACCAGCGGTGCGATCACCATTGACGGCATCGATATCAGAAAGATGAAGCTCGCCTCGCTGCGCAATCAGATCGGCATCGTGCAGCAGGATGTCTTCCTGTTCGGCGGCACGATCCGTGAGAACATCGAATATGGACGGCTTGGCGCTTCGGATGCGGAGATCATGGAGGCGGCGCGGCGCGCCCGTCTTGATGGCGTCATCGAGGCCATGCCGCTCGGGCTCGATACCGTCATTGGCGAACGTGGCGTCAAGTTGTCCGGTGGGCAGAAGCAGCGTCTTGCGATTGCCCGCATGTTCCTGAAAAATCCGCCGATCCTCATTCTCGATGAGGCCACCTCGGCGCTCGACACGGAAACCGAGCGGGCCATCCAGCAATCGCTGACCGAGCTTGCCAAAGGCCGCACCACCCTCGTCATCGCCCACCGGCTGGCGACGATCCGCGATGCCTCGCGCATCGTGGTGGTCGACCAGAGCGGCATCGCCGAAACCGGCGCTCATGCCGAACTCCTGGCTGCCAAGGGCCATTACAGCCGTCTGCACGAGGCGCAGTTCAGCGGTCATCTCGCGGGCCTCAGCTGACCGGCCCGCACGTCGCTCAGCCTTCTGCTGCCTGTTCTTCGACAATGCCGGGGTTCGGCTCCGGCTTGCCGGGATGGCTGCTGACGAGGTAACCCATGGCGACGGCGGCCGCGACGACGAAGAGCAGCAGGACACCGCTGATCGTCATCAGCCATTCGCGGGGCTTTCTGTGCCCCATGATATAGTTCGGCCACCGGCCTGGATGGTTCACCACGTCGTTATTCCGGTGCTGTCGCATGAACTTCCCCAGATTTAAGCGTTTTGGTGAAAGATCAACGCCAGCGCTACCGGGACTGTTCCGTTTGTGTGGCGAACAGGTGATGACAAGGACGTGAGTCCGGTCATTCTGTCTTGGGAAGGCCGATCAGGCGGATTGAATGGCGATGCGGTTGCCCTCGCTATCGGAAATCTCCGCGACGAAGAGCGCATCATTCACCGCCGTTTTGGGAAATAGGAGCTCGCTTCCACCGGCAAGAGCTTTGGCAATAACATCATCCACATCAGCGACGCTGAAATAGACGATTGCTCCATCTCGCGTCGGTACATAGGCCGGGCCTTCGGCAAGCGCGGCACTGGCGCCATTGCTGTTTTCGTCAAAAGGGAAATAGGCCATTCTGCTATCGTGGATCGCGACGATTTCGGCAAAGGGCACATTAAAAACCGCGCGATAGAAGCGGATCGCCCGATCAAGATCGGTCACGGGGATTTCGACATGGGCGACAATATTCATACGCTTCTCCTCAGCTGGACTGACGCACTTTCAAATTTCTGATGGCACCGATCTTTCTAGCGACGGCTGACATGGCGAGGCAATGGCGCGCGGTGTCAAGTAACCACATTGTCAATCGTCCAGCACCCGCGTGACCGGTCCCAGTGCCGGGAGAGGGCTAAGCGCCACATCGCGGCGTCAAAAGTCAGCTTGCGTCCTGCGTCTCTTTATGCGAATGATTTGCAATTGCATTAATCATATTTCCGTTCAGAAAGCGCATAGTATGGAGAAGCCAGTCTTTGGATGGCGGCGAAACGGCGACGATCTCTCGTTGTCCGACGTTCACAGCTCGATCCGCGTCAAGCCGAATGCCGGCACGTTTCGCCGGGCGATGGCGTTTTTCGGCCCCGGCTATCTCGTTGCCGTCGGTTATATGGATCCCGGAAACTGGGCGACGTCGCTCGCCGGCGGCTCCAGGTTCGGCTATACGCTGCTGACGGTTGCGCTGGTCTCGAACATCATGGCGATCGTGCTGCAATCGCTCTGCGCCCGTCTTGCGATTGCCTCCGGCCGCGATCTCGCCCAGGCCTGCCGTGACGCCTATCCGAAGCCGGTGGCCATGCTGCTGTGGCTGCTCGCCGAGATCGCCATCATCGCCACCGATATTGCCGAGGTGATCGGCACGGCCATCGGCCTCAACCTCATCTTCGGCATTCCGCTCGAACTCGGTGTTCTCATTACCGCACTCGATGTGTTCCTGATCCTTTATCTGCAGAGGCTCGGTTTCCGCTGGGTGGAGGCGCTGGTCATCACGCTGCTTGGTGTCATTGCCGTGTGTTTCGCCATTCAGGTAGCGCTCGCCGATCCTGACTGGGGGCAAGTGATCCTTGGTTTTGCGCCGACGACCGAAATCGTCACCAATCCTGACATGCTCTATCTGGCGCTCGGCATTCTCGGCGCGACCGTCATGCCGCATAATCTCTATCTGCATTCGGGCATCGTGCAGACCCGCGAAATCGGCGAGACAATTGCCGAAAAGCGCGAGGCGCTGAAATTCGCGACCCTCGATTCCACCATCGCCCTGATGTTCGCGCTTCTCATCAACGCATCGATCCTCATTCTGGCGGCGGCGACCTTCAACAAGGCGGGGCAGACTAATGTCGCCGAACTCGGCGAGGCGCATAATCTGCTGGCGCCGCTGCTCGGCCTTGCGATTGCGCCGACGCTGTTCGGCGTGGCGCTTTTGTGCTGCGGCATCAATTCCACCGTCACGGCAACGCTTGCCGGCCAGATCGTGATGGAAGGTTTTCTCAAGATGCGGCTCGCCCCCTGGCTGCGCCGCCTCATCACCCGCGCCATCGCCATCATCCCCGCCGCGGGCGTGACCATCTTCTATGGCGATAGCGGCACGGGCGAACTGCTGATCCTGACGCAGGTGGTCTTAAGCCTTCAACTCTCCTTCGCCGTCTTCCCGCTGGTGATGTTCACCGGTGACAAGGCCAAGATGGGCGAGCTGCGCTCACCGCTCTGGCTCTCAGGCTTCGCATGGCTGATCGCGGTGGTGATTGCGGCGTTGAATGTGAAGCTGCTGGTGGATTTTATCGGGTGAGGCGGGTCAGGCCGCGCCTTTACGGAGCGCGGCGGCCGTTTCGATGAGCGCTATTGCGGCCATGGCCAGAAACTCGACTTAACGAAAAGCGCAAGCCGATCTTCGAATATCGACGCCCGAAAAACCATTCGCCAAGAGAAGTTTACGGATGTCGCCTTCGCTCAGGGTTGCTTTAGGCCCGATTACTATTTCCTTTATCGCTTCTCGATGATCGTTTTGCTCACCAATAAACTTGCCAAACGGCAAGGCATGGTATTTTACCTCGCCGTCGTTCGAGTTCCTTGTTTTATACGGCACCCATGGTTTCTCGCGGCCGTTCAAAGAAACGGATATCGGGATATTATTTGGTGGGGGGTTGTTTCCCGAAGCGTAGGTAAGCCGAATTTCCCCTTCGTACTCCCAAGTCAGGTGTTTTAGGGAATTAACGATGGAAATCAGAGCCGTGCCAATCTCGATCTCTTTTTCAACATCACGAAAAATACTCTCTCCATAGATTTCAATTGGCTTAACGACCTCAGAAATGAGGTTGTATAGGTACTCTTCGCTGGCTTCGTCGACATAACGGACCTTATAAATCCGTCCATGCATGTCGGTTATAGCTCTGGGCCGAAAGCCTATCGCGTATCCGTCACCGGTGCCCCCATATTCTCTCCACATGTTGATGTCGTCTCAGTTAGGAGTGAAACAAGCGGTATAACAACGTGCGTCTTTGAAATACGCCGTCATCTTTGAGGTCATCTGTGCGAGAGCCCTCGCATTTTCACTAGTATATTCTTTATGGCCTATTTCATAAGTCACACGTTGAAGAGTGTCCAAACCCATTTGGATATCTCTTGGGTCATTGGAGGCTTGGAGATCCGAAAGCCACAACTCGTGAGAGCTTATAATTCCCTTAAGGCCGCTCTCTGGAGTGTAGTGATACATTGTTTTTGTTGGAATGTACTCTAAGTATGCCATATCCTACTTTGTTCCTATTACGAATTCACCCGCCTTAAGGGCGGGTGAATATAAAAACTCTTCTATGTAATAGAATATAAAGCGTAGTTTTTAGCTGCAACCGCTCGTCGCACCACAAGTATCGCACTTCTCGCAAGTGCCGTTCCGCACCATCGTGAAGTTCTGGCATTCCGAGCACATGTTGCCCGTATACCCTTGAGCGATCGAGCGCATGCGGCGTTCGTTTTCGACCTTCTTGGCTTCCGTCTTGGCCGAAGCAGCGTCTGCGGCGGCCTTGTCGGAGAAGAGGGCGGTTGCCGTCTGCTGGGCTTCCTGGACGACCTCGTCGATCACTTCTTCGGCGATTTCTTCGGCCAGTTCCTTGGCGCGCTCTTCATAGTCCCGCTTGAAGGAGACGATTTCGGAGGTTGCGATGGCGACTGTCGGTTCCAGCTTGCGGGCTGCGGAGCCTGCAAACGAGGTCACGTTGGCCGAGGCGCGGGCAGGGGCTGCCGTTGCCGATCCCTTGGGCTCGGAAGCGGTGCGTTCGCCGTCATTGCGGGACACGATGGTCGGCTTGTAACCGCGGGTCCAGCCGGTGGAAACGAGGTTGGTCTTGCCTTCCTGGATACCCTTGCCGAGCGCCGTGTTGGAGAAGTCGGACGTATCGACATGGGCGAGATCGTGGCGGCCGAGATAGGAAACGGCGAGTTCGCGGAACACGTAGTCGAGGATCGACGTGGCGTTCTTGATCGCGTCGTTGCCCTGCACCATGCCGGCCGGTTCGAACTTGGTGAAGGTGAAGGCCTCCACATATTCTTCCAGCGGCACGCCATATTGCAGGCCGAGCGAAATGGCGATGGCGAAGTTGTTCATCATTGCGCGGAAGGCGGCGCCTTCCTTGTGCATGTCGATGAAGATTTCGCCGATGCGGCCATCACCGAATTCACCGGTGCGCAGATAGACCTTGTGACCGCCGACAGTTGCCTTCTGGGTGTAACCCTGACGGCGGTTCGGCAGCTTTTCACGCTCACGCGAGACACGCTCGATAACGCGCTCAACGATCTTTTCGGTGATCGTCACGGCTTGCTGTGCGGCGGGCTGCTGGATCAGCTCTTCGATCAGGTCTTCTTCGTCCTCGTCTTCCACCAGCGACGCGTTGAGCGGCTGGGAAAGCTTGGAACCATCGCGGTAAAGGGCGTTGGCCTTCAGCGCCAGCTTCCAGGAAAGCATGTAGGCTGCGCCGCAATCCTCAACCGTCGCATCGTTCGGCATGTTGATCGTCTTGGAGATCGCGCCCGAGATGAAGGGCTGAGCCGCCGCCATCATGCGGATATGCGATTCGACCGAGAGATAACGCTTGCCGATCTTGCCGCAGGGGTTGGCGCAATCGAAGACGGGCAGGTGCTCGTTCTTCAGGAACGGTGCGCCTTCCAGCGTCATCGCGCCGCAGACGTGAACGTTGGCCGCTTCGATGTCCTTCTTGCCGAAGCCGAGGTGCTCGAGCAGGTTGAAGCTCATGTCGGAGAGCTGCTCGTCGGAAACCTTCAGCGTTTCCTTGAGGAAGTCGGCGCCGAGCGTCCACTGGTTGAAGACGAACTTGATGTCGAAGGCGCTCTTCAGCGCGCCGTTGACGGCTTCGATCTTCTCATCGGTGAAGCCCTTGGCCTTCAGCGTCGAGGGGTTGATGCCGGGAGCCTGGTTGAGATTGCCATGGCCGACGGCATAGGCCTCGATCTCGGCGATCTGGCTTTCGGAGTAACCGAGCGAACGCAGCGCATCCGGAACGGCGCGGTTGATGATCTTGAAGTAACCGCCACCGGCGAGCTTCTTGAACTTCACCAGCGCGAAATCGGGCTCGATACCGGTCGTGTCGCAATCCATCACGAGGCCGATCGTGCCTGTGGGTGCGATGACGGTGGTCTGGGCGTTGCGGTAGCCGTGCTTTTCGCCAAGTTCCAGCGCCTTGTCCCAGGCGGCCGTTGCGTGGGCGATCAGGTCCTGATCCGGGCAGTCGCCATGGATGAGTGCGACCGGGTTGACCGACAGGCCCTCATAACCTTCCGACTGGCCAAGGGCGGCGCGGCGGTGGTTGCGGATGACGCGCAGCATGTTTTCGCGGTTCGGCGCAAAGCCCGGGAAGGGGCCAAGCTCGCCGGCCATTTCGGCCGAGGTGGCATAGGACACGCCGGTCATGATGGCGGTGAGCGCACCGGCAATGGCGCGGCCTTCGGCGCTGTCATAGGGAATGCCGGAGGACATCAGGAGGCCGCCGATATTGGCGTAACCGAGGCCCAGCGTGCGGTACTCATAGGAGAGTTCGGCGATCTGGCGCGACGGGAACTGCGCCATCATGACGGACACTTCGAGCACGACGGTCCACAGGCGAACGGCGTGTTCATAATCGGCGATATCGATGCGCTTCGTCGCCTGATCCTTGAACTGCAGAAGGTTCAGCGAGGCGAGGTTGCAGGCCGTGTCATCGAGGAACATGTATTCCGAGCACGGGTTGGACGCGCGGATCGGTCCGGCCGCCGGCGAGGTGTGCCAGTCGTTCATCGTCGTGTTGAAGTGCAGACCCGGGTCGGCAGACGCCCAGGCGGCGTGGGAAATCTTTTCCCAGAGGTCGCGGGCCTTCAGCGTCTTCATGACCTTGCCGTCCTTGCGGGCGGTCAGGTTCCAGTCACCGTCATTTTCGACAGCGCGCAGGAAATCGTCCTTCAGCGAGACGG
>NZ_JBBCAR010000006.1:0-36837 GCF_037203725.1 Agrobacterium sp. CMT1
GCGCACGGTCTCGATCTCGGCCGGGAAGCTGCGGTCGGGATAGGCATCGACGTTGAATGTGGCCTTCTGCCCGGTTTCCACCTTGCCGACATCAGCCTCATCCACCGAGACCTGCAGCTCCATGTGGCGCAGATCGCCGGCGATGGTGAAGAGAACAGGGGCATTGAGCGAGGAGGCGACCGTGGCGCCGGGATCGACGCTGCGGGTGAGGATAACGCCATCGATGGGCGAAACGATCTTGGCCTTGCCCAGATTGACCTCAGCGAGCCGCAGATCCGCTTCCGCCGACAGCACGGTCGCCTCATTAACCTCAAGCGTTGCGGCCGCCGCATCATGGGTGAACTGCGCGGCGTCCAGATCCTGCTGGCTGGAGACTCGGTTCTGAACCAGGGATCGCAGGCGCTCCATGGATGTCTTTGCCGAGCCAAGGTCCGCGCGGGCCTTCAGCACATTGGCCTTGGCGGAAGCGAGCTTGGCGCGGGCGCTCTGCACGTCGGCTTCCAGCTTGTTGGTATCCAGCTCCGCCAGAACGTCTCCGGCCTTGACCGGGGTATTATAGGTGACGTTGACCTTGCGCACCGTGCCGGACAGTTCGCTCGATATATCAACCTGATCCGTCGGCTGAACCGAGCCGGTGGAGGTGACGATGACCGAGAGATCGCCCTGACGTGCTGCTTCCGTGGTGTAGCTATAAGCCACACCGCCTGCGCGTGACTGGTAATAATAACCAAGACCGCCGCCAATCAGCACAATGGCTGCTGCCACATAGAGGAACCGACGCGACTTTTTCTTGCGGCCGTTTCTGGTCGTCCCCAAAATCTCGCGCAGATCGGGCTGGCTGTTTTTGGTATCGCTGCCACTGGTATTGGCGTCATTCATTCTCGTCACCCGCAAAGTTCAAAATACTACAGAGAGTTGCCGCCGCTCTCCGGTTTGTTCGTCCGTCTGTCGCCGTTATATTCCTCTGATTGTGGGAAGTGACATAGCTTGCCCCAAGGGTGAAGTGAAAACTTGGTAATATTTATGATAGTTCTGGTCTGCTAGAGATAGGTATTCGAAAAGCCGATGCCACAGATGCGGCAGAGGTTTCAGCAGCGACATTCAGGACGATGATGAAATGAACGACAATGTGGTGAAGTTCCGCAAACCGGTGCCGCCGAAGAAGCCGCGCGAACCGCTCGGGCCAAAAGCGAAGAGGGCATTGACGATTGCGGCTGTCATATTGTTTTTCGCGGCCGCATGGGGCTATTTCACGCTGATGGGGCAGGGGTAGAGCAAAGTGCTGGCATAGGCGTTCTGCTTGGGAGCAGGATGGAAGTATGCAAATCGGCTAAAGCGGTGGGCCTCCGCCGCTCATTCTGATCACGGGGATTGGCCAAGGCGGTTGTCGGGCGACTACCGTGTCGCCCGACAAGTTGCCCTTAGCCGACTAGCCGCAAACGGGCATTTTCGAACGGATAACCTTCATCATCAATCGCGCGACGGGAAAGCTCCTGAAAGCCGAGTGATCTATAGAAGCCCATCGCTTGCACGTTTTCAGTATAGGCTTCAAGCGAAAGCTCGCCCTTCAAATTCAGCGCGTGCGAAACGAGTTTACGCCCGATACCGAGGCCCTGATGGCACGGGGAAACAAATAAGCCGCCGATGAAAGTGTCGAGCAGACTGATAAAGCCCGCAGCTTGGCCGTTTAATGTTGCGACCCACGTTTGGGCGCCAGGCAAATATTGTTCCTCAATAAGTGCCTTTTGCTCCATCAAACGACGCTCGCCGATAAACGGATGAGCAAGCAACGAGGCTTCGAGCCAGATGTTGGAAAGTTTTACTGTATCCGAGGCCTCGAAAGGCCGGATGATAACGTCCTCGAATTTCATGAGAACTCCCCAGAAAAGATATGCAAAAAGGTCCGGCTACCGATATTGGTGCCAGGTGAAGCCGCAAATTGCGGTCGAAATCACAAGCCTCTGCGCATAAATCTCCTCTGCTATTGGGCGTCTTTTAGGGGACAGCAAACAATTAATCAATGACCACAATTGGCGCTTCTGCGCGATTATGGCCGTCGGCCCTAAGCGGACGGCAAAATTACGCCGGCGCGCGATTTCCATTCCGAAGCAAGAACCGCGTAAATATACTCGTCTCCCCAGACGTCTCGGAAGCGGTCGTTCTGGATCAAATGCGCTTCTCGACGCAGTCCAAGGCGCTCAACAACGCCGACCGAACCCTTGTTCGCAGCGTCCAGCCGCGCGAAGATTCGATGAAATCCGATTGACGAGAAGCCTATGCTGACCATCGCGCCAACAGCCTCCGTTGCATACCCGTTCCCCGCGAATTCTGGATTGAAAATATATCCAACCTCTCCCTGCAGTGCATCAACACTAGCCAGCTTCAACAGGACTTCACCGACCAGTGCGTTGTCAGCCTTTCGCTCGACGGCCAGTCGATAGGTGTCGCCATCCTTCTCAAATGGTGCCGCCAAAATCGCAGAGAACTGCTCTCGCAAAGCATCTCCAGTTGGAGGTGCAGCGTAAAGATAGCGGTAAACCTCCTGCAGAGAATGGTAGGCTGAATAGCCGGGGAAATCGCCTCTTGTGAATTCGCGCAGGACAAGGCGGTCCGTCGAAAGCGGTGCACCTAATTTTTGAAGTTGCATCAAGTACCTGATTGATTTTTGCCCCTCCGGGAACTCCGGGGCTGCCTCGTTAAACTCGGCCTCTAGGTAGGTCGTCTTCCGTCGCTTACAATGGTACGACCCCGGCGCAATCCCGCCCGATCGATAACTTGCCGTGGCGGCTGCAAAAGGCGTTTGCCAACGGCATCATATCCAATACCTATCAACACGGCCAAGGGAGTGGATCGCATGAAAGGCTTTCGCGACAGTGTGTTGTTTCCGATCACCCTCTTGATCGGCGGCGTTATCGCGTTTTTTCTCTTTCTTTACCTGACTGGCCACGATCCGGACGAGCGACCTCTGACTTTGGTGGAATGGGTTATCGGCGGCGCGCTGATCGGACCGGGTTTCGGTTATCTCATAAAATGGAGAAGAGCGAAGGATCGCCGGAGCGCAAATAAGGACTGAAACCGTATCTGCGATCTAACCCAAACCAGTCATTTGTGGGGAATTCAAGAAAGCGGTGGCGACCCCTGCAGGACTCGAACCTGCGACCTACTGCTTAGAAGCTAGGTTTTTATGTAATGATTGTGAAAAGCTGAGAACAAACTGCTTCTAATATCTGCTACCGAAAATCAATACGTTACATTTCGTTTGCAAACTGCTCTGCGTTTGTCTGACTGTATTTTGAGAATAGCTCTCTTCAACCCTTCGTGGCAAGAGAGGAATGAAAAAAGCCCGCATCAAGCGGGCTTTTTATTTGGCGTTGCGCGATAATCTTCCAGCTTCCTTATCGCCTCCTCAGCCAGTGCTGCCTTGCCGCCGAGGTAGTGGGCATCAAGGATGCCTTCGACGTCTTTGAGGCTATGGCCGGTGATAGCCGCGATCTGCGCCACTGAGCACCCTGCGATAGCCAGCCGCGTGACGGCCGTGCCGCGGAGGTCGTGGAATGTTAGGTCCGTGATACTGGCCTTCGCTTTTGCCTTCGTCCAACTGGTGTTGAACCCATCGGAGGTCCATGGTCGCTTGTCGCGCTTGTTAGTGAGGATGGTGGGCGAAATCCTCGGCATGCTGTCCAGCAGCTCACGGAGCTCTACGCCGGCCGGTATCTTCACTCGGGCACCGGTCTTGCCCTGCTTCACCTTGATGTGCGAGCCGTCGTAGTCGCTCCATGGAGCCTTAAGGATGTCTCCCTTACGTTGGCCGGTCCACAGCGCCATGATCACTGCGGCTTTGATCTCGTCGGAAGCCACGGCGAAAAGGCGAGCCAAGGTTTCGTCGGTCCAGATGTTTTCGTTGCGGTCTACACTGTAGATGCGCCCGCCGCGTTCCGCCTGATTTATCGAGATCCGTCCACGGTCCTTTGCCACCGACAGAATGCGTGCAAGCACCATCCATGCGAAGTCGGCGCTGCGAGGCTTATCAGCCATGCCATCACGCCACTCCTTGAACTTGCCGCGAGCGCGCTTGTCCTGGATGGCGACAAGGCTCATCGTGCCGAAAGCGTCGCGCACCTTGTCGATGTAGCGGCTGTATTCCTTCTGCGACTTCGGGGAGAGCCCGGTGAAGTCGGTGGACGATTTGTACTCGGTGATCAGTCTGTTCATGTTGTCGGTCTGGTCGACGAAGCGATCCTTCGTAGCTTCGACGAATGCCCGCATAAGCAGCGGATCGCCCGGTTGCAGCGGGCGGCCCGCCTTGTCTTTCAACAGCGGACCGCCGCGCCAGGCGTAGCAGTATGTGATAGTCTTGCCGCTGGCGAGCCGCTTCTTGACCCTAGCTAGACCCTTGAGCTTTTCGCGCATTCTGCTCGCGCTCCCATCGTTCGAATTCATCCTCAGCATTGTCGTTTGCGGGCTGCAAGCCGCTTATCTCATCAAGCTTAGCGTCAATCGCCCGCTTGTCCCACTTTCGAGTGCCGGCAATAGCTGCCGGCATCTTATGGGTCGATACCCACAGCGAGAACGTCGACTGCCCTATGCCGAGATAGGCTGCGGCTTCTCTTCTGCCCATGAGGCGAGGGGTGTTGTCATTTGCTGGCGACACGGCCGGCCTCCTGCTTTGCGGGTGCTGCGGGGAGAGGCATCCAGTGAGTGGGGTTTGGCTCACTGTCGGCTTCGTCCATCCAGTATTGTTCGCCATAACCGTTGTCGTGCCACCAGCAATTAAAGTATCCGTCGATTTCGAACGCCAGGAACTGTGTCCCATCCCTCGGCGCACTTTCGATCGGCTGCCATCCCGCCACGTCCTGCACCTGTGCGGAGAGGGCGGAGCGAACCACCCGAGCAATGTCACCAGCCCGCACATTCCCAATAATCCGGGCTTCAGGAACCCAAGCTTCAGCGCACTCCAGAACCGCCGAAAGAACTTCCGCTGTTGTCCCATTGTCTGGTGCGACCACAGTTGCAAGCTTATTCTCTCTGGCTTCTTCTACATCCCAGAAGTGGGGCTTTGGCTCCGCAGCGGACAGGGCGGCTTCAATGTCGCTGAATTTTATACCCCAGAATGCGTCTCCGCCTTCGGGTGCGTGTTCGATGACCGCTTTCGCCAGTTTGACCAGCGTGTTGCTTTCTTCACTCTGCATTGTGTTCGCCTCCTGTGCTGGCGAGAGCGGTGCGGGCTGCCTCGTGCCAGTTCGGATAAGTTGAAGTGGAAACAATCAACTGAGCGCGTTCCACAACAGCGCGAAGACGCTTCACCTCGGCCTCTGCTGCCTCGGCGCGGTGAAGGAGATGGTCCGCCGCGCTTTCGGCAACGTCGATCGCGTCTTCACCGCATGGACCGATGTCTAGCCGCTGGCGCAGTTCCTCGTTCTCGCGCTGCAAGATTTCGAGGGCTGTCTGTGCATTCCGGATCATCGGGAGCGTGTCGTTGGCGCTGTCCGGCGTCTGTGGGTCTGGCATGCGGATGTAGGCAAGCTCGACGCCGTTGACGATGAACTGCTCTGCTGCTGCCAGCGCCTTCTTGATCTCTTCCACGCTCATCTTCTCCTCCCGTTATCATTAGCCGCGACGAGCTCACGCAGCTTGGAGGCGATGACGCGATTGCGGCTATCCTTCCTGCGTTCGTGCCACTTGGCGACAGCGACGAGAACGACCGTCGGTGCGGTTCCGGATGAAAGGTTGGCTACGACTTCAAGACCGTCGCCGGCGTATGGAGCAGGGGTGTAGGTAGTGTCGCGTCTTCTCGACATGTTTGTCTCCTCGGTGTGGTGTTTGGTGGTAGTTAGGACGCTTGGCGGTCGTCCTTCATCTTGCGTGTTTCGAACATCGGGTGAGTGGCGTTCGGAAAGTCCTGCTTCCAATACCGCTGGCCGATCGGGTCGTAGATTTGCTCCTTGCAGTCCTCGCAGTACCAAGAAAGGGAGCCGTGGGTTATACCAGTTGGCTGGGGCGGATTGGCATCTACGCCGGTTGCAGCTGCCTCCCTCTTTGCCTTTGTCGGCCTTATCCGGACCGCTGTAGTCGCCATATGCCATGCCGGCCTCCCTCAGTAAGCCCACATCAGCACTGCGGTGATGAAAAGAGACAAAGCCAGAAAACTGGCTATGTCCTTCAACAGGTCGGCGTGCTCTTCGGTGATGATCTGCTGGATGGTCGGCTTCTCGACGGCGACCGCGCTCATTCGCCAGCCTCCAGCGCCTCGACGCGGCCGACGCGAACGAACACTTCAAAGGTGCCGCCATGCTCTTTGTGGAGGCGTGCGGCTTCAACCAGCGCTGAATCGTAGGAGGGATGCTCAAAGGGCCACATGCAGGGACGAATGCGTCCAGTGCTGTCGCCGCGGCGGAATACGAAGTGGCCACCGCCGACTTCCTCGCCGTTGCGCGGCTTCTTGGGGAAGCGGCGCATGTATTCGTATTTCGTCTTGGGCTTGCCGTGCTTCTTGGCCTTGTGGTCCGGTCGCTTCATTGGCTCGTCGGACTGGGCAACGGCAACGTGTGCGGCAGCTACAGCGATATCGTCTAATTCTTCGGGACGCGGTCTGTACATGGTGTATCTCCTCTTGTGGTGGCCAGCTTGGCTTGCTGGGTACAAGAGGAGATATAAAACGATACCGGTGCGTCGTCAACCGTTAAAACGGTAAACCGTTATTTCTGTGCGTAGTCGATTTTGTGGATCGAGACGACGTCGTCGCGAGGGTATTTGATTTCCATCGGAGGATTGAACTGGCACACGACCAGAAAGCTTGGCTCCCATCGCACAAACTCTTTGATGAAACCACGAGGAACCCCATCCTCTTCGTTCGGTGCCAGCTGCACGATGACATCGTCACCGCGCGCGATCGGCTTTGGCGGATTGGTCCATACCGTCTCGCCTGGCTTGTAACGCGGATACATGCTCTCGCCGTCCACATAAGATGCATATGCCTCGGCGACGCCCGCCAGGTGAGGCGGCCTCCATTCCCAGCCCATGATCTGCCCGTTAAACTCAAACTCACCGTCCGACCCTCCCTTCGACCTGCCTAGTACAGGCACGTCACGCTCCCCGGACGGCGGTTTAGGAGCGGCAATGATACTACCGGTATTAATGGCAGGGGCAGTTGCTTGGCGCAACGCGGGAATCATGCGCTCGGTCTTTTCCGACTCGGTCGTTGCCTCAGCCATGAGGTCGAGAAACTCCGACTCGCGCAGACCAAGAGACCCGGCAAGCTTCTGCCAGTTGCGCATCATAGATATCTTGCCCTTCTCCCAATCGGAGACGGTTGTCTGTTGCGCACCAAAAAGGTTGCCGAACGCCTTCTGCGTTAAGCCCATTTCCTTGCGCTTAGACCTTATGATGTCGCTCAACTTTGCCATGCGCACCGGTATAACGGAAAAATATCGAAAAATAAAACCGGTTTAGAGTTGACACTAAACCGGTAAAACGGTAGAACCAAAATCAACAGCGGCCAAACAAGAAGCCGACAGGGCAACAGACCCCAAGACGAACCTGCAGCATGAAAGGGAATGCGCATGTTTAAGGATTGCGAAAGAAGACGATCGACGACCCAAGCGCTGATCGGCATGACCGCCATGACGGCGAGAAGAAGATGGGAGCATGAAGCTCCCGACTGCAGAAGAAGATGGCGGCCAGTGACCGGGCCGCCGTAAACGCCAGCAACCAACTGGCTATAACAAAACCAATAATGCCAGAAGGGGAGACGACTATGAGAAAGACCGCAAACAATGACTTCGAAAACTTAGCGCCGGTGGAGCACGAAGCTCTGCCGGCGTTGTCGTGCATGCAGCGAAAAACGAAAAGGGGCGTAATGAGCCGGCACCACCCGTAACTCCGCCCCTTCTCCGTACTAACACGCCGAGGAGACCTTCGCCGTAAGGCGGGATCAAAGCGCGTATTCCATATCCGACACCACATCGGACACTCAATCTCCTACACAAATTTGTAGGAATTGTCAAGCGGTATTTCGAGTCACCACCTCGTTATGCCGTAACCACTCGCTCCGAAAGGACGATGACATGAACAGCTTCCACGTTTTTCACTTCAACCTGCGATCCGTCGTAGCGGCTAAGCTGAACGGCCCCGTTGTTCATTCCTTCGAAGCGCCCGATCCAGGCGAATCCACCAGAATGGGCCAGAACGTCGTCACCGGCTGCGGGCCAGCGGGAAGGGTCGAGCCACGCCTTTACGCCGACGTGGAAGACGGGCTCCATCACTTTCGTGTCGATGATGATCGCGTACCTGCCTTCAGGAATACGTTTGCGGCCATCGTTGATTGGTTCGAATTTGAATTTGCCAGCCTTGCGGTCGGATATCTTGCCGTAGGTGCGGGCAACCGTGATCGGCGTGATGGAAGGGGAGGTTTCGGCCGCCTCGCGAGCCATCTCCGCCACATCTTCTTCGGAGACGCCGAGGAAGGCGGCAATTGACGGGAATTGCCGCGGTCTCGGTATCACGCCAGCTTTCCAGGTGCTGAAGGTCTGCTGAGGCACGCCTAGCTCTTCGTAGACAGCGCGATCCTTTACGGCTCTCCGCTTCTGTTCTCTCAGTATCGACTGCAGGAGGCGCGACTTAACTTCAGGCATGCATCCACCTTGGTGAAATCTTGACAAATTTGTAAAAATAGTTTAGTTTCACAACCCTGCTGCTTTGTCAACCACAGGGCGGCCACCACCCAGAGGAGACGACATGACGCTTATCACCAGCACTATGCTGGCGGATATGCACGCGCGCCGTGAAAACGGTGAGAGCGTCGCAGATATCGCCGCCAGATACAACGTCAAGCCAATGGCAGCATACCAGCGGCTTCGGCGCACGTACGGCCTGCACAAGCAGCGCGCCTTCATTCCAGCCAATGACAACAATCCCGACCGCACGACGCACCTGTCGCCGCACAACGGCGGTTGCTCCACGCTTTCCGGGCTTATGCCGGTTTCGCTGCCGCGCGTTCTTGCTGAGACGAACGACAATGCTGACGATCTGGCGGCCGGGCAGGCGGTCAACGATTACGCGCTGCGTGGTGGCCGAGAAGTGCAGGTGGCGGCATGAGCTGCGACTGCGAATTCTTCAATTTCGGCGATCCGGTCCGCAACAGACAAAACCCTCATCTCACTGGCGTCGTCATCGGCGATCGCAACTGGGGCAGCGAGTACCAGGTGCGCCTAGCAGACGGCGCCTCGACGATCTGGTGGCACGGCTTCGAGATCGAGCACGATCCGGATGGCGAACCGCCAGCGAAAGAGGATGACGACACCAACGTCGTCAAGGTCGACTTCACACAACGGCGCGCGATGACCGCCGAGACAACAACGGAAGGAGCAGCGTGATGGGGAAGTTTAAGAAGGGTGATTTCGTTCGTGTGAAACCAGGCAACGGCACGGCCCTGCTAAAGGACGGTGGAATTTACGAAGTCTTAGGCCACAGCGATAAAGACCACCCAATTCTGGCAGTATGTACGAGAAACGGCACTCGCATCAACCTGGACTACGATACTGAGAGATTCACGCTTTATCGTACAGCGCCAGATAAGCCCGCCACCCTCAAAATCGAGGCTGGCAAGTTCTATAAGACGCGCGACGGCCGGAAGGTCGGGCCGATGATCGAAGACAAATGGCACGATCGCGACTACGGCTGGACCGTTGAACACGAATTCAACGCCGAGTACGGCAAGGCCTGGCGTGCGGACGGCACATTTCATGTAGTCCGCGGCAGGGAACACAGTGCTGACCTCATCGCCGAATGGATCGACGAGCCTGTCGCGAAGCCCAGCAACGACAACGCGCGGCCGAAGTTCAAGGTTGGCGATCGGGTGCGCGTCGTGAAGCATTGCAATTACAAGGGCGAAAGCATTCCTCTTGCTCTCCCTGTCGGCTCTGAGCACACCATTGTTAAGGTGAGTGATTGCCTTTCGTACCTTGGCTGTGACACGTACGAACTTTCTGGGGGCGGCCTTAACTTCTACGTCGCACAAAACCTGGAACTCGCACCTTCCCCCGACACCACCACAATCGTGGCCCTCATCGAAAACGGCCAGCCCAAACCATCGGCGACACCGCACGTTCACGCGTCCACCGGCGCGGCAGAGAAGGAAGCCAAACGCCTTGCCGCGAAATACAAAGGCAAGCAGTTCGGCGTGTTCACGCTGACCACGACCCACGAGGAGGCAGCGCCGGTCTATGATCACAAGTGGCAGAACATGGCGGCGATGGGCCTCAAGATCGACGCGATAAAGGAGCTGCGGGCGGTTGCGGGTCTTGACCTCTTGTCAGCAAAGCGGGCTGTCGAAGCTTTCGAGAACGCCGCCTAACCAACGCTAGCGGCTGGCCACCAACCAGCCGCACTTCACCACATCATTGAGGAGACTTCTTGTGAGAAGGTTCGCTCTCATCATGGCGGCAATCAGTGTGCTGCTCAGCATTTTCGCGCTCGTGACAGGTGAGATCGGCCACGCCACTTACCTGATGGTTATGGCCGTCTACTGGCGCATCAACTGCCGGTTCGGTGACCAGGCATGAGCAAAATCAACTCCCCCTGGTACACCGAATCCATCACGGCACCACCGCTCGACCACGTGCCGGTCACTCCGACGCCACGCAAATACGTGCTCCGAGGCCTGAAACGCGGCGGCATCGCGGCACTCACCGCAGCAACGTCGATCGGCCTCATCATGCTGTTTCCGTTCGCACTCGTCGCAATCGCCGTGCTCGGCGCATTCTGGTGGCTCTTTTGCCGTCTTTTCGCGCGCTGATCGCCCATTGGCGGTGGCTGATTGTTATCGCCGCCGCCGCTTACATCGCAGCCATCATTTTTACCGCACCACCATACTGAGGAGGCTTAATGTCGGTCTTTGACAAGCTGAGATCGAGCAAGCGTAAAACTCCGCCGGTTCTTGCCATCTATGGCATCGGAGGCATCGGCAAGACCACGCTCGCAGGGGAGTTCCCCGATCCGATCTACCTACACACCGTCGGCGAAGAAACGCCGGTTGATCTCGACGTACCGTCGATTGAGATCGAAAACTTCGACGAGATGATGGATGCTTTTGAGCACCTTCTCACCGAAGAACATTCCTTCAAGACTGTCATCATCGACAGCTTGGACGCCTTCGAGAAAATGGTCTGGGCCTTCACGTGCGCACGCATGGGCTGGGATACCATCGACAGCAACGACAAGGGCTCTCCTACCGCATTTGGCAAGGGTTACCTCGAGGCTGACAACGATTGGCTAGAGTACATGTCGGCCATTCGTGCCTTGTCTCGCGCAGGGGTCCACGTCGTTCAGATCCTGCACAGCAAGGTGAAGTCGTTCAACGACCCTCTCGTCGATGCCTACGATCGGTACAGGCCAAAACTGCAGGACCGCGCCACGGACATCATCATGGAAAAGAGCGACGCTCTCCTGTTCATGAGCAAGCGAACGTCGGTCAAGCAGGTCGATAAAGGCTTTGGCAAGAAGGAAGCGAAGGCCGAGGGCATGTCGGGCTCTGAACGCGTCATCTTCACCGACGAGCGCGCGGGCTTCCTGGCAAAGAACCGGCTCAACATGCCGCCCTCAATCCCATTCAAGAAGGGCAAAGGCTTCACCGAGCTCTCGAAATACTTCTACACGGCGCACGCGCCTGTCGAGGAAGAGGAGGCGGCGTGATGAGGGAGGCATTCACCGGATTTGCCGTTACCTCTGCAATCCTCGCCATCTGCATGGGGGCCGGCGAGGCTGATATGAGGGGTGCTGCGTTCACGCTGGCCATCCTATCAGGCGCATGTGCCGCAGTTCGTGAGGTGCTACGGCCATGACCATGTTCCGCGGCGAATCGTGGTTTGCGTGGCACCCAGTGAAAGCACGTACACGCTCAGGCCAGCTCATTTGGGTCTGGCTCACTCATGTCTGGCGCGACCAGGCATCGACGCAATTCGGTAGCGGACCGTTCCGCTATTACCTCCGCTAACCCCCACACCACCACAAGGAGACTACCCATGGCTAAGATTGGCGTCAGAGTTGAAGCGACCGAAGAGAACACACAACAGCGCGATTTCACCAACCTGCCGATTGGCGACTATCAGCTGGAAATCAGCGCCTCCGAAATAAAGGAAAAGAACAAAGATACCCGGGACCACGCCATCAATCTGAGCGTGACCATCGACGTGCTTGCTCCAGAGGAACTCAAGGGCCGCAAGGTCTTCAACAACTACAATCTGCAGCACCCAAATCCGCAGGTTCAGGAAATCGGTCAGCGTCAATTTGCCTGCCTTCTTCGCTCGCTCGGTTTGAATGAGGCACCTGAAGATTCCGACGAGCTTCATTTCATCTCCTTCATGGCTCGCATCGGCATGGGCAAGGACAGCAAGGAGAAGAACGCCGACGGCACGCCGAAGTACGCGGCGCGTAACGAGTTGAAAAAATATTACTATCCCGATGAGGGCAACCTACCTGAGGCGAAGGTGGATGCTGCGCCAGCCGCCGCCAACGACAACCGCCGCACCACCGCCAGCAACGACAATAAGCCCGCCGCTACTGCCGCTGGCACGACACGCAGGCCCTGGGGAGGCAAGTAACCACCAACGCGGGCTGCCTCACCAGCGGCCCGCTATTTCACCACATCACCGAGGAGACACCCATGCACCTTGTCATCCACAAGGAAGACCTGACGCGTGCGCTTGCCGCCACGACGAAGGTGGTCGAGGCAAGATCCACCATTCCCATCCTGTCGAGCGTCCAGCTTGCTGCCGCAGGCGATGGCCTAGCGATCACTGCCACCGACCTCGATATCAGCGCCACCGCAGGCGTGCCCGCTGAGGTCGCCAAGCACGGCAACATCTGCGTTAGCGCCAAGCTGCTCAACGACATCGCCCGCAAGGCGACCGGCGACATAACCATGTCGCTCGAAGGTGACAAGCTTTCGGTGAAGTCCGGCCGCTCGCGTTTTTCGCTTTCGACGCTGTCGGCAGAAGACTTCCCAACGCTCGGCGACGACAAGTTCGACGCCGAATTCGAAATCGATTTGGCAGCGCTTTTTGCGCCGGTGTCGTTTGCGATCTCGACCGAGGAGACGCGCTACTATCTAAACGGCGTGTTCTTCAAGGGCGGCAGCAAGTCGGAAGCCGTTGCCACCGACGGCCATCGTCTCGGACGTAACATCGGCCCTGAGTTGCCAACCTTCGATGGCGTCATCGTACCCCGTAAGACCGTCGGCCTGCTTCCGAAGGGCAAGGTGCAGGTGGCCGTCAGCCAGCAGAAAATCCGCATCGTGTCGGACGACGTGCGCATCACGTCGAAGCTGATCGACGGCACATTTCCTGACTACGAGCGCGTCATTCCTACGAGCAACGAACGTGTCATCACCGTTGATCGTGACGCGCTGATGAAGGCGTCTGACCGGGTTTCGACCGTGTCGTCTGAACGCGGCCGCGCCGTGAAGTTCAGCATCGCACCAGGCAGCATCGCGCTTGCTGTTGCGGCTGGCGAGGCGTCGGCAAATGACGAAGTCGAGGCGGAATACAGCGGAGAGCCGATGGATATCGGTTTCAACGCGGCTTACGTCCGCGACGTGCTCAACGTGTTGCCAACCGGTCCGGTCAAGCTGGCCTTGCAGGATGGCGGCACGCCGGGGCTGATCACGTCCGATGGGTTTGAGGGGCTTACGCTCGTTTGCATGCCGATGAGGGTGTAGCCGATGGCGCTGACCAGATTGACACGAGAACTTTCGGTCAACACCGACCACGTCGCCAGCGTCCACTGGGATCGCGGATACGGCAGCACCCAACTTGTCATCACTATGCAGGACGGCACAAAGCACTTCATCAAGGACAGCTCTGGATATACCGGCGGCGATGATTGATACGCAATCGAAAGGAAGCTGCTCGATGCTTGATATCCCAATCAGTGCAGCAAAGCGCATCGCCGACGATTATGGCTACGACCAAGTCGTCATCTATGCCCGTCGCTGCCACGACAGCCCAGAGCCGCACGGCGAGCACATGACCACCTACGGCAGGACGGTCGAGCATTGCGGCGTAGCGGCGCGAATGGGTGACGTGCTCAAGAAGTTTATGGGGTGGGGCGTTTAATGGCCCCACTACCTCGCGCCGAATCCAGCACGGTCAGAGCCATATACGCCGCCTACGAAGCCGCAGCCTCGTCATGGGACAGTCTCGGTATATCCGTCGGCGAGGCCAACAACCCATGTGACCGCGCTCTTTGGTATGCTTTCAGATGGGCCTCACCGCTGGAAAAGCACCACGGCCGCCAGCTGCGTCTGTTCGAAACGGGGAACCTTGGGGAGGAGCGCCTAGTCGCCGACCTCGAACGTATCGGCGTCGACGTCTATGGCCAGCAGGACAAAATCAGGCTGGTGCACGGACACGTGCGTGGCAAATGCGACGGCAAGGCCATGGGCATCGTTGAGGCGCCGAAGACTGAGCACCTGCTCGAATTCAAATCGAGCAACGCCAAAGGCATGAAGGAGGTCATCAAGAAGGGATGCAAGGAAGCAAAACCGCTGCATTACGGCCAGTGTCAGCTGGGAATGCACGCCTTCGGCCTGTCGCGATGCCTGTATCTCGTCAGCTGTAAAGATGACGACACGCTCTATGCCGAGCGCATCGAATACGATCCGGAGTTCTGCCTGCGTCTACTGGCGCGGCTTGAACGCATCATCAATTCACCTGAGCCGCCGTCGCGTATCAATGAGGCGCCGGACTGGTTTGAATGCACCTTCTGCAAGCACAAGCCTGTCTGCAAGGAGAGCGCATGGCCACGCGTTACATGTCGGTCCTGCATCCACTCGTCGCCAGAGATGGGCGGCGACGGTCATTGGTCCTGCGCACGCTGGGCAAAGCCGATTTCATTCGACGAGCAAAAGGAAGGCTGCCCCACGCATCTCACCATCCCGGCTCTCGTGCCAGGCGAACAGACAGACTGTGACGAAGAGGACGAGACAATCACTTACGTGCTGCGAGACGGCACGACATGGATTGATGGCGCCACCAACGCCTGAACCACCATATGAGGAGACCACCATGCCGCTTGCTGCTCGCACGCCGCTTGTCGCTGCCAATGATAACAATCCGCGCAGTCCCGAGTTTGACCGCAAGCTTCTGGCCTACGAGCCGGCCTTGCGGAGACTGGCGCGAAAGATCACCAAGAACGAAGACGCGGCCGACGAGCTGTTTCAGTCGGCGATGGTCGTCATGTTGCGCCGTCATCGCGAATGCCGCCTTGAGACCTTCTGGACGTGGGCCGTCCTCTGCGTTCGGGGTACGGCGCAGGAGTTCGTTCGCACAAATTCCACCAAGTCGCGGTCCGCTGAGGTCTGCAGTCTCTCGGCGTTTGAGGAACTACCGGGTTCCACTGATCCGCATCAGGAGGATGGCACGGACCTGTCTCGCGTTGTTTCGCTGCTGGAAGGACGCAATGGCGCGATGCTGATGCGAAGGGCGATGGGTGAGACGCTGGAGGCCATCGGCAATAACCACGGCCTCACCAAAGAGCGCGTTCGCCAAATCGTCATCAAGGAGCGGGCGAGGGTGCTTGGGCTGCTGCGGGAGGCGGCTTGATGGCATTACGCTACTATCAGCGCGAGGCTGTCGACGCGACGTTCGATTACTGGCGCGAAGAGGCTGGACATCCACTGATCGATATGGCGACCGGCACAGGCAAAAGCATGACGCTCGCCACGCTGTTTCATGAAATGATTACCGGCTGGCCTGACATGCGCCTTCTAAACGTCGTGCACGTTCAGGAGTTGGTCGAGTCCAACTTCAAGGAGATGATTGGCCTCGCGCCATTCGCTCCGGTTGGCCTTTACGCTGCTGCCTTAGGGCGCCGCGACTCGCGCGCACAAATACTCTTTGCCCAGCTGCAAACCGTCTGGAACAAGGCCAACGAAATTGGGCACGTCGACGTTTTGGCGATCGACGAGGTGCATCTTGTGCCCGATGACGAGAACACGATGTACCGCATCTTTATCCAGGCGCTTCTGGCCATCAATCCAGACATGAAAATTGTCGGCTTGTCCGCCACGCTATACCGCCTCGATAGCGGCCGGTTGGACGAGGGCGACGACAGGCTATTCGACCGCACGGTTTATAGCTACGGCATTCGTGAGGGGATCGATGATGGCTATCTGACGCCGATTACTTCGAAGCCGACGTCGACGAAGCAGGACACATCTGGCGTTCCATTGCGCGGGAATGACCTCGCGAAGGGCGCGTTGCAGAAGGCGGTCGATCAAGACTGGCTCAACAAACGTATTGTCGAGGAGGTTTTTGACACAGAGCCTCATCGAAAAACCGCTCTGTTTTTCTGCGCGGGCGAAAAGCACGCAACGAACATGCGCGACATCATTCGCGACGCCGGCCGATCCTGTGAGATCATTATGGGAACGACGCCTAAAGGAGAGCGTCGAAAGATCATAGAGGCATACAAGCGCGGCGAAATCTGGGGCATATGCAACGACAATGTGATGTCGACAGGCACCAACGTGCCTCGCATTGACCTCATCGTTGACGCGGCCAAAACCAAGTCTGCAAGCCGCTATGTGCAGCGTGTAGGCCGGGGCACGCGCGTAATCTATCCTCGGGGGTTCGATCCGGAAGCGGCAAGTGCAGAAGAACGTCGCGCAGCAATATTCGGTGGCGATAAACCAAACTGCCGATACATGGACTTTGCGGGGAACGTTGGAGAGCACGGTCCTGTGGACATGATTGTTCCAACGAAGCCATCGAAGGGTGACGGCACGGCACCGATTAAGGTCTGCCCTCAGTGCGAGGAGCAACTTCACGCGTCAATCCGCGTCTGCTGGTGCTGTGGCCATGAGTTCGTGTTCGACGAGACACCAAAGCTGCAATCAAAGCCCACCGATGCGCCAATCATCTCAACCCAGGCACCAGAACCCCGCACCGTCACATCGCGCAGCTTCTACTACCACGAAGGGAAGGGCGATAAGCCGCCGTCGGTGAAGGTCAGCTACATGGTCGGCATGACGGCGATCAACGAGTGGGTTTGCCCGCAACATAGCGGGTTCCCGAAGTCGAAGGCCGACCGCTACTGGCGCGCGCATGGCGGCAAGATGCCATTTCCGCGCACCGTCATGGAATGGATCGAGCGGCAGTCAGAACTGGCCGACACTGTGGAGATTACGGTGAAGCCGCGCCAAAAGTATTGGGATGTTGTCGGCCACGTGGTTGGCGCGGCCAACGATAATCGCGTGTCGCCGGCCAATGACAACACACGGGAAGAAGAGGATTGGCGGGTGTTGATGGACGATGACGTGCCTTTTTAACCTTGCGCTTATAGTATAACAGGATCGAAAGTAGTAGTGAACTCGAGGTTGAGATGTCCATCAACGAGCTTGGAACGAAAGCGGAAACGTTTTTTCGGTTCGGCCGCAGGTTTGGTTACGGCGCAGTATTGACTGCGACATCGTTCCTTTTGGCTGCAGGTTTCAGCTCGGGATATTTTCTGAGCGAGCTTCGCAATAGCACTAAAGAAAGTGACAGTGCTGCAAGAATACTTGATGCAAAAAAAGATCTGTCAGATTTGGCAGCAAAACTTAATGAAACAAGCGAGGATCTACGCGTAGCAAAAAGAGAGTTGCTGAACCTAGGCGCTAGCACAACCGCTGAGATATCGAGATCTCAAGAAAAAATTTCAGTGCTAACTCAACAGCTTATAGAACATTCTGACCAAATTTCACGGCTTAAGCAGGAACGTGACACGCTTGCCGCGGATCTGCAGAAGGCAAAAGTTCGTCCGGCCACTGCCAAAAGCACTACCGACAGTTTGCAGACTGAACTTGACAAAGTCAGGTACCTTGATTGGGGTGCGTACGTCACGGTACTTCGCCCAAAGGCACAGTCACCGTCGCAGACGCACCCATCAAGGAAAGCGAGGGGCAGGCGGCCCAGGTTCGCGCCCTGCGGTCGCTGCCGGAGTACGGGCGCCAGTTCCTGCTTGCTGGCGACATGAACAGCGCGAAGCGCGGGCCACGTGCCCAAGCGGACGCGATCGCAACCGGAATGACGCCGGGCGAAGCTGACCTGCGGATTTATCTCAAGGGCGGCCGGCTGCGGATGATCGAGAACAAGGTCGGCAAAGGTCGGCTGTCTCAGGCGCAGGTCGAGCGGCATGCGTCTCTGGCGCGGCTCGGCCATCCGGTCGAGGTGGTGCGGTTCACGTCCACAGCAGAAGCGGCCAGCAAAGCCATAGCGCTGGTCAAAGGATGGCTGGCCGACAACGACAATCACCCAACGTAAGCGCAGCAGCAGTAACACCACAGGGGAGACGATATGGCCAGACATGGATCACTTGCAGAGCAGCTTTTTGCGTTGTCGAATGAAACGCCAGCACCAAAATCCCAAACCCGCTTGGCCGCGAACGACAACAAGCCGAAAAAAGAACCACCCCCAAGGTACCGAGGAACGCTGCCCGCTTTACGGTGGCTTTGGGACAATCATCCAGATCTAGCGCCGGCTGTTGCTGGAGCCTTGCCAAGGCAGGCCGCGAACTGGTTCATGGATGTCGAACCTACACGACAAGAGATCCGCCCCACGGTCGGCGAACTGATTGCCGCCAGTCAAGACGATGATGGTAAATCAGTACCCCAGACCTACGAACGCCACGGTAGATCGTGCCACGTAACGCTTGGCAGGCTGAAATTTCGAGACGGTTTGCTGACGGAGTGGGGTGTCACGAAGAAGGGCAAAAAGCTCAAGCCGACTGATCGACCGAGGAGCACGGAGGACAAGTCGCAGAAGACCCGCAAGATTTCGTTTTACCTGGAAACCAAGCCGACGACCAAATCGCCATTCGAAGCAGACCACCTGCACCGGTCGATATCGAAAGAGCCGGCCATAGCATCAATGTACGATCCTCTTCCAGGCGTTGAGGCAGCACGTGCGCTTCTCACTTCGCTTGGCGTCGATGGAACCAAGCAAGCCAAAGACATACCTGTGCCGATTGCCTTTGGGCCTCTAGTGCCTGCGGACGGCGCAGGATTTCTCGGCGGCGTATCAAGCCCGTCAGGGAACTCTTCGGAAGGGGCGATCATGTGGGATGCGCCAGAGGATCGAAAAAGCAGTGCGGCTTCGGTCATCGAGGAAGTGGCGGCTTCAGGAACACTGAAGTCGATCGGCTTGCGTCTCGGATACAGTGAAGGTTACGCAGACAGGGCAGGTAAGGCAGCCCTTCTCGAACTAGCAGAAATTTTGTCGCTGACGGAAAAGCACAAAAAAACTGCATAGCATGTGCCTTTTTGTGGCGTGCTGTTGCGTACTCTTATGAAGGGGATAGGCAAACACCTATCCCCACTGAGACGCGACTGAGGTCGCCCCGCCGTCATGCTGCATTCGGTGCAGCCGCTGAACGCAGCGGGTAACTATCCAAATGGCCGACCCAATCCTCTGCTTGCAAGCTTGGCCCTGAATTGACAGGTGTGCACCACGGACGCGTGGTTGCTGGTCGGGATCCTTTATCGTGGAGTAGAGCAGTCTGGTAGCTCGTCAGGCTCATAACCTGAAGGCCGTGAGTTCGAATCTCACCTCCGCAACCAATCCCATGCGCGTTCTCCTCCGCTTGCATGGTGATCGTGCGGCCCGTTCCCTTGGTTGGTTGAGCGGGCCGCTTTTGCTTTCTGGTCTGCTTAGCTACAATCAACGTGGCTGGTCACCAAGGCATACGTCGCACAGAGGGTTCTCTGGGTCAGTGGTTAGATATGACACAACCGGCGTGCAGCACATCAAGCATACGGTGTCGCACCGGTTTAATTCATCCTGGCGCGCTTTATTGGCCCGGTCGATTTCGATCTTAGCCATTTCGTTACTGCGCCGACGAAGTTCTGCTGCAATCTCTTCTTCTGTAAAGCCACCCATCTTGCTTGCCCCAGCTCAATGTACACCCAGCATTGAACATTGCACGTCATAAGGGTGTAGAGCAATGCCCAAACCCTACGGCCGCTCAACCGAGGCCGCTCTCTACCGTCGCCTCTACAAGACTGCGCGATGGCGGCGTCTACGTGAGGCGCAGCTTGCAGCCGAGCCCTTGTGCCGGTTCTGCCTAGCCATTGAGGATGTCACCGAGGCAACGACGTGTGACCACGTCAAGCCGCACAAGGGCGACGAGGCTTTGTTCTACGACCCATCGAACCTCCAATCACTTTGCGCTCCATGCCACGACAAGCTGAAGGCTCGCATCGAGCGAGGCCAGCAGGCCGTGGTCATCGGCGTTGACGGATATCCGGTCGAGGTTGGTGGGTAGGGGGTGCCTCGAAAGTCGCCGACCGCCCGCCGCAGGACCGGTGGGGTAACGCAATTCAAATGCAAACACAGATTTTTGCCTAGCGCGTGCGCAAGCGCGCGTGCGCGAGGGGATTCCGCATGTCTGAGAAGAAAAGCCGCGTCGACAGCGTTGACGAGGCCATAAGGATCGCTTCGGCGGCATCTGAGGAGATCCAGTTTCCGGAAAACGTGCCGCTCGACGACGGTGACATCCCGTTTTTCAAGAACGTCATCGCTGAGTACGCCCGCGCCGATTGGTCGGCGCACCAGCTTGAGATTGCCGCGATGCTTGCTCGCACGATGGCCGACCTTGTGAGGGAGCAGGACATGCTCCGCACAGAGGGTTCGGTCGCCGTCACCGAAAAAGGCACTCCGGTCGCGAACCCCCGCAAGTCCGTGGTCCAGATGCATGCTTCTTCCATTCTTTCGTTCCGCCGATCGCTGGCGCTGCATGCGCGCGCCGTACAGGGCGAGGCGAGGGACGCAGCCAAGCGGCGCGACCAAGCCAAGGAGATTGAGGCCGGCGCGAGCGTGGACGACGAACTCCTAGCCTGATTGAGGTTGTGAATGCTTTCTGAGGCCGTGGTCGGCGCCATCAAGTGCGGCCCGATCCCGGTTCTGCGCGACTGGCGCGGACTGCCGACGTCGGAGCTCACCCGCGGCGAGAAGATGTGCCGCTTTATCGAAGAGTATTTGGTCGTACCAGAGGGTGCGCTGGTCGGGCAGCCGATTAGACTGCTGGACTTCCAGGTGGCCTTCATCCTGTCCGTTTACGACAACCCGAACGGCACGTCGCGAGCCTATCTGTCGATCGCACGTAAGAACTCCAAGACGGCCACTATCGCCTGCCTCTTGCTTGGCCACGTAATTGGCCCTGAGGCGTTTCCGAACAGCCGCATCATGTCGGGCGCGCGTTCTCGCGACCAAGCTGCTGAAGTCTTCAACTACGCCAGCAAGATGCTGATGATGTCGCCGCGCCTGAAAGGGCTGTATCGCATCGTCCCATCCGGCAAGATGATTGTCGGCCTTCGCAAGAACGTCGTCTACCGCGCCAGCTCGGCGGAAGCAAAGAGCGCACACGGTGGTTCGCCACTGGTTGCCATCCTCGACGAGGTTGGTCAGATCAAAGGCCCGCACGACGACTTCGTTGAAGCGATCGTGACGTCGCAAGGCGCTTACGGCGACAAGGCGATGATCTTCGCTATCTCGACGCAGGCAGCGACTGACGGCGACCTCTTTTCGCGATGGCTGGACGATGCCGAGACATCAAAAGCACCACGAACGGTTTCGCACCTCTACACGGCTCCGGCTGATTGCGACGTCCTCGACGAGGAAGCGTGGAAGGCCGCGAACCCTGCGCTTGGTAAGTTCAAGTCCGTTTCATCGGTTCGCGACGACGCGGAGCGCGCGGCACGTATGCCGACCGAGGAGGCCAGCTTTCGCTGGCTCCATCTCAATCAAAGGATCGATGCCAATGCTCCGTTTGTGTCGCCGGCTATTTGGCGAGCGTGTAACGCTCGAGTTGTGGACTTTGATGGTCTCCCTGTCTTTGGTGGGCTCGACCTTTCTGAGGTGAGCGACCTGACTGCTCTCGTGCTCATGGCGCCAAAAGAGCAGGACCGAAAGACCATCTGGCACGTGAAGCCGACGTTCTGGCTGCCGGGCGACGGGATACGCGCGAAGGCAAAGGCCGACCGCGTGCCTTACGATGTCTGGCATAAGGATGGACATCTCGAAGCCGCTCCAGGCAGAACCGTCGACTACGAGTTTGTTGCGCATTACCTGCGCGACCGGTTCGAAGAGATGGATATCCGCAAGATCGCTTTCGACCGATGGAATTTCAGGCACCTGAAGCCATGGCTGCAGAAGGCCGGCTTCACGGACGATCAGCTTGAGGGCGATGATGCTGTTTTCCAGCCTTTTGGGCAAGGGTTTCAGTCGATGTCTCCGGCTCTGCGCGAACTCGAGAGCATCATCCTGAACGGTAACCTCGCCCACGGCGACCATCCTGTGCTGACGATGTGCATGATGAATGCCACCGTGAAGGCAGATTCTGCCGGCAATCGAAAGCTCGTCAAACACAATCGCGAACGCCGCATCGATGGCGCAGTCGCCTTGGCAATGGCAACGGCGATGGCCGGAACCTACGAGGGCGGCGACAGCGGCAACCTGGACGACTTCGTCAACAATATCATCTCTGTCACCTGGTGACGGGCAACCTAGTGGTGAGGCCTGATGGGCTTTTTTGAGAGATGGGTCGGAAGGCCTATCAAGCTCACCGACGGCGAGTTCTGGCGAGGCTTCTTTGGCCTCGGCACCACGTCCGGGGAAACGGTCACAATTGAGAGTGCCCTGTCGCTTGATGCGGTTTGGGCATGCGTCAACCTCGTGCAGAACGCGGCGGGCACGCTTCCTTGCGTCGTTTACGGCGAGGACGGCGTGACGGTCGATAAGAACGCTCCGCTTTACGAGCTTCTGCACGACATGCCGAACATGGACGACACGGCGCCAGAGTTCTGGTCGATGGCGGCGATGTGCTTGCTGTTGGACGGCAACTTTTTCGCCGAAAAGAAGATGAACGGCGAGCGCCTGGTGGCGCTCAACCCTCTTCACCCCTTGAGCGTCGATGTGTGCCGGTCGAAAGACGGCCGGAACACGCGCTACTACGAGGTGACGGAAGACGGCAAAAAGCGCCGAGTGCCCGAAGGCAAGATGTTTCATGTCCGCGGCGTCCGACTGCCGGGCTGTGATCGCGGCATGTCGCCGATTGCCGTTGTGCGCAATACAGTCGGCAGCGCATTGGCGGGCGAGAAGGTCGCTGGCCGGATGTTCAAGAACGGCCTGCTTTCGTCGCTCATTGTCAGCTCGGATCAAATCCTGAAGCCTGAGCAGCGCAAGCAGATATCCGACACGCTGACGCAGTTCGCCGGCGCCGAGAAGGCTGGCGGGGTGACGGTACTGGAGGCCGGCTTTAAGCCGTATCCAATGTCGATCAACCCCAAGGACGCTCAGTTCCTTGAGGCGAGGCAGTACAGCGTCGAGCAGATCTGCCGCATCTTCGGTGTGCCGCCCGTTATGATCGGGCACGCCGCCAACGGTACCACCACCTGGGGCAGCGGCATCGAGCAGCTGATCCTCCAATTCACCAAGACCTGCATGCGGCCGATGCTCAAGCGCATCGAGGCGGCAATCTATCGTGACCTGCTGGACGCAAAGACCAGGAAGACCACGAAGGTGAAGTTCAACATGGAAGAACTCTTGCGCGGCGACAGCACGGCGCGAGCAGAATTCCTGTCGAAGATGGTCACGAACGGCATCTACCTCGTCGATGAGGCTCGCTCTTACGAAGATAAGGCTCCAGTGGACGGCGGCAACAAGGCCATCGTGAATGGCACGATGACGCGCCTCGATACGCTCGGCAAGACCGAAACACCGGCGCCAACGCCAGCAGCGCGCGCTGCATAAGGGAAAATCATGAAGTTTGAACACCTGATTTCGGCCTTTCTGGCCGAACCTTGGGCTATTCAGCGCGAAAAACTGGGCGTTTTGGCTGATGTTTTGGTGGCGCGGGCCGAAGGTGAGAAGCTGTTTTCGTCCGAGTTCGCGGCATCAATCGACGACGCGCGCGCCAAGGAAATTGCTGAAACCAGCGGCAGCGTCGCCGTAATCCCGGTTTATGGGGTTCTGGCCGATAAAATGGACCTGTTTTCCGCGATGAGCGGCGGCACTTCCTATGCCGGCATCAAGAGAGCGCTGCACAAAGCGCTTTCGAACGAGGATATCAAGGCTGTCGTGCTCGACATCGACAGCCCAGGCGGGACGGTCCCAGGCACCGACGAGCTCGCAACGGAAATCCGCAAGCTACGTGGTGGCGAAAAGCCGATCATTGCGCAGGTTAACAGCTTGGCCGCAAGTGCGGCTTACTGGATTGCGGCGTCGACGGACGAAATCGTCGTCACGCCTTCCGGCCGCGCTGGTTCGATCGGAGTTTACACTGCCCACGATGATCTGTCGGCTGCCCTTGAGCAGCGTGGCATCAAACGCACGTACATTTCAGCTGGCAAACACAAGGTCGAAGGCAACGAGACCGAACCGCTCGGCAAGGAAGCGCTGGCGCATGTGCAGGACGGTATTAACCGCTCGTACAATCGCTTCGTCGCAGCCGTCGCCGAAGGGCGAGGCGTGACTGTCAGTAAGGTCGAAGACAATTATGGCCAAGGCCGAGTTTTCTACGCCGAAGCGCTGATGGACCGCGGCATGGTCGACCGCATTGCGACGCTTGACGAGACTTTGGCGCGTTACGGCGCCGAGGTGGAGCCTGCTCCGGTGAGGCGCATCAAGGCCGCTAACGCCGCGAAGGCTGAGGCCGCAGAAACGCTGGTCGCGAAGATGTCCGCCGGCGAGCAAATTACAAAACGCGAGTTCGAGAACGGCATCAGGGGACTGATGGGGTTGTCGGGCTCTGAGGCGGAGCGGGCCGCTCGGCTCTACCTCAAGGATGGTCAGGGGGCTCCTGACGTCGATGCGGATGCTGCTGCTTTGGCAGCCATTGACCGGCTAATCGCCGAAGCAAAATCACCACTCATTCGATAAAGGAGCCACTCATGGCTGATAATCAACTTGCCGATAAGATCGGCGAGCTCGGTACTTCGCTTGCGTCCATCAAGGAACAGGTGCAGAATCTCGGTTCGGACCTGACCGAAAAGGTTCGTGCAGGCGCAGACGTTTCCGCTGAGCTGAAGGGAAAGACCGACAAGGCTCTGTCTGAGCTCGGCGACGTTACGACCCGCCTCGGCGACCTTGAGAAGCGCGCCGCCCGAGAAAACGAAATCGGCGAAAACGAGCAGAAGTCGCTCGGCGACCTCGTGATCGATTCTGCGGAGTTCAAGGCCGGTATGCTCACCGGTGCATCGCGCGGCTCAATCCGCGTAAAGGCTGACCGTGCTGCAATCACCTCTGCCAATACCACTGTCGGCGCCGGCCGCTCTCAGGGTACGTCTCTGGTCCCCGGCGCTCGCGTTCCTGGGATCTTTGGTCTGCCTGAGCGTCAGCTGACGATCCGCGATCTCGTTCTGCCTGGTCAGACTGCTTCGAGCTCGATCGAGTACGTCAAGGAAACGGGTTACACGAACAATGCTGCGCCGGTCGCTGAAACGACTGCAAAGCCTTATTCGGATCTGACGTTCGATATGACGTCCGCGCCGGTTCGCACGATCGCGCACCTGTTCAAGGCCTCTCGCCAGATCCTAGACGACGCGCCCGCGCTTCGCTCCTACATCGACGGCCGCGCTCGTTACGGTCTGCGCTTCGCCGAAGAAAATCAGCTGCTGAATGGCTCTGGCACCGGCCAGAACATCCACGGCCTGGTTCCGCAGGCTACCGCGTTCAATCCGGCGTTCGCTGCCGCTGACGAAACGGGCATCGACCGTCTCCGTCTGGCTGTTCTCCAGGTCGTGCTCGCTGAGTATCCGGCAACCGCGTTCGTTCTGAACCCGATCGACTGGGCGAAGATCGAACTGACCAAGGATGCCGGCGGCAACTACATCATCGGCAATCCGCAGGGCTCGCTCACTCCGACGCTCTGGAACCTGCCGGTCGTTTCGACGCAGGCCATGGCCGCGGGCGAGTTCCTCACCGGCGCGTTCAGCTTCGCAGCCCAGATCTTCGACCGCATGGAAATCGAAGTTCTGCTTTCCAGCGAGAACGTCGACGACTTCGAGAAGAACATGTTCACCATCCGCGCCGAAGAGCGCCTGGCGTTCGCAGTCTATCGCCCCGAGTCCTTTGTGACCGGCGATGTCGAAGGCGCCTAATTGACCTAGGGGAGCTTCGGCTCCCCTTCCTTGAAAGGGAGTGAACATGACCGATTTTCTGGAAGTGAAGGCCAAACGCACTTTTGCTGTTGGCAAAGAACTGAAGACCAAAAAGAGCGATCCGTTCAAGGTCGAGGCAGGCGAGGCGAAGCAGCTCGAGGCGCAGGGTCTTATCGACATCATCGGCGAGGCAAAGGTTGAAACCTCTGCAGAAGACGACGCCGCGGATGATGCCGCTGATAAGCCGGTGATCTCCTCTGCTCGTTCGACGAAGAAGAAGGACAAACCCGATGCTGTCAACGAAGCTTCGTAAGCGCAAGGTCGCGTCCTATATCGGCGCTGGTATCGTCAACGGTATCGGCTCACCGGTGAATTCTGTTGCACCTGCCATCACAGGCACCGCACAGGTTGGCCAGACGCTGACGTCGACAACCGGCACATGGTCCGGCTCGCCGACTTACGCGCGGCAGTGGTTTGCTGCTGGCGTCGCGATTTCTGGCGCCACTGCGGCTACCTATGTGCCGGTCGCCGGCGACGTTGGTAAGGCCATCACGGTTCGCGTCACGGCCACCAATGACAAGGGCAGCGTGCCCGTCACAAGCGCGCCTACTACCGCAGTAGTGGCGGCCTGATATGCCAATCGTCGATCTCGAAACCCTAAAGAAGCATCTCCGTGTCTTTCATGATGATGAAGATACGGAGATCGGCCTCTATCGCGACGCCGCTGAAAGCATCGTTACGCAGCATCTTGATCGCGAAGTCGTAGCTGCAGGCGAAACGCCCACGGTCGCCGACGGAATAGCTGCAACCCCTGCAATCGTGTCGGCGATCCTTCTCGTGACCGGCGATCTCTACGAGGTGCGAGAGCCTGACCCGAAGGCAACAGGTGACGCAGTCCTTCCACGCGCAGTGCGGATGCTTTTGGCACCGTGGCGTGTCTGGCGAACAGTGGCAGATGACTATGTGGCTCCGCTTCCATGAACCGTTCGATTGGCGTCAGCCAGGCTTCACCGTCGCGTATCCGGTCGGCCTCTACAACGTCACGCGCAAGTGCGCTGCGGCTGCAATAGCGGCTAAGGCTGCCGAACCCACCGAGGATCGACCGAATGCCAAAACGCAAGAGGGCGGGCGCAGGCTCGCTGAGTGAGCGCATCGGCTTTGAGGCCGAGGTCGAGGGCGATGATGGGTATGGCGGTGTTGTGGTCGGCTTCGCTGAGCAATTCGTGGAGCCAGCCCGCCTTGAACCGCGCGTCGGCAACGAAACTGTCATCGCTAGCCGCCTGCAAGGCTTGCAGCCCTACACCATGACTGTTCGCAGCAACGTGCGCACACGCACCATCACGCCAGCATGGCGGGCGCGAAATAAGCGATCTGGCGTCGTCTACGCAATCAAGGCTGCGGTCAACATCGACGAACGCAACCAGTGGATCGAGCTGCTTGTGGTGCAGGGGGAGGCGTCGTGATCAAGGCAAAAGTCTTAGGCCGCGAAGCGCTGACGAAGAAGCTGAATCAGGTCGCTCCGCTCGCCAACAAGTACGCCGCCGAAGCGAAGCTACAGATCGCTACCGAAGCCGCCGATAAAATCTCCGACCGAGCGCCGATAAGCAACAGCGCAACGGCCGGCGACTACGCTGCCTCCATACAGGGCGCCAAGATTTCTGACAGACCGACTGCGAAAGCGCTTGTCGGTGCATCGGCCAGCAAGGATCCGGATGCGACTGGCGTTTTCGCCGCTTGGATTTGGCATTTTTTGGAGTTCGGCACACGGCCGCATAACGTTGCGAAGGGTGGCGGTACGGTTGCCGGCAAGAAGCAGGCGGCCGGCGCAAAGATGCATCCTGGCACGCGGGCGCAACCGCATATTTTCCCGACGTGGCGAGCATTTAGGGCCAAAGCGAAGAAGCGCATCAACGACGCCGTCTGGCGTGGCGTAAGGGAGGCCATGAAAAAGTAATGGCTAGCCCAGATCTAGAACTCCAGGGTGCCATCGTCACTCGACTGAAGGCGCGAGCAGGTCTGACGGCGAAGGTGGCCCAAAGAATTTATGACAGACCGCCGACCAACGCACCGTTCCCATACGTTGAATACGGCGAAAGCCAAGTCATCAGGGATGATGTCGGCTGTTTAAAGTCGAACCTCATCTACGTGACGATCCACGTTTGGTCGCAATACTCCGGAGGCTTCAAGGAGCTAAAGGAAATCATTCACGAGGTCGTCGAGGCTCTGGATGAAGCGCCATTAGTGCTGGCCTCACATCGATTGATATCGATCACGCGGCAAGACACCCGTCATTTCAAAGACCCGGACGAAGTCACGACCCACGGTGTCGTCGAGTTTGTCGCGCGCGTCGAGACACCGGCCTGATTGGCCACCAACCCCTACTTTTTGAGGTTTACAAATGGCCGACGGTCAACAGATTGGTCGTACGCTGCTCATCCAGATCGGTGACGGCGAAACTCCTGAAGTCTTTTCTAACCTGTGCGGTCTCACGACCCGCAGTTTCAATATGTCCGCCAATGAGGTCGACACGACCATCACGGACTGCGTCAATCCAGAGAATACGCCGCAGAAAACAGCAGAGCCGGGCATCAAGAACCGCACGTTCTCTGGTTCCGGCAAGTTCGTTAAGAGCGCTTCGAACACCGCGTTCATGACGCACGTCAACGACGCGACCAAATTCAATGCCAAGGTGATCGTTCCTGGCCTGGGTACTTACACCGGCCCTTGGTTCGTTTCTGAATTCGAGTTCAGCGGCGAGATGGAGGGCAACATGGAATTCACGGCCACGTTCGTTGCTGCCGGCGTTCTGACGTTCGTTGCGGAGGTGTAATTTGGCTGATGCTGAAAAGCCGTTCCCGCTTGAAGTGAATGGCGCGCGGGGCGAAGTCGGCCTGTTCGTTGGCAAGGTGCCGCTGGTTATCGTTGCCGAGATGGGCGGTCTTGCCGCTGTGTCTTCGCGCCTTTCCTGCAAGAGCATGTCCGATCTGTTTCTTCGCCTTTCAGGCGTCGAGCCGGCCGCTACTGTGGCCGCACTCGATCTGCTTACCGTGCGCGGCGACAAAGTCGCGGCAATTGGTGCGCTGAAGCTCAAGCACTTCGGCGCTGTTGCCAAGGCGATTTCCGAGGCGCTGTCTCATCATTTCGATGAGGAAGACGAGGGAAACGGGGAAGCCGCTCTAAAGGCGGCGTAGAAGAACCATTCCCTTGGCGCGACTGGCAAAAGATCGCATTCGGCGGCCTCGGCTGGACCCCAGTAATATTCTGGGCGTCTAGCTTGACCGAGTTCACCCTTGCGGTGAAGGGCAAGGCCGAAGCGAACGGAGCCAAAAAGTCCGTGGCGCCACCGTCTGACGAAGAGATGGATGAATTGATCAAGAAGTACGGTGGTTAGGCTGGCTTCAGCTTGACCGCTGTACCCGTGGCGGCGACGAAAAGGATGCCACCGGTGCCGCCCGTAGCAAGTTGGTTGTAATCGAGGTCGACGGAGATCACCGCATCAGCTCCGAGCGCGTGAGCTTCTGACCTGAGTCCGTCCAAACACGCGAGACGTGCCTCCTTGAGGGAGGCTTGAGATGAATTTGCCCGACCACCAACGAAATCGCGCCAATTGTTGGCCACGTCTTTGAAAATGTTCATGCCGAGGGCAGCTTCGGACGCGACGATCGATATGACGCAATCTACTTCACGGTTGGGCACGTCAATCGAAGTCGTCATGATGATCGACTGCTTTTTGGCGTCGCCGTCGCTTTTCGCGACCGCTTCTTCACAGTCAACGCAGTGGCCGTCCTTCCCGCCCAGATAATAGTCCGTCCCGCATCGTTTGCACTTGGGCATATCCATCCTTCTCGGCTCGCCATTGGCGGGCTTTTTCACGTTAGGACACCGACTTGGCCGGCAACAACAGTGATGATCTGATTATCTCAATCAGCACCGACCTTGCAACCGTAAAGCGTGCGCTAAATCGGCTGGTGTCGGACGTAGGCGCAGCATCCAGCGGCATTGAGAAACGTTTTGCCGCTACCGGTAAGTCGATCAACAACTCGCTCACCACCTCGATGCAGGATCGCATCAATAGCATGGTGGGCATCGGTACGACAGCAGCAAAAGAATGGAACGGGGTTCTCGCTGATCAGCAGAAAGAGCTTGATCGCCTCCGCGCCAAATACAGCCCGTTGTTCGCAACAATTTCGAATTATAAGAACGCGGTCGCCGAAATTAGGCAGGCCCATGCCGCTGGCGCAATTTCTGCCAACGAGATGGCGTCTGCGATCCAGAGAGAGCGACAGGCGGCGCTTGCGTCCACCGCGGCCATCAAGGGTCGCAATGCCGCTCTGAAGGCTACGGTCACGACGAGCAGCGGCAACAGCTTCAATACCGCAAACATTGCCGCTCAGTTCCAGGACATCGGCGTGACCGCAGCGATGGGGATGTCTCCCATCCAGATCGCCCTGCAGCAGGGCACCCAGCTTTCGGCCGTCCTGCAGCAAATTAAAGATAGCGGGCAGGGCGTCGGCCAAGGTCTCGCGGCAGCTTTCGCGTCGGTTATTTCTCCGTTGTCGCTGGTAACGATTGGCATCATCGCCGCAGGCACAGCGGCATTTCAGTATTTTTCGACGATTATGAGCGAAGGCGATAAGTCAGCCGAAGTGCTCAAAGAGCAAGCTGCGCTAATTGCTGCCGTCGCCGAACGCTGGGGCGATGCCGTTCCCGCTTTACGCGACTACGCCGACCAGCTGAAACGGGCGCAAGACAATGCCGACCTCACCAAGGGCGCCGACATTGTAAATACCAACACGCTCGCTGACGTCCGCAAAGAGGTCGAAAGTACGCGCGCCACCATTGCCGATCTGGTTTCGCAACTTCAGTCTGCAGGTGAAGAAGCTGACGTTATCAAGAACCTCCAGTCAGCTTTCAATGACTTCGCGAAGGCTGCTGAAGAAGGCAAGGCGCAGACTGAAGATGTCGACCGTGTGCAGGCCGCTCTAAGTGCGGCGATCAACAGCACCGGCATCCCCGCGCTCGCTGAGTTCGCCAAATACTTCTCCACACTGTCGGCGGCAGCGCTGACTGCCGCGGATAGCGTCCAAAAGGTCAATGAAGTCACATCTGTTGCGACCTCCAGGATCAATGATCCGAGGACGTGGCGCGGAGCAGGCCAGCAAGATTCCCAATTCGGCGCTGATGCCACAATCCAAGGAACGCAGTTTCCACTACCGGATAGCGGCCCCACACCAGAACGCCGCCCGTCCGATCTGGACACAGACAAAAATAGAGGTTTCGGTACGCCGAAACGCGCAAGGGCTCCCAAAAAGACCGCATCCGACCGCTTTGCGGAAGACCTTCAGGCTGTCCGAGATAGGACTGAGGCGTTGCGTCAGGAAATGAGCCTTATTGGCTTGTCCAATGAGGCTCAAGTGAAGCGCCGTACAGCGCTAGACCTGGAGCAGAAGGCGCTGGCCGACCTTCGCGAAGAGGCGCGCAAGAAGGGCGAAAAAGACCTCGAAAGCATCACGCTGTCGCCCGACAAGATTGCTGCAATCGAGCAGGAATCTGCTGCATATGCTCGGCAATCCGAGGCGCTTAGGAAAGCGCAAGAGGAACAGCAGAAGCTGAATGAGTGGAACAACGTCGCGAGAGACGCAACGCGCGGTTTCATCGACGATTTGATCCATGGTGAGAGTGCCGCGGATGCATTCGCTGGTGCGCTTAGCCGCATTGCGGATGCCCTCCTGGACGATGTGCTCAATAGCATCTTCAAGGTCAACAGTGCGGCTGGCGGCAGTGGCCGTTTATTGAGCGGCCTGTTCAGTCTTTTTGGCGGTGGGGCATCTCGGTACGCCGGGCTGTCAGGTGGCCTCTTCTCAGAGGGCGGCTTCACTGGTCCGGGCGGCAAATACCAGCCTGCTGGCATCGTGCACAAAGGCGAGGTCGTGTGGTCGCAAGCCGATGTGGCGCGGGCCGGTGGAGTAGGGGCAGTTGAAGCGCTCCGCAAAGGCTACGCCAACGGCGGCCCAGTCGGGATTTCGGTCCCTAGCGTGCCGAGCTTGCGATCGATGTCGGCGCAATCTGCCGGTGTCGTCGTCAACTTCAATCCAGTCGTAGACAACCGTGGCGCATCTGTTGAGGCCGTCGCGAGACAGGAAAAGGCGCTGGCCAAGATGCAGGGTGAGCTGCAAAGCCGGGTTGAGGCCGCCGTTCGGTCGGCACAAAAACGAAACGTGAAGTTGGGGTGAGGCGGCAATGGTGCCGCCTCGACGGTTTTAGGAGATGGATATGGCTGATATTAGACAGGCATGGGCCGCGTCTCCAGTGCCTGAAGAGTTCTATCGCATTCAGTCTGATGTCCTCAGGCTGCAGGCAATTCAAAGAAGCTTAATCCGTTCTGGGGAGCTAAAACCAGACGACCTAATCGCAAAATATCCATCCCAACCGCTCCAAGAATGCGGCCGTCGCCAATAGGTTCATCCATTGCTGAAAACACACCCGTGGCGCAAACATTTGGGACTGAAGGAAATTTGTAGAGCATGGAGTAGGTATCGAAGTCTTGCCAACCGGCGCTACCCGACACTCGAACCGAGCCTTCGAAAGGGCAGTCGAGGGACGATATTATGCTTCTGTGAATTGATGTCTTGCCCAGCCCTGTATCGACTAGCGCTTTTACAAGGACCCATTTCGACTGCGATGGGTTCGCAACTTCGATGTTGATGTATGGCTGAGCAAAATCTGTTGCGTCAGAAACTATCTCGCCTGACACATTTCGCCAGTTAATGGCAAACTTGACTGTTGACATACGTTACTCCTTTAGCCTTCGCACGCGAAAATGAGCATGGACGCAATCGGGAGTCGAGTCCCGCAAGAGGCGGAAACACAATGACAATCACATACCCGCTCCCAACTTCGTTTTTCGATGAGTTCCCAGGCTGGTCGACGGAGTTCAATCTGCTTTGGCGGCAAGAACAGTCGCGCACGGCTGGTGGCCAGACGGTCGTCAAGGACATGGGGTCACCACTCTGGCAGATGACGGCGCAATCGCGATCAATGAAGCCGAACGAGCTAGACTACTGGCGTGCGCGGCTTACGAGCTTGGAAAACGGGCTCAAGACGTTCCGCGCATTCCCGAAGTCTCGTTGCTATCCCGTCGCCTACCCGAACGGCAGATGGCCAACCGGTAGCGCATTCGCCGGGGTGGGGCAGGTGGCCACGATTGCGAGTAACCGCAAGGCAATCTCGCTGTCGGGCGTGCCCGCTGGCTACAAGGTTTCGGTCGGCGATTACATCCAGATCGGCGACAAAGACCTCCACATGGTCATGGAGGCCGTGACGGCCAGTGGCGGCGGCGTGACCACGCAGTTTGAGGTTCGCCCGCATCTGTGGCCGGGCGTTACGGCGCCTGTCGCCGCTGCGCTGGTCAAGCCTTCCTGCATCATGGCGATCGTGCCTGGCTCGATTTCGACAACTGCCGACATGGCCACTGGTCGTGGCACGGTCACGTTTCAGGCGATTGAAGCCCGCTAAGGGGTATCATGAGAAACATCTCAGCAGAAAACCTTGCTGCGCTTGAGGCGCGGCAGTTGGTGGCGCGCGACTTCCTCTGGTTCGTTGCGCGCGATCGAGCGACTGGTGCGCCGGTCACCGATGGCATGTGGTCTGACGTCGGTGACGTGTCAGCCGCCATCGTGCATCCGGATACAGGCCTGCCGGTCACGCGTGACTGGTATGGCTCCGGCACGCTGGTGCAGATCGATGATATTCCGCTCGTTGCCAACCTTTCAGTACAGAACGTCAACATTCGCCTGTCCCAGGTGAGCGAGCACGTGCAGACGCTGGTGCGGCAGTATGATTGCCGTCAGGCCCGCGTAGAGATCTACCGAGGCCTGTTCGATCCGGACAGCCGCCAGATGGTCGCGCCAGCCGAATGCCGCTTTGTTGGCTTTGTCGATACCATCACGATCAACACCCCTTCCGAGAACGAGGAAGGCAGCGTGACGATGGTGTGCGCCAGCCATACGCAGGAAATGACGCGGTCCAATCCGTCAACGCGCAGTCACGCGACGCAGGTGCTGCGACAGGCCGGTGATGCATTCTACACCGACGCTGACACCTCTTCCGAGTGGGAGTTCTTCTGGGGTTCCGAAAAGGGCAAGGTCGCGACGCAGCCGAAGAAGCGGAAAAAGTTTTTAGGTTTGTTCTGATGGAAGTTCGCTTCGCTATTGCTGAGGACCGCGACCGTGTTGTGGCGCTCCTGCGCGAAAGTCATGAAGCCGCCGGTTTTACCTTTCCATTCCAGGCAGCTTATGCTGATCGGCTGTTTCAGCAGCATCTGGCGTCGCCAGCGTCCTGCGTTCTTGTTGCTGGCAAGCCCGCGCAAGGCGTCCTGATGGCGTGCGCGTTTGAACATCTCTTCGGCGCTGGGCGCATTGCCAAGGAAACGGTCTGGTTCGTAACGCCAGAAGCGCGAGGCCGAGGCGCCATCAAGATGCTCGATGCCTACGAGGCGTGGGCGCGGTCGGTCGGATGCGTTTCGGCTGGTATGGCATCGCTGGCAACCAATGATGTCTCCAGACTCTACGAGCGGCGCGGCTACAGCGCTGTCGAAACACATTTCATGAAGCCGCTCTAGCGGCGTTCCTTCGGCGCCATCCGCGCCCCGCGCGCATCGCGCATCCAAGGAAAATCGATGGCTATTTTCTCGGCGATTGCCTCCGTATTCACGGCGGTGTCAACGTTCATTGGCGGCCTTGGTGTTGTCGGCTCGTTCATCCTGAAGACCGCTGTTGGCGTCGGCCTCAGCCTTCTAGCCAAGTCGATCGCAGGCCAGCCGAAAGACCCGACGTTTTCAATCAACGGCACACTGCAGGGCGGCGGCGATGTTGCTCGCTCGTTCATCATGGGCCGCACCGCGACCGCTGGCTCTCTCGTGTTCGTCAATACCTGGGGGCAGGACGGCGATACGCCGAACGCCTATCTGACGCAGGTCATCGCGCTGTCGGATTTGCCTGTGCGCGGCCTTGCCGAGGTCTGGGTCAACGGCGAGCTCGTAACGTTCGGCGGTCTGACTGATCGCGGCTATGCGGTCAACGAGTATCCAGACAGCCTCTGGGTCAAGTTCTACGACGGCACGCAGACGACCGCTGACAGCTTCCTGTTCACGTCGGTCTCGAACGGCAACAGGTGGTGGAACCCGGATCGCATCGGGCGGGGCGTTGCTTATGCGATCGTCACGGCGCGCGTTTCGAAGAACATGTTTTCGGGCGTGCCGTCCTTCAAGTTCGTGCTCGAAGGGCTGCGCCTCTACGACGTTTCGCGTGACAGCACGCAAGGCGGCGTTGGTCCGCAGCGCTTCGCTGATCCAGCGACATGGGGCGGCGACGGTGATTTCCTGCCGGCAGTGCAGATTTACAATCTACTGCGCGGCATCACCTATAACGGTCAGTGGTTCTATGGCCTGCAGAACCTTTCCTCTTCACGCCTGCCTGCCGCAGCCTGGATTGCCCAGATCGAAAAACATCGCGCTGGCACGCTGGAATCGACGGGATGGGTTAACACCTATCGCAGCGGCGGCGAAATTCAGGTCGATGCATCTCTGACCTCCGCTCTCGAAGCGTTGCTGACAGCGTGCCAAGGCAGGATTTCGGAAGTCGGTGGCGTCTACTATCTGCACTCCGGTGCGCCAGATGCCCCCGTTATCGCCTTCACCGACGATGATATCCTGTCGACGGAAGAGCAGGAGTTCACGCCATTCCTCGGTCTGGCTGACACCATCAACGGGGTTTCGGCAAACTATCCTTCGCCAGCAGATGGCTGGGTCGCCAAGACCGCACCGCCGCTCTATCGGACGGACCTTGAGGCGATTGACGGCAATCGCCGCCTGATGGCTGATGTCGACCTTAACTTCGTTCCTTATCCGGAACAGGTGCAGCGCCTGATGAAATCGGCGCTTGAAGAGGCCCGACGCTTCCGAAGGCACACGATTGTGCTGCCGCCGAAGTTCTGGGCCTACGCAACACCGGGAACGGTGTTTTCGTGGACGTCAGAACGCAACGGCTACATCGCAAAGTCGATGCGGCTCGATGGTGTTGCCGACCGCGCCAACCTCGATGTGATGATAGACATCACTGAGGTGGACCCGTCGGACTACGATTGGAGCAGCGATACCGAGTTCAAGCCGCCGGTTGATGGCCAACTTGGCGTCATTCGTCCGACGCCACAGCCGATTGTCGACTGGTTCGCAGAACCGGCCACGGTCAAGGATAGCTCCGGAGAGGATCGCCGACCGGCTATTCGGCTGACGTGGGACAACAGCGATGGGCGTCTCGATGACGTGATCGGCATCGAATACGAGGTGAGGCTGCAGGCCACGCTGGAGAAAGTCTCCGAAGGCCGAACCGACCAGCCGCAGGTTGGCTCGATGCTCATCTCGCAAAGTCTGCTGCCGGCTGAAAGCTACGTTGTCCGTGGGCGATACATTCCTGGGGGCGACAGGCCGGTGTTGTGGTCCGGGTTCATTCCCGTCATCACGCCGAACATCCTGCTTTCTGATAAGGATGTGTTTGTTGACATCGATCTAACCGGCGTTGAAGAGGCGCTGGGCTGGCTGCGCAACAGCACCCGAACAGCACAGGATGCCATCGACGGCCTCATAGCCGCCCAGATGGAGCTGGCGACGGTCGCGTACAAAGACACGCGGAAGCTTGCCAGAGAACTGTCTG
>NZ_JBBCAR010000020.1:0-34143 GCF_037203725.1 Agrobacterium sp. CMT1
TCGACGAAGCTGGTCTGTCCGACGTCTGCAGCGCGCAAGCCTGCCGTCAGGTCATTCTTGCCTCCGTGATGCCGTCCGTCGCTCTCGCGCTCAGAGGCTTTGGGGAAGTGGCCCGAGAAGCCGCGCGTGTGGGCTTCCCGGCGATTTTTCATAATTCGGCGCCGTCGGTCGAACGCCTGATCGAAGTCGCCGAAAAATACCCGAGCGCAAACATCGTCGCGGGTCACTCGAACCATCCCATGTTTCTGCCGGATGAATCCGTATCGTTCGCGCGCGAACTGCGAAAGCGCGGCGTCACCATTGATGTTTCGACGCTCGACAGCATCCAGACACGCTGGCGGAATAATCCGGCGAATTTCGACGCTCTAATCGAGGCGGGATGCGTCGATACGATTTCGACGGACTATGCCGGCGGCCATTGGGACGGCATCCTCGTGGCAATCCAGCGCATTGTTCGCAAAAAGCAGATGTCACCGGCTGCAGCTGTCGCTTTGGCCACCGGCAACGTTGCACGCGCCTTTCCTCAACTGGCAGGCGATCGCGGTCTGATCGAGAAGGGCAGGCGCGCGGATCTCGTGATCGTCGATCATGTTAATCTGGGACGCGTCCGCCATGTCATCATCCATGGCAAGGTTGTGGTCTGGAATGGAGCGATTGGTGGGAAGGGTTGGGCTGCTTCGGCGGCCGAGCGAGTGCGTCGATAATCACAGGTCGGCCGAAATCTCTTGCAGGAACGGCACAGGATCGCCGGATTTGAGATGATCAATCGCCCTGTCGAAATCCTCCTCGCGCGCTGCAGTCATTTTCCCGCTGCAGACCCCATGAAACTTCTTCTCGAGTTCCTCCCAAAGCATCGGCCGGCCTACATCCCCACGCGGCATGGCGGTGGTGGACGTTATTTCGCCTGAAGGAGTGGTCAACACAACCCGCGCCAAGGTTTCTGCCGGAAACTTTTGGTCGATCCGGTCATCAACCGTCAAGGTGACGGCGCCGGCGAGGGAGCAGATGTCCCCGTCTTCGAGAAGCTGCTCATCGATGGGTGCGAGAGCGGAGGCGCCGTGACGGACCGCCGCGGCCAGACAAAACGGCAAACTGTATTGCGCCTCAACAAGAGTTTTCGGCATCACCTTGTTTTGCAGCCGCTGAGCCCATTGGAACGTTTGAACTTCAATTGACAGCACGTCTTTCGGCTCGAGTCTCCGGCTTAGCATCAGGTTCAGCGTTGCATCGATGGCCGGATGGATATAGCGGCAGCATGAATACGGCTTGAAATAGGTTCCCATTATTTCCCAGGTCAGACCAAGCCCGCTCCTGATACGCTCCCCATTGAAATGAGATGCGTGATCGAGAATGTCTGCCGGACCCGTAAACCCCTCTTCGGCCAATTCGAGGGCGGTAAGGCCAGTAACAACGCTCCACGGGATTCCTTCTTTCGCATGATTTCCGGTGAGCTTCGAATAGCCGGAACTTCCGTTTGCGGCTTGATTGGGAGCCCATACGCCATTGATAGCAAAGGCATGGGCAAGATGGCCCGGCCCTGTGTTATGGATACAGCCGGCTGCAGCGACAGCGCCGTAGCCAGCCCAAAGCCCGCTCTGGCGGCTTTTTATGTTGTCAGGATTTTGTGCGGCGGCGATCCGGATGGCGATCTCGTAGCCGGCGACAATCGCGGCGACCAAGTCCTCCGGGTCAGCTGCGCTCTCCGCGCAGGCGGCGAGAACAGCAGGGATAACCGCAGCACCTGGATGTCCACGCGCCGCACGATGGCCATCATCGAAATCAAGGGCGCATACAGAAGCCGAATTGGCAAAGGCGGCACCGACGGTCGATAAGCGGTCGTCCGAAAACCACAGAGGTGCGCGTCCGGGGCCGAAAATTCGGGCTGCAACGAGTCTGGCGCTGGTCGATCCCGTGGTATTTTTTCCGGCGAGGGCGCACACCACGGCATCGAACAGACAGGCCAGCGCCTTGTTCCTGACCTCTACCGGCGCGCCATGGAAAACGCGGTCGGCAATGCATTCGGCGAGAAGCGTCGTCAAATACATCGGAGAATCTCTCACTGGGTTGCTTCTGCAACTGGCGCTCCGCTGGCGTTATCATTTGTGACGCCAGACAAAGCCTCATAGACGTGGGCGGCCACATAAAGGTCCAGCATGGGAAGGCCCACACAGGTGATGTGGACAGGTTTTTCCTTCCCGATTTCCGACGGATCCAGGATCGCCGTGATTGAGCCGATACCGAGCAGGGATCCCAACTGCTCCAGCGTCGTCCCTTTTCGCGAGAAGTGAAGCGCTAGGCTTTGGGAACCACGGCGCGACACCATCGCCACGTCGTCACATAGAACGCGACCGCACCGCAGCGCCCGCTCCAGATGTGCGGGCGGGGTCTCATCTCCACCGAGATGAAGCACGGCAGCGTCGCCGATCTCGCTGGCCTCAAAAACCGGCGTTTTGGCGTTTGATGCCGTGATCACAAAATCGCATCGACCGAGTTCGCGGTTGTCCAAAACAGGCTTGATGGCGAAGGTCACCTTCTCTCCGAGCGATCCCGCGAGCCGTATGGCAGAGTCACCTGTCCGGCTACGCACAAGGACCTCGCGAACCCTCTCCCCATGGCATCGATCGAGCGCCAGGATGATCTTCTCGGCAATTGGCCCGGCGCCAAACAGGAAGACTGACATATCCCGACGGGGCGCCAGCAATCGCTCAAGAACAAGCGTGGCATAACTTGCTGTCCGGGCGGCGGAGATGTCGGTTCCATCCAGCAGGCAGAGAGGAACGAGGGTAAACTTGTCCATGAGGACAATTGTGGATCGTGAGCGTGGAAGACCAAGCTTCCGATTGAGGGCGTTTGCGCCAACGATCTTCACTGCCCCGTAGCGGCTGTTGACGCTTGAAAGGCAAGACAGCTTCCAGCCGAGGCGCTCCTCGAGCAAACCTGCCTCCTTGATCAAGTGGTGCCCGTCAGTCTCCCCGAGCGGGATGGAAAGCACCGATTTCGTGCCGTACGCGGAGCCAAGGGCAATGTCGTCCCATGCTTTCCCGGCGACCGCATGGACGACCTTTCCATCAAGCAGAACTCCATCCCTGGCGATCTCGGTCGCGGAGTAACACGGTATGTCTGACAGGCTTGGACTGATAAATCCTCGGCTCATGCGTGATCCTCCTCGAATGTCGAACGAGAGAATTTCAGCAGGAATCGGCGGGAAATAAAGCCAAGATTAGCTATCTTTTATGCAACAATATGCATTGCGGTTACGTGGGACTGTCCGCAGATTAACATGAGCGTCCTGGTACGCGGATTGCATCCAGCAGAAACCGCAAGTCGTCTTTCAACTGCAGCTGTTTAAGGAACTGCAGCATTTCCAGCCTTCCGTTTTCGGTTAAGTGCCCGGCCGACAGGCGCAAAAACTTCTCCTCCAGGAATGAAGGCGCAAGCGGATTGGCAGCATCGCCTTTTGCAACCTCGACGGTGGTCTCCACGACCCGACCGCCGAGCAGGTGAAGACAAACCCTTGCGGCGTGGTGGTGATGCGCTCGATCGGCCGACCTCAGAGGAAAGAGCCGGATTTTTGCCGTCAGCTCTCGCACTGTTCGATCTGCAAAACGCGATGGTGCGAACCATTCTGGACCGGCCGCATGCCCGAGCACGCCCATCGCGATTGCAAACGGCGCGCTGAACTGCGCCGCCCAGATATCGCGGGGTTCGGGAACATTGAATGGAGGACGGCAGACAATCTCCGAAGCGAAGACCTCGATCTCGCTGACATCATGAACGGTCTCTCCAATCGCTCCGAGGGCGAAAGCCTCAACAGCAGCTTCGACGCTGCTCTGGATGATCCTGTAGCAGCTGAACGCCTTGAAGCCGACGTCTCGTATCTCGTAGCGCATATCGGGACCGATTTTCAGCCGCGACAGGTCCGCGCCGTCGGCGCCCGCCATCCGCCAGAAACCGGTGTCTCCTTCGAAAACGTCGAGCGGTCCCTCAAATCCGGCACGCGCCAGAAACGCTGCATTGACACCGCCCATTGCCGCGGTCGCAAAATTGTTCTTCGCCATTGTCGGTGTGGTCCCGTAAACCGTCTTCATGACTGAAGCGACAGGAGCATTGACAGCTGCGATGGCAAAGACATGGGCCGCTTGCTGACGATCGAGTTTCAGCAGTTTCGCCGATGCGGCGGCTGCGCCGAATATTTGCCAGGTGCCGTGGCCATGGACTGTCTTACGCGGCGTGTCGTTGACGATCGACATACCAATACGGCACCCTACCTCATATCCGGCAACGATTGCAGCAATCAGGTCGCGCCCCGTAGAGTCCGAGCGGTTGGCAACTGCGAGCGCGGCAGCAATCACTGTCGCCCCGGGATGGCCCTTCCAGTAGATGTCATCGAGGTCGAGGGCGTTGGCCAAAGTCGCGTAATGAAATGCCTGCCGGGCGGGATCCGGAAAGGGCGCCGAGGTGGAGCCTCCGGCGATATCCGCCAAAAGCCGTTCCAGGCCCGAAGTGACCGGAGTTTGATGACCGCCAAAAAAGCACCCGAGCGAGTCCATCAGGCAGAGCTTAGCTTTCTCTACCACGTCGGACGGAAGGTTCTCGAAAGTCGTATTCACGAGGTAGTCGGCAAGGGTCAGCGTTGCGGGGGCATTCATGATGCTCTCTCCACTGTCAAAAAGAGGCAGGCAGGCCTGTCTTGCTGCGGCAAGTCGAACATAGCCCATCGCAGGCAGCATGATCGACTGCCAAATGTTGAGCTGCTGGTCCCGCCGTTTCAGCGGGACATGCCCGGGATGCTGCGGCCGGAAACTGGTGACGATGGCGCGCCATCGGAATAAGCCGACGCACATCATGTATTCGCTGGCTGTCCAACCGTGCAGTCGCAATGCCCATCCCGTCCGAGGCGCGGGCGATGACTTGCCCCCAGGGATCGCAAACCAGCGAGTTGCCGAAACACTGCCGGGTCTCGCCACCGGCCGCGAGGTAACCGCCCCATTGGCCGCACGCGGCGAAATAGACCTGGAACTCGATGGCGCGTGCCCTGCACAGGACTTCCCAGTGATCCTTTCCGGTCTGCATCGTGAAGGCAGCCGGCAGAATGACGAGATCGACCTTGTTTTCGGCAAGTTGATCGAACAGCCGGGAAAACCGAAGGTCGTAGCAGATTGCGGCGCCGATCCGGAGGCCGCAAGCGTCATAGACGAGCAGGTCGTGCCCCGGCGCGACTGTGGCGGACTCGCGATAGGCTTTGCCGTCGGGCGCCACAATGTCGAAAAGATGAATCTTGCGGTAGCGGCCAGCCTCCTTCCCTTCGGGATCAAACACAACAGTGGTGTTGTAGATACGCTCTTCCCCGGGAACACGCTCAAGCATGCTCCCTGCGTGGAGCCATAATCCGTGCCGGCAGGCAAATTCCTGTGCCATCCGGTAAGCCGCACCGCCAGGCATATAGTCTGCTGCCGCGAGTTTTTCCGCGGCGGTACCTCCCGACCAGTCGAAATGTTCCGGCAGGACGATAAGATCCGGCACTTCCTCCTTGACGGCCTTGAGCATCAGAGCCTGCGCCTGACGCAGATTTGCCCGGCGGTCCGGCTGGGAGTTCATTTGAATGAGCGATATTTTCATTGGGAGTGCCCCTCATCATACGTGAAGATTGAATGGCCTGCCGCAAGATGGGCTCGCAGCCGTGCGGACCGTTCCTGACGCTTCAGCGCAGCCTCACCCAGGCTGCGCATCAGTGAACGGTCTGCGACGAAGATGCCGGCGTTGTCGGCGAGCACCGCGAAACCGGGAAGGACCGCCGTGCCGCCGCAGGCGACGGGAACGTTGATGGAACCACCAATCCGGAATGTCCGGTTCGTGGTTTTTGCCGAGACGCCGCGACACCAGACCGGCAGACCCGATGCGACAATTTCCTCGATGTCAGTGCACGGGCCGTCGACAATGATGGCAGCGGCGCCACGCGCCTTTGCCGCCGTCGCGACACCGCCGCCGACACATGCGATGTCATCCCCGTCGATCCTCGAGATGACGAGGATATCGCCGGGCTGGAGAAGGTCGATCGCCTTGTAGATCACAACGCCGTCGCGGCCCGGGGCCGCGACGGTGAGGGCTTGACCGGTGACCTTCGCGGAGCAGACCGGGCGGATGCTCGTGCTGAGAAAGCCGAGATGTTCGGTATGTCCGATGGTTGCGGTCTCAACATCGCGCAGCAGGGCGCAGAGGTCCGTTGGGAGAGGGGGCTCTCCCGGTTTTGTCCGATACTGTTCCATGAATTAGGTCGCTTTGCTGGCGTCGAAATGATCAGACCGGGCGTTCGCCGGCGGTCGTGGTCCGGTGCATGATCCGGATCGTGTTCGGATCGAAGGAATCCCGACGATGCATGGTGCAGCGATTGTCCCACATCATGATGTCGCCTTTCGTCCATTTCTGGACAAAGACCTCCTTCGTATCCGTCGTATGGCGCCAAAGGCGCGTCAGCAGATCGTCGCTTTCATCAAGCGGCATGCCGACAATCCAGGCACCTTCAGCCGTTCCTCCAAGATAAAGCGCTTTGCGCCCGGTTTCAGCATGGGTTCGCACCAGCGGGTGGACTATACCGCTCCACTCACGGAAATCGCTGGTCCTCGGCTCGCGCTTGCCAAGCCGAAGCTTGCCGGTCTTGTCGTAGACATTCTGGAAGAATATCTGCCGACCGTCGATTTCCTTTCGCACGTCATCAGGCAAGGTGTCGTAAGCCTGATAGGTGGAGAGAAAATAGGTGTCTCCGCCTTCCGCCGGCACTTCCACGGCTCGCAGAATCGCGCCGGCGGGCGGACGTTCGTAGAACCAGGTGTCAGTGTGCCAGGTCGCCTCGCTGTTGCCCATGGCCCCGGATGGCTTGCCGTCCTTCATGGTATTGGCGATCACCAGGATTTCCTTGTGCGTCGGATGTCCGCCTTCCTGCAATTGCTTGGGGTGGATGACGAACTCCCCGAAATGACGGGAAAAGTCGACCTGTTGCTGGTCCGTTATGTTGGCACTCCGGAAGCGAAGCACACCATAGTGGAGCCAGTATTTGCGAACCTCTGCAATGTCCTGTTCGTCATAGTCGTTGAAGTCGAAGCCAACGATATCCGCACAAACGTTGCTTCCGTCCTGGACCGCTGAAATCCTTCGGGTATTGAGCATATTTCTGTTCCTTCCTTGGATAGTTTTTCTCTGCAAGGGAAGAGTAACGCGACCGATCACTCCGTCTCCAATATCAATTTGAGATCATTGATATGGGTTGACGATCAATCCTCGCTATCGAGAAGCTGCACCGCGTCAGGATCGATCGAGAGAACGACCGATTGCCCAACACTCAAGTCCGGCAGTCTCGTCGAGCGGACAAGAGACTTGAGCACTGTCCCGTTTGACAGGGTAACAAAGCATTCCCGGTAGGCGCCGAGATTGACGATCCGTGTCAGGTTTCCGTCGATCCTGTTGACCGGGGAGGGCACTCCCTCTCCCGCAGGCGTGAGACGGACGGCCTCGGGACGCAGGCAGCAGAAGTGGACGGTGCCTGGATTTTCTGGTGACGATGCCGTCAGGGTAAGGCCGTCTTCGAGCACGACAGTTGTCGATCCACCTTCCGCTCTCAAGGACGCAACCGGCAGAAGGTTCGACTTTCCGATAAAGTCGGCAACGAAACGCGATCGGGGATGATCATAGATATCATCGGGCTTGCCCTCCTGGGCCACGACGCCGCCATGCATGACCACGATGCGATCGGACATAGCCATCGCTTCGTCCTGGTCGTGGGTAACATAGATGAAGGTCATACCCAGCTCCTCCTGTATCTCCTTGAGCTCGATACGCATGGCCTCGCGCAGTTTGAGGTCGAGATTTGACAGAGGCTCATCGAGCAGAAGCAGCGACGGTTTCGGCGCGATCGCCCGGGCAAGCGCCGTCCTTTGTTGCTGGCCGCCGGACAGTTCTTTCGGATACCTCTGTTCGAACCCCTCAAGATGCACGCGTCTCAGTGCCGATCGCACCTCGGTCTCGGTCTCGGCGCGCGGAGTTCCCTTCATCTTGAGGCCGAAGGCGACATTTTCGGCGACCGTCATGTGCGGGAAAAGGGCGTAGTTCTGAAAAACCAGTCCAATTCCGCGCTTCTCCGGCGGAACACCCAACTGGCTCCGTCCCCTGATCCGGATGTCTCCGCCGGAAGGATCGGAAAAGCCGGCGATCATGTTCAGGGTGGTTGTCTTTCCGCACCCGGACGGCCCCAGAATACTGACGAATTCTCCGGCCGGAATGGAAAGATCGATATTGTCAACGACCCGATTGGCTCCATAGCTCTTGGAAACCGCGATCAGTTCTATGTCCATTGTGCTCATTTGCTTCCACCATGTATCTGTGTCGAAAAACCGCCGATCCGCTCAAACAGAAAGACGGCTGCAAGAATAAAAAGGAGGGAGGCGACGTTGACCGCCGCCAACACCGGGTCGAGGCTGTATTCAAGGTGATTGATGACGGTGATGGGCAGCGTCGTCTCGCCAGGCCGGACGAGAAAGACCGACAAGGGAATGTTGTTGAAGGAGAGAATGAAGGCGAAGGTCATTCCTGAAAACAGACCGGGTTTGATCAAAGGCAGCAGGATGTAGCGGATCCGCTGCAGCCTGTTCGCGCCTAAAACACGGCCGGCAAGGTCAAGCCTCTTGTCGACATTGAACATCGCTCCTGCGATCATCCTCACGACGAATGGCAGGGTGAGGATGACGTGGGCCATGATCAGGCCGGGCGTACCAAGGAGAGTGTAAAATCCGGTCGACGACAGGAACAGAACGAGTGCTACCCCCTTGACGATTTGCGGCACGGAGAGGGGAGACAACAGGAAGGACATGATTGCAGCATGGCCCGGGCACTTCTCGTAGGCGACGGCAAAAGCTGCGAGCAGCCCGAATAGCCCGCTGAGAACCGTGACGATCAACGCGAGTTCGACACTCAGCAAAAATGGGTCAATCCAGCGACTGGACATGAGGGCGCCGTACCATTTTGTCGTCCAGAGCGATGGCGAAAAGACAATCCTCGCCGTTGGACTGACGGAAGCCACAAGCACGACCAGCAGCGGCAGCGTGATGAATGCGAGGATGAGTCCGAGCGAGATCCTGAACGTCATCGATAAAAACCTGTTCACGACCGTCTCCTACAGATGCAGTTTATTGTGGAGCCGCGCCTCAATGCGCGAGCCGATGAAGACGGCGACGAGCATTGCCACAAGCAGCACATTCGCCATCACGGCCGCGAACGGCCAGTCGATGTAGAAAAGCACCTGCTCGTAGACCATCGTTGCCAGAACCTTGAAACCCGCGCCGCCAAGCAGCGCTGGTGTCGCGTAAGCGCTGGCCGCCATTGTGAAGGCAATAAGCAGGGAACTGACGATCCCCGGAACGGAAAGCGGCAGAACGATGTGGCGCAGTACAGCTGGCCGGGAAGCCCCCAGAACCTGCGCGGCCTTTTCAAGATTGGGATTGATGCCTTGCAGGCTCGTCATCAGCGAAAGAACGCCGAAAGGCAGAACGACATGCGTCAGGCCGGCGACGACGCCAAACATGCTTCTTGACAATGGAAGCGGGTCGGAGATCAACCCCGCCCACAGGAGCATCGAGTTTACAAAACCCCGGTCCTCCAAGATAACGAGCCAGCCATAGGTGCGCAGGACGACTCCCGCGAGTTCCGGGGCAATCGCAAGGGCGAAGACAACCATGCGCCACCGGGACGTCGCGCGAGCCAGATAATAAGCAAGCGGATACGCCATAACAGTGACGCAAATCGCGACGAGTCCCGACATCAGCATCGTGCGCCCGAGACCCGCCATCATCAGATCATCAGCAAAGAACCTTTGATAATTTGCAATAGTCCAGTCCTCGCCGTCGCTCCCATGGAAACTCATTCCAATCATCATACCCATTGGCAGAGCGAAAAAGAGCAAAAGGACGGTTGAAGGCGGAACCAGCGAGGCATAGGGCCTGAGTGTGAAGCCCCGATGGCGGCTTGGTTTGATTGGCGACTGGAGTTCGATTGTTGTCATGATCGCCCCCTTATCGCCCTGCCGCGATCACTTCACGCTCCCAGCGCGCACCCCATTCGGGCAACTTGGCTGCAAGACCTGAAAGGTCGGGGAGAAGAAGTGTCTTGAGGTCTGCTTCGGTTGTGATTTGACGCGCGCGGACGGCATCGGGCACCTCAATGTCGGTGCGGGCGCTGCCGACGTTATAGCCGGTCACCCATGCTTCCTGGCTGGATTTTTCGAGAAAGAAATTGACGAACCTGTATGCCAGCTCCTTGTTTCGAGCGCCAACCGGGACATTCAAGGTTGCGACAAGCGGGATTGTCCCTTCCGCCGGTCTCACGTAATCAACCGGTAGACCGCTATCGACGAGGAGCTGTGCACGCCCGTTCCAGAACGGCATGGCCCAGACCTCGCCCTCCTTGATGTAATTTTCCATGATCGACGAGGACTGCTCGAAGCCCATCGATTGGCTGGCGAGCCTGCCCATGGCCTCGAAACCTGGGTCAACGTTGTCCATAAGATCGCCCCCGTTCGCGACGGACATGATCTGCATCAGATATGCCGCCATGATGTTCTGGAAAGTCGGAAGGATCACCCTTCCCTTTAGTTCTTCATCAAAGAACGACGACCAGGAGACGGGCGCTTTCACGAGCTTGTCCTTGCGCCAGAGAAGAGAAAGATACTGGACCTCGTGGACGGCTCCGCAGGCCCCGGCGATGCCGCTGATCTCCGGATTCAGTTTCGCGATATTCGGTACGGATTCGGTTGAGAACTTTTCGAGAAGGTTATCGCGACACCCGTCGAGGGACTGAGAGGCAGTCATGACGGCGACGTCAAAGCCTGGCCGGCCGCGTGTCGCCTTGATTTTCGCGTAATCTTGCGACGCGGACCCCACGGCGTCATAAATAACCTTCACATTGAACTCTTTTTCGAAGGGTTCAATGATCCGGCTGCGGATAATGTCTTCGTAGGGTCCGCCGTAGCTGTTGACGATCAACTGCTCGGAACTCGCCTTGTCGGCCATAGTCATTGTTACACTTAATGTAACAAACAGGATTTTCCATTTCATCGTTCACCCTCACATTTGTCTGGTTGACTGGCGTTCCGGAGACTTTGCGAAAGAAATGCGTCCCAGTTCCAATATTAGTTTTCGATGATTGATCGAATTTGACGAATAATAGCGCTCCCGATATCCTTGGAGTGAAGCAGGCGATCAACGTCGCCGCCTCTGCCATTTGCAGACAGAAAATAGGTTCCTTCAGGTAAGAACGGCCGCAGTTTGGAAGCTGTGGGTAGCACGAGAGAAAAGACAGGCGAGGCCTTGCGAAGTTCGCAAAACACGCCGAACCAGAAACGGTACCGGACCTCATCACCTTGGGTGCGCGCGTCGATGGCGCACCACGCCGCAATCGTCGCGGCATGCAGGCTATATTGATCGCGCAGCACCTCGAAGGCGACAGCAGCATGTATTCCGTCGCAAACATCGACGGGCGCAAAGGGCAGGGACGGCAATGCAGCAGCAGATTGTTCCGACATGACGACTCTCCATTGAGAGTCCGGCCGAGTTTCGAAGTCGCTTGTGGCCGGACATTGCCTTGGCGACCCTCGCCGTCCGGATGCACATCGACTGTCATGTCGGCTAACAGGATAGATCAGGCTGGCGCCAGGGGGAAGCCTTTTGGTTCAATTCACATACCTGTGCTCGCTCACCTCCGACGGGACGATCCATTCTGCTCTCGGCGTCGCGTCCTTTGGCTGATATGAGCAGTGATGCAGTCGTCGTGCCGCCGCATACTCGAACGGGTCACGGATGCCATCTAGATTTAAGACCGAACCTTCCAGAGATGCTGGCGGTAAGGCTCGCCTCACTTTTGTCGTGTCGAGTGGTTCGCGCGTTGCCGCGGCGCCGGTTATGGATCGAATGTCGAACTGACATTCTTGGACTTCCTGCCAGCGCTGCCTCCCGGCCGGACGATAGTCATCGCACGGCCAAGAAACAGGTCCCCTCTCCGCTTGCGACCTGGTGAAATGTCTTTCTAATTTCTCAAAGGATACTGCGTGCCAAGCATGCTGCCCGACCTTGGTCCACTTTATTCCCGACCTTGGTCTGATCGAAGGGAGACGAAAGTTTTTTTGCGTGTCTGCTGAAGTCCCGTCAAACCTTTTGTCGCATATTTGGGCTTGACCCTCCAAGCTGTAGTGACGACTTGTACGGGCTCAAAGTTTTGCCCATCGGTGCGGTCAGATTTTCGCAGCATTGGCATACAGATCGAACCAAGGAGGCTGGAGGTGTTACCACGCCGCAAACTGATCGCCGCTTTCCCGTGTCTGCTGTTGACCCTCTCTAACACGGCTCTTCCCTATACGATCAAAATTCACGGTTTCTCCGCTGCATTTCACGAGCAGATGGCTGAGGCCGGAAACGGTAATGGTGGTGGCAACGGAAATGGCGGCGGTGGAGGCAGCGGGGGAGGTGGCGGCGGCAATGGAGGGGGTAGCGGAAACGGAGGCAGCAACGGTAACAGTGGCGGCAATGGCAACGGTAATTCGGGCGACAAGGGAAACAATAACAGCCAGTCGTCAGGCACCGGAAACGCTGCGAAAACCGAGGCCGATGTCGACGACACGGCGAATGCAGGTCGCGGTACTTTGACTGTCCGCCACAAGGGTGGCATCAGCGAAAGCGTTCAGCGCGGCCGATACGTGATGAAGGATGCAATGGGCAGAACAATCGTCAATCGCGATGCAACAGTCTCTGACGAGCAGCGTCTCAGGGCCTTCCTCCGCTAACGGCGCCGGTCAATCTCGTCACGAAATGCCATCGCGGCTTCAGTCCGGTTGCTCACGCCGAGCTTGGTAAAAATCTGTGTCATGTGATGCTTTATCGTCTTTTCGTGCAGATCAAGTTTCAGCCCAATATGCTTGTTGCTCAATCCGGCAGATGCCAGCTCGAGCACTTCCCGTTCCCGCTCCGTCAGTGCGACAAAAGGATTGGCTTGGGCGCCTGACCCGGTTTGGGAAATCAGACGTGCCGACAGCGTCGGAGCGACGTAGCTGTCACCTGCCGCGACGGTTCGAATGATATCAGCCAGTGCTCGGGACCCGACTCCTTTCAGGACGTAACCCTTGGCCCCGGTCCTTAGAGCTGTCATGACGTCATCGCCTGCCTCGGAAACCGTCAGCATCACGATCTTCTGGGCCGGGACCTGTTCAAGTATGAGCGGGACAGCTTCCAGCCCCCCTCCAGGCATGGAGATATCGAGCAGCAGGATGTCTGGACGGTGCTCCGCGGCTATGCGCAGCGCATCGTCCCTGTTGCTACCCTCGCCAACGATCTTGAATTCGTTCATTTCGGTCAGGCTTCGGATAACACCTTCCCTGAAAAGAGGGTGATCGTCCACAACTGCCAGACTGATCTGATCCGCGGTCATGCCTGTTCCACTTCCTCGATGTTAAGCGACATCCGTACGATGGTCCCACGATCGGATGAAAAGAGATGGAAGACTCCGCCCAGGCTTTCGACGCGGTCCCTAAGACCCGCGAGGCCGAGTTTCTCGGGTGGAACGTCGCTCATTCTGAAACCGTGCCCTTCGTCCGCCACTTCGACGGTAACCTGGCTGCCTTCGGATGATTGTGTAATCTTTTGTCCAATGCCGCCCGCATGGCGATAGCCATTGTTCAGGGCCTCCTGAACAAAGCGATAGATACAGATCTTTGCAGCCCTGGAAAGATACGCAGGTGTTTCGTTGAGTAAGAGGTCGACAGTGACGCCCGTGCGCTGCTCGTGAGCAACAATCGCGCGCTTCAGCAACGCGGCAAGGCTGTCCGTTTCTATGTGCGGTAACATCAGCCCGCTGCAAATGGCCCTGATTTCTGCCATGGCGTCATCGAGGCTTGTCTTGATGTTCGTCAAGGATGCTTCCCGCTCCTCGGCAGGAGTACGAGGATCGGCAAGCTTCGGACTGTCAAGGCGCAAGGATGCATAGGCGACCAATTGCGCGGGACCGTCGTGCAGGTCGGCACCGATGCGGCGCAAGTAACTCTCGTTGAGGGACGTGGCCCTTTGTGTCGCACGCTGAACACGCGCGCGTAAGGCCTCGTTCTGCCGCAGCAGGGCGGAGAGTTCATCGATGCGGTCATTAAGGGCCCTTCGCTGGCTGTCGATGGTTCGGCTTCCACGAAGGACTATAATCGACAAGAGGCCAAAGAATATGGTCGTGAACGCCGCGACCGCGAGCCAGCTCAGGAGGCGGGCCTGTTTAAGACTCCATTCGAATTCATCGGCGACCTCAAAAAATTCAGAGACGGCGACGACCTTGCCCGACCACGGCTGCAAGACCGGATTGTAGATTTGCAGAAGTGGCTTTTCGCTATCGCGTTCGGCATCGCTCCCGACGCCGTCGATCCGATTGAACCTCGCTGTCATCTGGCCGGTAAAGGCCGTTTCGAGGTCGCCGGACAGTGGGAACTGCTTGCCGGAAAGGCTTTTTTCGCTGGAATAGAGAATAGTCCCGTCGCTGCGCCAGAGCCGAAACGAAAACAGTCGTTTCCCAAGTGCGCCCTGCCCGAGGGTCTCATCCAGGGCCCGTGTTATCGAATCGTCCAGGCTCTGGGTGGTTTGCATGTCAGGCAACAGAGGAGCAATCACGCTGTCGACGTAAAGCGCGGTCGTTGCCGCGGAGTTCCGCGTCACGGCGTTTTCGATCAGACTGGCAACGAAATAGCCCACGACCACCATTGCGCAGATCGCGACAAAACCACCCGCAAGCAGGAACTGCCGTGCGAGTGACTGGGAATTCCAGCGTGCCACCGGGCTCGTTATCGGCGCCTCCTGGTTAGGGCCTGTCCGCAGAATGCGCATTATCAGCACTCATCTCCCAATCCGTCATAGCTACCCGTCAACGCAAGGTGACCACCATGCCCGCGGGAGGCACCGGTTTCCCCGATGTGAGCTCGTCGTCCGGTCCATACAATCAGCGACCATCGGTCGTGATCAATCGGACTATGGTCCGAATGCCCAGGGCATAGGTCGGAGTGGAGTAGAAACCCGAGATTTCGGCAATATTGTAGTGCGTAACAATTTGCTGGCACCGCAGCTCTGCACATGCGGTGACCCACCTTGAAAGGACCTGCAAATGAAAATCTCCTCGCTGATCGGTACCGCAAGCCTTGGGCTCGTCCTGGCCCTCGTCCCCATGGCTGGGGATACTCCCGGCTTCACGCACGCAGCATTTGCGAAGGACGGGAACGGCGGTGGTAACGGCGGCGGCAATGGCGGTGGTAATGGAGGAGGAAACGGCGGTGGCAACGGGGGAGGCCATGGCGGAGGGAAATCTGGCGCCGGCGAAAGCCGGGCGTCCTCGAATTCATCCGCGCACAAGGGCTCCTCGGCATCATTGAAATCGCATCACCCCGACAGTACTTCAAAATCTCACGCCGAGAAATCCAAAACGCACAGCGCAAAGCCCGGCACTGACAGCCTCAACTCGATGAAGAGAAACTACCATGCCTATCTGAATTCCCAGGACCCCAAGATGGCGGCGCTTGCAGCCTACGTGAAGGCATATGCGGAATTCGAAATTCAGTACGGGGTGGGGGCCGTGCCCACAGACCCCGCGCTTAGCGAAGCTGCCCTTGTCTCGGCGCTGGAACAGTTGGCAAACAGGCCGGTCACCGACGGGGAGCTTGCCGAAGCGAAGAGCATTTTAGGCGCTGGAACAGAAACAGGGAAAATCGCGGAGGTTCGCGACGCTCTCGAACAAGAAGACGGAAACTGAGAGACACCCGTAAAGGGGTGGCACGCCTGACCTGCCTTCGTCTGCTACCAGGAACTCACCTACGTGGCTGCAAGTTCTGTCCTGCGCCTTGAGAGTTTGGTGTCGGTCGACCTCATTTAATTGCCGGAGTAATGACCGGCACTATCGCCGGATCAAGTTGCCCGCCGCGAGCTTGATCCGGCGATGTCATGTAGGCGACCCGTTTGCCGTGAATACCTAATAATCAGTTGGCTGCCGCTAACATGCGCAAGCCAACGATAATGATCAGCGACAATGGAGATCTCGTGCGTGGTTTCGGCCCACTTAAGGCCGATAGCCGGAGATCAGCCTCTGGTCGAGGCGGTCAAATGTGGCCGGGCAGTCTTTTCAGAAGCGTTACGCTCTCTGACACTCGCAAGTCGTCGCATCGCATATCCCATTTTCTCGGCTATCCGAAACGATGACGCGTTATCTTCATCGGTTCCGCCGGTTCGCTAGCGCAACTGCTCCAGGCGGTGCGCCCGTACGGCAGAACGTTCCCTCAGTCAACCGCGCCCGGCGAGCGTCACGCGTGTTTCGAGTAACACTTTCCAGTCCCTGTCAGTCCTGCGTTGAGAACACCTTTTGAAGCCGACCCACGTCCGAAAATAGATGTCGGTTCACGGCCCCTCTTCGGGTTCACAAGAGGGGCGCATCAACGGACAGATTATCTTCTTCAAAGGTGCGGCGTCGCAATCGGCCGCTTCTATAATCGACCAACTGTAGGCAGCCTGTCTGCCGTTGGCCATTTATGAGCATCATTCCAGGTAAACGGCCTCGCATCCGCAATCTTAACCGCCACGTCTGACTTTCTGGCAGGCTTGGACCGGGTCGATCATTGCAAACCGATCCTGCGTGAGCTAGTTAACGTCATCCACAAGGACCCGGTGAAACTCCGGGTGGCTCTTCTGGCCGCCGATCCGCCAGACAACACAGCAACGCAACCTATGCCATTTCGAGGACGAGTTTCGCTCGGCCCGTTGCCTCAACTGTGAAAAATATTCCTATGCAAACTCTTTCAAACTACCGTCAGGAGTGGTTCTCCAACATCCGTGGCGACGTACTTTCGGGTATTGTCGTCGCTCTCGCGCTTATCCCGGAAGCGATAGGCTTCTCGGTGATTGCGGGTGTCGATCCCAAGGTCGGCCTCTACGCTTCCTTCGCAATCGCCTGCGTGACGGCCTTTGTGGGCGGCCGGCCGGGCATGATCTCTGCCGCCACGGCGGCGACCGCTGTCGTCATGATCTCGCTGGTCAAGGACCACGGTCTTCAGTATCTCTTCGCCGCCACCATCCTGATGGGCATCATCCAGATCGCTGCGGGATGGCTGAGGCTGGGCCGCGTGATGCGCTTCGTTTCACGTTCCGTCATCACAGGCTTCGTCAATGCGCTTGCGATCCTGATCTTCATGGCCCAGTTACCCGAACTCGTTGGGGTCCCGACGCTCACCTACATGATGATTGCAGGCGGTCTTGCCATCATCTACCTCTTTCCATACGTGACCAAGGCGATCCCATCGCCGCTTGTGGCCATCGTGGTTCTCACGGCCATGGCGTGGTGGTTCGGCATGGACCTGCGCACGGTCGGCGACCTTGGCGAACTTCCCTCTTCGATCCCATTCCTGATGCTTCCTCAGGTTCCGTTGACCTGGGAGACGCTGCAGATCATCTTCCCATACTCGGTGACACTTGCTGCTGTCGGCCTGCTGGAATCGCTGCTTACCGCGCAGATCGTCGATGATATGACGGACACGCCGAGCAACAAGAGCCAAGAATGCGTCGGACAGGGCGCGGGGAATATCGCCTCGGCACTGATCGGCGGCATGGGCGGATGCGCCATGATCGGACAATCGGTCATCAACGTAACATCTGGTGGTCGAGGACGTCTTTCAACGTTCGTGGCTGGTTCTTTCCTGCTGTTTCTGATCGTCGTCCTCAACGATCTCGTCCGGATCATCCCCATGGCCGCACTCGTTGCAGTCATGATTATGGTTTCCATTGGCACTTTCTCTTGGCGGTCGATCCTCGACCTGAGACGCCATCCGCTTCCGTCATCCGTCGTCATGCTGGCGACCGTCGTCACCGTCGTTGCAACACATGATCTGGCGAAAGGCGTGATCGTTGGCGTCCTGCTGTCCGGCATCTTTTTCGCTGGCAAGGTAGCCCGTCTGTTCAAGGTCACGCGGCTGGAGAATCCCGAACAGAACAGTGTCACCTATGCAGTAGTTGGACAGGTCTTCTTTGCGTCGGCAGAAGCCTTTATCCACGCTTTCGACTTCACCGATAAGGGCAAACGGATCATCATCGATCTCACAAGGGCCCATCTCTGGGACATCACCGCAATTGGCGCGTTGGACAAGGTCGTATTGAAGCTCCGTCAGGCGGGCAACGAGGTCGAGGTTCTCGGATTCAACGAAGCGAGTGCTGATATGGTTGATCGCTTCGCGCTGCACGACAAGGATGAGCGGCGCGCGGCAAGCGCTGCACTACACTGACCGCCTGCATCCGTGCGCCTTGATGTTGTGGGCGAGCGTCATGGATCGAACCGAATTACGGCGGACCTGAAGGTGTCGATGGGCGCCGTTGCGGCGCGCTTCGCTTTTACAGTTGCACCCGGGCCTGATGGCTGGCGCATCGACCTGCACCGATCATACCGCCCTGACGGCCCGAGATTGAAGGAAGGGAGACTGGTCTTGTTGCCGCTCGAGGAATGGCGGTAGCACGGTCAGGCAAGAAGGTTTAAAGGTGACATTGCGGCAAGATGATCGAGATGAAAACTGACTCTAGCGAGGCCGCAACAGATCACGCGTACACCTCGCAGCGGTCAACCATTGCAGCGCTGTTCAGAGAACAAATAGCTGGTCACTTTTACGCGCGCTGCTTACTCTTTGGAACGTGATTCAGGGTGGAAAGAAGCGCAACCCGGGACAACCACATAATGCGTCTGGCTTATTGCTCATGTCGACAACTGACACTAACGGCGAAAGGCGAACCGGTGAAGGTATCAATTTGCCACTGCCGGGAATGCCAGCGCCGTACCGGCTCCGCGTTCGGCGTTGCCGTGTTTTACGGGGCGGGCCAGGTGACCGCAGCCGGCAACCATAAGGCATTTCTACGCCGGGGCGAAAGCGGAAAGGAGTTGGAGTTCCGCTTTTGTCCTTGCTGCGGATCTACGGTATATTGGCTCCCGGAATTCCGGCCAAACCTCGTCGCGATTGCCCTTGGCTGTTTTGAGGATCCATCAGGCATCGAACCGACACAGAGCGTATATGAAGCAATGCAATTCCCTTGGGTTTCTTTGTGTTTGCGAAGTGAGGGATCCCATTGACCCGCCGCGTTTGCGACCGCAAGCCTCTACCATCACTCCGGCGCCACGTTAACTTCCGACCCTCGTCGCCTGCAGGTATTATCATAACCTAGTTTTTGTGGTTTCCCGAAAATGCGGCCGTCAATCCGAGGCCGATGTAAATGGACCCGCTGACCCAGCGTTCAGCTTTAAGGTAGACCGGGCTGCGCTTCAGCCAATTACCTGCCGTCCCGGCAGCGAGTGCATAGGCGCCGTCCGTGAGCACTCCGATCACTGTGTAAAGAACCCCGAGGAACGCAACCTGCATTGCCACATGGCCACGCTGGGGCTCAACAAACTGCGGCAGAAAGGCGAGGAAGAACAACGCGGTTTTCGGATTGAGGAGGTTGACCAGGAAACCCTCGCGGAAAATGCGTCCGCGACTGCGCGGCTGGTCTGCGCCGTTAAAATCGGGAATGCTCGCGGGACCGAAAAGCTTCTTGAAGCCCAACCAAATCAGGTAGGCCGCGCCGGCATACTTCACCACGCTGAAGGCGATCGCGGAAGACGCCAGGAGCGCCGACAGCCCTGCAGCCGCCGCGGCGACATGCACGAGTGTGGCCGCGTGAATGCCCAGAATCGAGACGAGGCCAGCAGAACGGCCCTGCTCGACCGAGCGGGCGAAGATGTAAAGAACCGCCGGCCCAGGCACGAGAAGCAGAACAAGCGTGGCGCTGACGAACAGGCTGAGATTGGCCGCGCCGGGAATTATCGAATCCATGATTGTGTCACTCCCCTCTGTGGCGATAGCAATAGCATTGAAAAGCGTTCGGTGCGAGACCGGCTTGTTGTGCCGCCATCCAATGGTTCAGTGACTATGGAGTTCGCACGTCACGTTGATGTCGTCGAAAGAACCAGCTTCAGTGGCGGCTTGAACTACTATGGCAACCTCGATGTGAACCGGTACCTGTGACGCTCGCTCCACGGTTTAAACGTGGGCCTTCCGGCTGTTTATATCGTGGGAGAGCGGTACCCTCGCTTCAATATGCCCGGCCCGCGGCGAGTCATCGACAAATGCCGAAACTTGTTCCCAACCTAACGCGGAGCTACGTAATACCGGATTGTGGACATTGGGCGCCGCGGAAAAAAACCGCGGTGTTAGACGCAATGATCACCTTTTCGAGGTCTATACGGGGTTGCGAGTGAGACAGGCGCACAGCAAAATCGCGCGAACCATCGTTAGTTTGTTCCGGCCGGATCACCCTCTTTGCTAGGCTCTGGTCCAGTTGAAACAGCCGAGGGGCAGAGTGGCGTTGCTTACCAACAGTGCACCGTGGCGATAGAGCTCCAAGGGATTTCCATCCGCCGGCATATCCACTGCCCACAATTGGCCCGACGCGTCAGAGGCAATTATCCTGCCGTTTACCGCGGCAATGGCAGCAAACGCATCCAGCTCGCTTGTGCCGGGTGAAAAAAGCACCGCCACCTGTGATTGATCGGACGGCGGCAGCAAAGCGAGCGGCCCCGCGGTCAGTGCCGCCACGACGAGCAAAAACGGCGATCTGGGCACACCACTCCCCCTTTTTGACCCGCTTCGGCGCATTATCCAGCCAATGGTCAGAGGGATAAGTCCAAACATGGCAAACCAGAGCAAATCCCAAAAAAGCGGGTTATCCACGTCCATACGGACGCGGTGAATTCCCAGCAGCCAGTGTGACACAATACTGTCAAGGACATGCCATCCACCGAAGCCGACAATGGCATTGGCAAACATAAGACGATCCGCTCCTGGTGCAGGGAATTCGTTACGGGCTCGCCAGAGCAAGCAAAGTCCAATGATGGCGATGAGGTACATCAACGCATGAAAAATACCATCCCAGAGAATGAGAAGGCGAATATCCAGGCGTGCCTGCTCAAGACCACTTAAAAGATGATGCCATTGCAACAACTGGTGCAACAAAATGCCATCGAAGAAGCCGCCGAGTCCAAAGCCCAGCATATAACCGGCCCATCGAAACTCTCCGGAAAAGGGCCGGAGGCTTGTTTTAGCTCCTACGTCTGTCATTGATTCCCTCCACTCAAATGCCATTCCAACCTCAGGAACGGGCCAATGTTCCGCAGTGTCCGTAGCTGCATGAGCCGGTCGCACGGGGCTTTGGAACTGCGGCTGCTTATGTATCAAGAGGCAATCGCAAGGATCAAAACTGGGAACGGCTAGGGGCTGACTTGGGTCGCGGAAGTGCTTTGCACAACACGCATGTGTAACGGCACCAAGATTGCGGCCTTCCACAACAAGAGGTCAAGCCGTTTCCGGCAGCGCGCGGTAAGCGACAGATCGGGCGAGGGTGCTTTGCGACGTGTGCGTTCCCGTGAAGCCGCTTCAGGTGACTGACGGCCGGGGGCGGGCCTACCCGGATCAATGACTTCGGCCGCGTCTAATGACAAGCCAGACGCAAGCGAGTTGCTCCACGTTGCAACTAAAGGAGAATCGAATGTCTGCAATCGACCGGATTGGCGGAGCCGCCGCGATTTACACACGTTTACGGCCGCAGGAGGTCACTCAGACAGCCCCCGGCCAGGCTGCCGAGCGGTCAGTTGGGGCCTCTTTCGGGGGTGCCCCCGCGCCGCTCTCCTCCAATCTTGCAAATGTACTCTGGTCGCTCCAGGGAGAACCGGCCGGATACATTGATGAGGCGCCTCTGGAAAACGGCGGGCCAAGCCCGGAGGAAGAACTGAGCAAATGGGCGCATATGAGCCTCGGCGAAAAAATCAGGGCGCAGTATCTGGAGGCGCGCGGGTTAACGGAAAGCGATCTTGCCGCCATGGCGCCCGACGAGCGAAAGGCGATAGAGGACGAGATCAAGAACGCGATCATGGCTGCACTGGAGGATACTGGCGAGGGCCACACACGTCGGAGGCCGTGATCCGGTCCCAAAACGGAAGAGGTTTTGCGTCTATAATCCCCCGCCGCCCGAGTGTTGTGTCGGTCACCTGTCACTGCAGACGGAACTCGCCGTCAATGCGACGCCATTCATTCGGCCCAATCAAACGCTGGTGGGTAAAGCGGACGGAGTGAAGGGGGCCGTCGAGCCTCGTTTGCCAAAAGTCCAGGAACTTGTGCATTTCGGGGAAGTCCGGGGCCAGGTCATAATCCTGCCAGACAAATGTCTGGAGCACGGCCTCGAAATCCGGAATCCGATAGAGGATGTGGGCAGTGGTGAGGCCATAGCCATTAAGCTGGCGTTCGAGATCGGATGAAAACTGCATGCTTCATCTCCTTTCGTGACACGACGAAGTGTGGCGCAAAATATTCCAGGCATCAACGGTTTTCTCAACGCGAACCATCAGAATTTCGTTCCTTTTCAGCGCATTAGCAGCAGACAATCCTGAGTGCTGATTTTTTTGCGTCCACCTCTTGAAATTCAAAAACCGCCAAACCAGATTTTTGCGCGCGAACGCTCGGACGAGGTTCGCACTTCCGGACCGGCCACCCCCGGCCCGGGAAGAATAGACGTCATCTTTTTTGTCTCACGGAGGAAAATATGTCGTTCCGACCGCTTCATGACCGCATTCTCGTGCGCCGGGTCGAATCCGAAGAAAAGACCAAAGGCGGTATTATCATCCCCGACACTGCCAAGGAAAAACCGCAGGAGGGCGAGGTCATCGCCGTTGGTCCCGGTGCGCGCAACGATGCCGGACAGATCCAGGTGCTCGACGTCAAGGTGGGCGACCGCATTCTTTTCGGCAAATGGTCAGGCACCGAGATCAAGATCAATGGCGAAGGCCTGCTGATCATGAAGGAAAGCGATGTCATGGGTATCATCGGCTCCCAGGCTGAGCAGAAGAAAGCCGCCTGAGCATCCTACCCTACACCCATCAGTCAGATAGCTGCCTATTGAGGAGTTAAAAAAATGGCTGCAAAAGAAGTCAAGTTTCACACCGATGCCCGTGAACGCATGCTGCGAGGGGTCGATGTGCTCGCTAATGCCGTGAAGGTCACCCTCGGCCCCAAGGGTCGTAACGTTGTTATCGACAAGTCCTTCGGCGCGCCGCGTATTACGAAGGACGGGGTGTCGGTCGCGAAGGAAGTTGAGCTTGAAGACAAGTTCGAGAACATGGGCGCGCAGATGCTGCGCGAAGTCGCTTCGAAGACCAACGATCTGGCCGGCGACGGTACCACGACCGCAACTGTTCTGGCCCAGGCAATCGTCAAGGAAGGCGCCAAGGCGGTAGCCTCCGGCATGAACCCGATGGACCTGAAGCGCGGCATCGATCTCGCCGTCGACGCCGTCGTCAAGGAACTCAAATCCAAGGCTAAGAAGATCACCAGCAATGCCGAGATCGCCCAGGTCGGTACGATCTCTGCGAATGGCGATTCTGAGATCGGCCGCTACCTTGCCGAAGCGATGGAGAAAGTCGGCAACGAGGGTGTGATCACAGTTGAAGAAGCCAAGACCGCCGAGACCGAGCTCGAAGTCGTCGAAGGCATGCAGTTCGATCGCGGCTACCTGTCGCCTTACTTCGTGACCAACCAGGATAAGATGCGGGTCGAACTGGAAGATCCGTATATCCTGATCCATGAGAAAAAGCTTTCCAACCTCCAGGCCATGCTTCCGGTCCTGGAGGCCGTTGTTCAATCTGGCAAGCCGCTCCTGATTATTGCTGAAGACGTCGAAGGCGAGGCTCTTGCAACGCTGGTCGTCAACAAGCTGCGTGGTGGCCTCAAGATTGCTGCCGTCAAGGCTCCAGGCTTTGGCGACCGCCGCAAGGCCATGCTGGAAGACATCGCCATCCTGACTGGCGGCACGGTTATCTCCGAAGACCTCGGTATCAAGCTTGAGAATGTCACGCTCAATATGCTTGGCCGCGCGAAGAAGGTGGCCATCGAAAAGGAAAACACCACCATCATCGACGGTGTCGGCTCGAAGCCGGAGATCGATGGCCGCGTGGCGCAGATCCGCGCGCAGATCGAGGAAACCACTTCCGACTACGACCGTGAAAAGCTGCAGGAGCGTCTCGCCAAGCTCGCCGGCGGTGTCGCCGTTATCCGCGTCGGCGGCTCAACCGAAGTCGAAGTGAAGGAGAAGAAGGACCGTGTCGACGATGCGCTGCATGCGACCCGCGCTGCGGTCGAGGAAGGCATCCTTCCCGGTGGCGGTGTGGCGCTGCTGCGTGCCGTAAAGGCGCTTGACGGCCTTCCGACAGCCAATGACGACCAACGCGTCGGCATCGACATCGTCCGCCGCGCAATCGAGGCACCCGTCCGTCAGATCGCCGAAAACGCCGGCGCGGAAGGCTCCGTTATCGTCGGCAAGCTGCGCGAGAAGACGGACTTCTCCTTTGGATGGAACGCACAGACAGGCGAATACGGTGATCTCTACGCGCAGGGCGTTATTGACCCGGCCAAGGTCGTTCGTACTGCGCTTCAGGATGCCGCCTCTGTAGCAGGCCTTCTGGTGACGACCGAAGCGATGATAGCCGAAAAGCCGAAGAGGGATGCCGCGCCTGCACCCGTCGGACCGGGAATGGACTTTTGATGGAAGGGGGGGCGCCCAGAGGGCGCCCCCTGTTTGCTGCTGCCTGAGCAACGATGCGGAGCCTGGCCGGCCAAATGCCAGCGCTAGTACTCTTCTGCAAGTCCGCGGGCGTCTGGATGAACGCAGTGAAGGCGGCCGGTGGGCTGTTCCTCCCGGAATAATAAAGGGCCACGGGCGTCAGGAGCGGCGTCCACTCCTCCAATATGCGCGTCAGTCGTCCAGCCCCAGCCCTTCGCGGCAAAGGTTTCTGCGAAAGCTTTATTCTTGCGTTGCGCGTTCTGCCTTCAGGCTGTTGGCCACGGTGAGGTAGTAATTTCGGGTAGTGGCATTCATCTGTCGCTCGCCCAACTCGCGGAAGGCTTTGATCTTAACATCCAGGGCGGCGGAGTTCTTCCCGTCAACCGCCAGAAGATGGTCGGCTTGTTCAGCGGCCCATTGGGCCTCTCCGGACCCTAAAGCGTCTTGCGCGTTTTTAAGCAGCTTGTCAGTTCCCCCAACCAATGCAATCAGCTTTTCCGCGCGCTGCTTGTCAGTCAGGGGGAAGATGTGAGTCGGGTTGCCATCGAACCAACCCGCTTGCTGCGCAAAGATGCCGCGCACCGACCACGCCACAGTTCCGTAGAACTCCTGAAGATAATGGTGCTTCGCAAGGTTGTCCGGTAGCTTCACCTCTTGAACCAGCTCGTCTGGCGTCCTGCCCTTTGCTATACCTTCCATGGTCTTGTCGTAGACGAACTTGATGCCATCGCGATATGCGGTGAGGGCGTCCTTGGCATCGGCGGCATTTTGAATGGTGCCCATGTGCCCGGGTACGACAAAGTCAGGATCTAGAGCGATCAATGTATCAAGGCTTTTGATCCACTTTTCGACTGGACGGGTGGGCAATCCGCGCAGAGGCGCGATATTCGGAAATGTCTTTAGAAACACATCGCCTGCGATCAGCACTTTACCGTCGGGCAGCCAGACAGAGATATTTTCGTCTGCCTCCCCCGGCGTGAAGATCAGCTTGAGTGACACACCTGAGATTGTCAGGTCTTTTTCTGCGCCATCGAACGTGTCGTTTGGCGGGATGAAGCCGTCTCGCGTATGCGGCGTAGTCCTGCCGTATTCGAGCTGCGTGCCTGCATTGATGAAATCTTCGTCCGGCAACTTCGTTCCGAAAGCGTCACCGCCATCGCGACGCCCACGTCCGGTATCGGGTTTTGCGGTGACAAGCAGTTTGTGACTGTAGATTGCGGGTTGGTCCTTACCCGCGAATACCGTCGCGCCGCCTGTGTGGTCCGGATGATTATGGGTGTAGATGATTGCCTTGACCGGGTGACGCAGCCGCTCTCCGAACGCTGCCATTATCGCCTTCGCATCCACCGGATTGGCGGAGGTGTCCACGATGATCGATCCGTCTTTACCCTGGATCAAAGTCACGTTGCTGGCAGAATAGCCAACCGCCGCGTACACTCCCTCAGTCACTTCGATGATCCGCTTCTGAAACTCGTCGGAATGAGCGATCAGCTTGTCCCGGCCAGAGTACGTTTTTTCTGCGAGCGCAGACGTCGTCATGCCAAGGGTTGAAATCATTGCGGCGATTACTCCTGTTTTCACTATCGATGAACCGTGCATGTGCTCTCCAATCTCGCGGACGAAAGACGTCCAAAAGCGTAAACTACGATAACCATTTTTGGTAGTGTAGATGCGTATTTGACAAACAGCTTCTCGGAAACGATAATGCAGTCATGGATTACAATGCTGTCAGGATGTTCGTCGCGGTAGCCCAGACGGGCAGTCTCTCCTCTGCTGCAACCCGTCTTGGGGTGCCTCTCCCTACGCTTAGCCGGAAAGTGTCAGAGCTTGAGGCCAGCCTTAAAGTTCAACTGCTGGAGAGAACTGCGAAAGGATGCCGCCCGACGGAAGCGGGTTCACGGCTGTTTGAGCAAGCGAGCGGAGGGATAGACCTTCTCGAAGATGCTGAACGTGCCATCTTGTGCGACCAGGAACAGTTGGTCGGCCGCTTGCGTTTGTCGCTTCCGCAGTCGTTCGAGCCATGGTGGGATTTGTTGGCTCTGTTCCAGCGGGCGTACCCCGGCATTCAGATCAATGTCTACTCCACGGAAAGGCGCGTCGATCTCCTCGCGGATGGCGTAGATGTTGCCCTACGGGTTGGCGCGATAGGCGATGAAACAGTCGTGGCACGTCACATGCTGACTTATCGGCACATTCTTGTCGCCAGCCCCAGACATTTATCGGCACACATCAGCCCGAAGGTTCCGGATGACATCTTGAGGCTTCCCTGTGCAGCATGGGGTTCTACGCTTGATGCACAGCCTTTCTGGACACTTGGAGGTCAGAAGCAGAGGATCAATGCGACCTTTACGGTAAACGATTACCTTCATCTTAGAGCGCGCGCGATGGCAGGAGATGTGGCAACAGAACTGCCAGCTTTTCTCGCAGCCAATGCCCTGAAATCAGGCGACCTTGTCGAACTTCTTCCTGAATACCCCTTTCCAGAAACTGCTCTCCACCTGGTCTATAAAAGACAGCGTTATCCCTCCACGGTAGTTCGGGCCTATCTCGACTTCTGCTCGGCTAACATCGCGACTGTAGAGGCAAGCTGTCAGGTAACCTCATGAGCGGAACGAAAATGTCGCTCACGCCGGAGCTGGTTGCTCTCACGCTGAAGCCAGTTCCAGATGAGGGGCCGGAGCCAAGGTGGAACCCAATCCAAGAGGACGAACTGGATGCCTTGGTGCGACGGGTAACGGAAGAGAGCAACAATGAGCCTCTGTGGATATTCGCATACGGTACGTTGATCTGGAATCCGGACTTCGACTTCGACATGAAAGAGGTCGGGACCGTGTACGGCTGGCACCGATCCTTCTCGCTTCATATCGAGAGATGGCGGGCAACGTCAGAGCAACCAGGCCTTATGCTCGCACTCGAACGAGGCGGAACCTGCAAAGGCATTGCTTTCCGGATGCAGCAACCACCCAAGCCGGACGATCTTCGTCGCCTGCTGGCACGCGAAATCCGATATCGGGAAGTGACGCCCATGATCGAATGGGTGGACGTTCATACAAAAGACGGAAAACGCAAAGCCCTGCCATTCTGGGCAAGCAGCCCAAGTCATCAGTTCACGACACCGCTATCGCTGGACTGCGCGGTGACAATCAGGGAGCATTTCTAGTGAGGCAATGCGCGGTCTCATCCTGATCGCCGCGCTATAGACGCTGAACATAGGTCGGGCAAGCGTGTATCGTGCCCTTAGAGAAGCTGCATCAACGTAGGGACGAGTAGCCGCTTCGCGCTTAAGTCCCTATGCTACTCAGAGGAAACTGATGCCCGGCTCTGCACTGCTGATCGCAGCGCCTCCGCTAATGCCCGCACATCTGGGCTTGCTCCAACAGCGTCACGGAAGATCAGAAACAGTTCAACGGACTTTCGTGCACGTTCAGCCATCCGCAGCTCTTTCAAGGTGCCGGTCTTGAGGTCCTCCTCGATCAGAGTCTCCGCGAACCAGCTGAACCCCAGACCGCGTCGTGCAGCCTCGATCGATGTCGACGTCTGAGAGAACACGATCCGGTTTTGTGAAACGTGCCAGGCACCTTGGTCGGCCCGCCGTTCGCCGCTGTCTCGAATGATCAGATGATGGTGATCCCGAAGGTCATGCAACGTCACTTGATCAAGCTTGTGGAGGGGATGCATTGGCGCCGCGACCGGCAGAAATGCTACGCGCAGGATTGGCTCGCCCAGGAACCCGTCGGGAACTTCAGGCGCAATTGCAAGATCGACCTTTCCATCTTCAAGAAGCCCCCGGAACCCCGACACAACTGTTTCAAACACTTCGACACGAATCGTTTGCCGGTCTGCGGCGTGACATTCGATGGCTTCTATTAGTATGGCCGGAGGGAACATGATGTCTGCCGCCAATCGCAATTCGGCCTCATGACCAAGAGCCATTTGCGCAGCAGCTTTCTCCAGGCGACCTGCCTCAGCCAAGAGATATCTGGCGCGCAGGTATAATGCCTTTCCTTCGGCCGTCAGAATGGCCTTTCTACCCTGGATTCGGAAGACTTGAACGCCGGTCCGCTCTTCGATCTGTGCCACCGCATAGCTGACGGAGGACTGGCTTTTGCCAAGCGCCTCTGCGGCCAAGGCGTAGCTTCCAGCATCAACGACGCCGACAAGGGCACGCCATTGCTCAAGTGAAATTAAAAGCATCCACTCATCCGATTGGTTTGGTCGAAAAATTGCACTATTTTATCCATTCACATGATCTATCGTTTGTTCAGCCCTAACGAAAGGGCTCAACCAAAGTAGAAAGAAATATGTCAGCTAGATCGCGAGCACGAAGCCCGTCGGCTCCGATCGTGCAGATCCGTCTTGACCACGCATCCGCGTGTCAGCGCTGCAGTACCTGTGATGAAGGAGAAAGGATCATGTCAGCTAAGCCAATTCACCTCGCCATCCTCGTGGGCAGCAATCGCGAAGGCCGCCTCGCGCCAACGATTGCCAGATGGTTCACCGACCAGATTCGGTCAGACGATAGTTTCTCAGTTGATGTTATTGATCTGGCAGAGGTCCATTTGCCAGCGGTCATTTCGGACATACCCGGTCCTGAAGCTGTGGCATTCTGCCAGCGTCTTGCCGACGCCGATGCCTTTGTGTTCGTTGTGCCGGAGTACAATCACAGCTTTCCAGCCGTTCTCAAGCACGCTATCGATCTTGGTTATCATGAATGGCAGGCCAAACCGGTGGGATTCGTTTCCTACGGCGGATTTGGCGCGGGCCTTCGCGCCGTGGAGCACCTGCGGGGCGTAATTGCGGAACTGCACGCGGTGACGGTGCGCGACACTGTCAGCTTCCGGAACGCATGGGACGTCTTCGATGATCAAGGACGGCTGGTTGACCCCGCGAGTTGTGCAGGGGCTGCTACCGCAATGCTGCATCAGTTGAAGTGGTGGGGCACGGCCTTGCGTCGGGCGCGCGCCGACGAGCCTTACACCGCTGCGCCAAGCAAGAGCGAGGAAGGCGAACTGGTCGACGCCGGATAAACGCCGTGGGAGACGTACATCATGTCTGTTGCACATCATCTTGAAGAGGCCCGGACGGGGCCGGTAGGCTGGCTTGTCGTATTTGCCATCGCGGGGACAGGTATCGTTTCTGCGCTGCAGGTGGGGAAGGCACCGATTGCGCTAAGCCTCATCCAAAGCGACTTGGAGGCCGATCTTGTGGTCGCTTCCTGGGTCATCTCTGCCTTCTCGATCGTAGGGGCGACTTGTGGCGCGCCGATCGGACTAGCCGTGGATCGACTTGGTGCGAAGCGTATGGTGGTGGGGGGGCTTTTATGCCAGGCTCTGGCATCCGGACTCGGCGTTACTGCGGGCGGCGCTGGAGATCTGATCCTGTGGCGTGTTCTTGAGGGACTTGGCTTTGTTTCAGTCATGGTGGCCGCGCCCACATTGATCTTCGCCATTCCGTCCTCAAAGCTACGCGAATGGGCGATTGCCATCTGGGCGACCGTCATGCCCATTGGAATGGCGCTAGCCATGCTGTGCGCGCCGCTGCTGGAGTATTTCGATTGGCGCGAGTTCTGGATGCTGAACGCCGCGCTCCTGCTCGGCTACGGACTAGTCGCTGTCGCATCAATTCCAGCAACAACAGTTGGGATGACGGACCGGTCGGTGAAGGAGCAATTGGCACAGGTCGCTGTCGCGACAGGCCCCTGGGTGCTAGCGGCGCTGTTTGCTGCCTTTTCCACCGCCTTCTTCGCGATCTTTGGCTTCCTTCCAACGCTGCTTCAAGAGGACGTCGGGCTCAGCCGAAACTTCGCTGGAACCGTTACTGCAATCTCGATAGCGGCTGGTGGCATCGGCAATCTTGTCTCCGGCTTTCTGCTTGCAAGGTGGAAACGTCCAACCCGGATTTTAACGGGAGGGTTCTTGGCTATGATGGGGTTTGGCTACGGCATCTTGGCAGACGGTGTGGCGTGGCAGTTGGTCGCCAGCTTTTCTGTTCTGTTCTCCTTCATGGCCGGGTTGGTACCGGTCGTGCTGATGACATGCCTGCCAAGACTGGCACCTCGAGCGGAACTGGTTGGCGGGACTATGGGTCTCGCTATGCAAGGCAATAATGTTGGCATGCTTGTGGGGCCGGCAATGGCTGGTGCGCTCGCGCCCAGCCTCGGCTGGGGCAGCGTCGCGCTTGTCGTCGCGTCCGTGCTGGCGGGTGCGATAGCAGTGGGTCAGGTGTGGCTACCGGCGAAGACGTAAGCTGTCGGATTGTTCCCCCGCCGGTCCGCTGAAGAAGCGCGGCAGGGGGTGACCCCGAGCCGCACGCAGCCGGCCTTAGCTTCCTCAGCGTCTCGGTTGCTTTGCGCCAATTGCGGACACGGAATATTGAGCGTAACCAGATATTTGTAGGGCCAAAAACGTGTGTCACACTTTAAAGTGCTGATATGACGCACAGCAGCTTGCCGGAAACCAGAAAATGACAAGAGAAGAAATCCTGAACTATTCTCAAGCTGTCTGCGACGGCCTGCGCGAAGATGAGGATGGGGTCAGACGAGAGGTTCTGACGCACGCGGGCAACAGGTGGTCTCTTGGCGTGATACACACTCTTGGGGTTTATGGCAGGCTTCGACACGCGGACATCGGAAGGCGAATGCATGGTGTGACGCAACGGATGCTGACCCGTACCCTACGCCAGCTCGAAAGAGATGGCCTCGTCACGCGCCACGATCTCGTTGAGATGCCACCTCGCGTAGAATATGAGCTGACCGAATTGGGTATGGGGCTTCTCATCCGCATGATCCCGCTGTGGACATGGGTTGTGGAGAATTCCGACCTGTTTAGAAAATCGCGCGAAGATTATGATTCTCGTCCGCCAGAAAAGCCTTCCTGGCAGACGTTTTGATATGAGGGCGCGCACCGCTCCGCTGACCGTTAATGCGGAACGGTGCTCAGGGTCGCTTACTTGCCGCTGAGATTGGCGTTTATCCAATCGGACACATCCGTAACCTTAGTACCTTCCCGTACGTTGAACGTGCCCGCCTTGTCCCATGCCATGCCGCGCCCGATGCCAAAGGCTGCCCGGTATTTGCGCATCATGTTTTGCGGGTCATTTGCCAGTTCTTCCAAGAGAACCGGAACCGTCCATTCAGAGCGACTGAACGGCCGGTTTAAACCTGCTTCCAGCTTGTCCGCGAGTTCGCCATAGGTGACAGTATCGCCTGCCAGGAAGACGATTTCGTTGCCGATGGTGGGCTCGTAGAACACAATTTCGGCAGTGAGCACACCGATATCATCGGGCGTTGTCACCGTTACTGCCGTATCGAAACTGCCCAGCGCTCTTACTGCGCTCTTTTCCAAATCGACGACACCGAACTCCGGCTCGAACAGATAACTCATGAACATGCCGGTGGAGATGATCACCCATTCGGTCTTGTTCTGCGAGCGAAGCAGTTCACGTACATCAAGCTGCGCGTCGAAGATGTCCTGCGGGCCACCTCGACCGATGGCCTCGAAATCGACGCCGAACTGCCACGGGAAGTATCTCGGAACACCGGACTGCAATGCGGCCTTTGCCAGCTTCATCGGGGTGTTGATCCCGGCCGCATAGCCTGTGCAGCCGATGACGGTGTCATACTGCGAGAACAGGGAAGCCAACTCGTCAATTGAATTTCTGACCAGATCGCCCACGACAATCTCAATCCCCAAGTCACGGATCTCGGCGATATCACGCTGTTTGGCCGGCGAGTCGGACTCAACGGCGCTTGCGCGCAGCAGGACGCTTATCTTTGCTCCGTCTACGTCCTTCGAGCGACGAGCCAGATTACGCAGGACAGGCATTCCAAGCTCACCTGCACCGAGCACGAGGATGTTGCGTGATTTCACGCCGGAAACGGGTTCATTCATTGTTTTAGCCTCTTTCAGATCGAATGAGGCCTCTACTTGGCGATTTTGAAGTTCGATGGAAGAAGGTACATGAGTGATACCATACCGAAAACGAGGTCGGGCTTCCGTCAGGGTAATTCTTCGACTCGTCACCGATTGTCCGCTTTGGGCCGAAAGCTGCCTTCATTCAGCCGCCTCCATTCGAGCGAGTGCCCTCTGTCGTTTCGCAATCACCTCCGGATCGTTCATGAAATCCGTCCGTCGTCCTGGCTTGCGGCCCCGCTTTTGATATCCATTACTCTGGCTGCCGTCCAGGATCTCAAACATGCTGTTGACCTGTTGGAGGAGCTAATCCAACTGCATCATGCCAGCCCGAAGGGTAGGGGATCACGCGCTTCCGTGCAAATTGGCCATGAACACCTCGGCCGGCGTCTTGTATCCCAGGCATTTGCGCGGCTGATTGTTCAGATGTCTCGCAAGTGTGGTCAGGTCGCGTTGTGACACCAACGCCAGATCGGTGTTGCCGGGAAGGAAGCGACGAAGACGTTTGTTTGCGTTCTCGACCGTGCCTTTCTGCCAGGGTGCACTGGGATCGCAAAACCAGCTGGATGCGCCCATCCCATCCTCCAAAGCCCTGAATCCGGCGAACTCGGTCCCACGGTCAAAGGTGAAGCTTCGACGTGCGAATCCCGGCAAGGGTGAGAATGATCTGATGATCTTGTCCATGATCGGACCGGAATGCCGACTTGGGTTCTTGATCAGCACGAGGTAGCGGCTCTTGCGCTCGACAAGCGAGGTGATGTTTGCCTGGCCGAATGGGCGCTCAAAGATCAGAAGATCACCTTCCCAATGACCGAATTCTAGTCTTTGCCCAACGATATCAGGCCTTTCGTTTCCTCGAGCGCAATGGACGACGTTTGCGGCGCGCTTCCGGCAGGTAGTCATAGAGACCTAAGCCGTAATCCTCCTTACTGTAGATGAAGCGATAGATCGTCTCCTTGCACACACGAACCAGGCATACGCCGTCGGAAACCAGGCGGCCGGCAATCTGTTCCGGTGACCAGCGAGCCTTCAATTGACTGATAATTTCCTCGCGCAAATCGGGATGACGTCTGAGCTTTCTCAGCCTGCATCGCCGTTCCCGAGCCAGATCATTGGCAAGCGTGCTGTAGTAGCCATCATAGTCCGGCAGTTCACGATCATGGAACGAGTTGCGCATGATCTCGCGATATATCGTCGAGCGATGACGGCCAAGTAGACGCGCCATCTCGTTGATGGACACTTTGGCTGTCATCAGCTGATGAAGGCGTCGGCGGTCGGCGAGGGTGATTTGCGTATAGCATCGAGACATGTCGAAATCTCCGAAGTGAAGCCATTGAAATTACTGGCATGTCGCACTTGGAAATAGAATGTACCAGGCTACATAACTTTGCGGCATAACATATATTATGGAACTGATTTCAGATTCATCTCCACCGGAGTCGAGACGCGAGCTTTCCGATATTTCGGCGGAAGTTCTGCGGTTGGCAGATCGTCGACCTTGAACTGCTTGCCGGTCGACCAGGGAAGCATGTTGAGCGCCACACCAAGCCCCGCGATGATCGCAGCAA
>NZ_JBBCAR010000004.1:0-19442 GCF_037203725.1 Agrobacterium sp. CMT1
GCACGGAAATGGTTATGCCTGGCGACAACGTCACGGTTGACGTCGAGCTGATCGTTCCGATCGCGATGGAAGAAAAGCTGCGCTTCGCTATCCGCGAAGGCGGCCGTACCGTCGGCGCCGGCATCGTTGCCTCGATCGTCGAGTAATCTTAAGGCCTGAAAAGGCTTGACGAAAACCCCGCTGGAGACAGCGGGGTTTTTTGTTTTGTGTCTCGCGCCTGGGGGACGGGAGCTTTCGTTCCTCGGTCCCGGCTGCTACTTCTTGCTGGGGAGATGATGAGGAGTATCATGAAGAAGCGCATTCTGTTTACCGGTGGTTCCGGCAAGGCCGGACGGCATGTGATCCCGTGGCTCATCGGCAAGGGATATGAGGTCCACAACATCGATCTCGTTCCGCTCGACAGGCCGGGCGTGACCAATCTCATCGTCGATATCACGGACAGCGGGCAGGTTTTTAATGCCCTTTCCATGCATCGGAACTTCGCGGAGCTCGAAAGCGGGAAGGGTGTTCTGCCCTTTGATGCGGTGATCCATTTTGCTGCGGTTCCACGCATTTTGATCAAGCCGGACAACGAGACGTTCCGTATCAACACCATGGGAACCTATAATGTCATCGAGGCCGCGATAAAGCTTGGCATCCGAAAGGTAGTGATAGCATCGAGCGAGACCACATACGGGGTCTGTTTCGCCGAGGGCGAGAAGGATTTTCACCACTTCCCGCTTGAAGAGGACTACGATGTCGATCCGATGGATTCCTACGGACTGTCGAAGGTGGTGAATGAAAGAACCGCGCGGGCCTTTGCCGAGCGAAGCGGATACGACATTTACGCGCTGCGAATCGGCAATGTCATCGAACCCCATGAGTATGAGAAGTTTCCCGATTTCTTTGCCCATCCGGAAACACGCAAACGCAACGCCTGGGGCTACATCGACGCACGTGATCTCGGCCAGATTTGTCATCTTTGCATCGAAAAGGATGGCCTCGGTTATCAGGTCTTCAATGCCGTTAATGATACAGCTACGGCAACGGTCCCCACGCGCGAGCTTGCCCGGACATATTTCCCTCAGGTGCAATTCCGCCGAGAGATCGGAGAGCATGAGGGATTGATCTCCAACCGCAAGATTCGCGAGATCCTTGGTTTCAAGGAAGAGCATGACTGGCGGAAATACGTCAAAACCTGACGGGTGCATGATTTTCGGGGGCAGAGTGGAAAAAACAAAAAACACACTTGCCATTCTTTTCCCTGCACCTTAAAGGAGCGCATACCGAATTGGCCAAGCGATTTCGCGGCCGGTTCAGGTGATTAAGGGGTATAGCTCAGTTGGTAGAGCGGCGGTCTCCAAAACCGCAGGTCGGGGGTTCGAGCCCCTCTGCCCCTGCCACTTTCCATTCGCAAGCGCGGTTTTCGCTGCATGGCAGATGGGGCCGGTTTACCGGCGAATTTCGCCGAATGTCGATTTCCTCTTGTTAAAAGCGGAATCGGTGTTTATGTAGGGTCAAAACAGACACGCGGTGCGTGGGGCTGATTAGTTCGGCTTTACGCGCCGTAATTGCGTGGGCAGTCAATGGCATCCAAAACCAATCCGTTTACGTTTCTGCAGCAGGTTCGCGCCGAAGCGTCAAAGATCACTTGGCCGTCGCGCCGCGAGACCATGATTTCGACGGCTATGGTGCTGGTGATGGTCATTTTCGCGGCTCTGTTCTTTTTTGCTGCTGACCAGCTCATTGGCTGGATTCTCAGCCTTGTGCTGAACGTCGGCCGGTAACGGATTGAACGGAGAGTAAAGATGGCAGCGCGCTGGTATATCGTTCACGCATATTCGAATTTCGAAAAGAAGGTCGCCGAGTCGATCGAGGAAAAGGCCCGTCAGAAGGGTCTGGACCATCTTTTCGAGAAAATCCTCGTGCCGACCGAAAAGGTGGTCGAGGTGCGCCGCGGCCGCAAGGTCGATAGCGAGCGCAAGTTCTTTCCGGGTTACGTGCTGGTGCGCGCCAACCTGACGGATGAGGCTTATCACCTCATCAAGAACACGCCGAAGGTCACCGGTTTCCTCGGTTCGGACAGCAAGCCTGTTCCGATTCCGGATTACGAAGCCGAGCGTATCCTTGGTCAGGTTCAGGAAGGTGTCGAGCGTCCGAAGTCTTCGGTTTCGTTCGAGATCGGCGAGCAGGTTCGCGTCTCCGACGGTCCTTTCGCGTCGTTCAACGGCGTGGTTCAGGACGTGGACGAAGAGCGTTCGCGCCTGAAGGTGGAAGTTTCGATTTTCGGCCGCGCAACGCCGGTCGAGCTGGAATACAATCAGGTCGAGAAGGTCTGATTGGCGGGGCGATGCCCCAAGCGCGTGGAAGGCTAACTGGCTCTCTAAGCCGGGGCAGGGCGCCGCACCACGCAACCGCAGCCGCCGGAGAAATCCGGCTTAAGAGAAGCCGGGCAACCGGTTTGAATTGAAAGGCAGAGAGATATGGCTAAGAAAGTTGCAGGCCAGCTCAAGTTGCAGGTAAAGGCTGGGTCGGCCAATCCGTCCCCGCCGATCGGTCCGGCACTTGGTCAGCGTGGCATTAACATCATGGAATTCTGCAAGGCGTTCAATGCCGCCACGCAGGAAATGGAAAAGGGTATGCCGATCCCGGTCGTCATCACCTATTACCAGGACAAGTCCTTCACCTTCGTCATGAAGCAGCCGCCGATGACGTACTGGCTGAAGAAGGAAGCAAAGATCACCTCCGGTTCCAAGACGCCTGGCAAGGGCGCCAAGGTCGGTTCCATCACCAAGGCTCAGGTCAAGTCGATCGCTGAAGCCAAGATGAAGGATCTGAACGCAGCCGACATCGAAGGCGCAATGGCAATGGTTGAGGGCTCTGCCCGCGCCATGGGCCTGGAAGTGGTAGGTTGATCATGGCCAAGGTAGCAAAGCGCATTCAGAAGATCCGCGAAGGCGTGGATCCGAACAAGCTCTACGTTCTCACCGACGCCATTTCGATGGTCAAGGAACGTGCAGTCGCCAAGTTCGACGAAACCGTTGAAGTTTCGATGAACCTCGGCGTTGACCCGCGCCATGCGGACCAGATGGTTCGTGGCGTTGTCAACCTGCCGAACGGCACCGGTCGTGACGTTCGCGTCGCCGTCTTCGCCCGTGGCGCCAAGGCTGATGAAGCCACGGCTGCCGGCGCTGACGTTGTTGGTGCGGAAGAGCTGGTTGAAATCGTTCAGGGCGGCAAGATCGACTTCGATCGCTGCATCGCGACCCCGGACATGATGCCGCTCGTCGGCCGTCTAGGCAAGGTACTCGGCCCGCGTGGCATGATGCCGAACCCGAAGGTCGGAACCGTGACCATGGACGTTGCCGGTGCTGTCAAGGCATCCAAGGGTGGCGCTGTCGAGTTCCGCGTCGAAAAGGCCGGTATCGTACACGCTGGCGTTGGCAAGGCTTCGTTCGACGCCAAGGCTCTTGAGGAAAACATCAAGGCTTTCGCCGATGCGGTCATCAAGGCAAAGCCGGCTGGCGCCAAGGGCAACTATGTCAAGCGCGTCGCCATCTCCTCGACCATGGGTCCGGGCGTCAAGATCGACCCTTCGTCGGTTACGGCTTAATCAATTCTCGCGCTTCCCGAGTGAAGTGTGAATAAAAGAATTTCCGGCTCCCAGGAGCCGGAGATTTCCGGGGAAACCCGGAACTCCTGTCCGAGATTGCGGGTGGCCATGTCCTTCGGGGCCCGGCCTTAATCATTTAGCCTGCATGAGACGGGTGAGGCTGGATTTGAGGTATCTGTCGATGCCTGACTGTCCGGTTCGAACCTGGTGTGCCTGTGCCTGAAGCCGTTTGCGGCGGCAGAGCGGGGGACAGGATCCTCGAGCGTCGCTCGGGATCTTTGTAAAAAGGTCCCTTGGGGCAAAGGCAAACCCGACGGGTTCACAATCATGTGGCCCCGTCTACTGGAGACAGACAGTGGAAAGAGCGGAAAAACGCGAATTCGTCACGGAGCTGAACGAAGTCTTCAAGGCTTCCGGTTCGGTTGTCGTGGCCCACTATGCTGGTGTCACCGTTGCGCAGATGAACGACTTCCGTTCGAAGATGCGCGCTGCCGGAGGCACCGTCAAGGTCGCGAAGAACCGCCTGGCCAAGATCGCTCTTCAGGGTACGGAGTCGGAAGGGATGACCAATCTCTTCAAGGGACAGACGCTGATTGCATACAGCACTGACCCGATGATCGCTCCGAAAGTCGTCATGGATTTCGCCAAGACCAACGACAAGGTCGTTGTTTTGGGCGGCGCCATGGGCGCAACCACGCTCAACGCCGAAGCAGTCAAGTCGCTCGCGACCCTGCCTTCGCTGGACGAGCTGCGCGCAAAGCTGCTGGGCCTTCTCAATGCCCCGGCAACTCGCGTCGCTACGGTTGTCGCCGCACCTGCAAGCCAGCTGGCTCGGGTGTTCTCGGCTTACGCCAAGAAGGACGAAGCCGCTTAAGGCGGTTTTTCGCTGTAAATATTCAAACTGGTTCGAACTGAACAAAAGGAACTATCAAAATGGCTGATCTCGCAAAGATCGTAGAAGACCTCTCCTCGCTGACCGTTCTGGAAGCTGCAGAACTGTCCAAGCTTCTCGAAGAAAAGTGGGGCGTTTCCGCTGCTGCTCCGGTAGCCGTTGCTGCTGCTGGCGGCGCTGCTGCTGCTGCTGCTCCGGAAGAAGAAAAGACCGAGTTCGACGTTATCCTGGTTGACGCTGGCGCCAACAAGATCAACGTCATCAAGGAAGTTCGCGGCATCACCGGCCTCGGCCTCAAGGAAGCCAAGGACCTCGTTGAAGGCGCTCCGAAGCCGGTCAAGGAAGCCGTTTCCAAGGCTGAAGCTGCTGATCTCAAGAAGAAGCTTGAAGACGCAGGCGCCAAGGTTGACGTTAAGTAATCTTGCGATTGCTGGCGGGAAGGGGCTTAATGCCCCTTCCCGTCGTCATCGTTTTTAAAACTCATTACCCAAAAGCCGCGTGAAAATGGCTTTTGGGTAATGGGTTCTTCAAGAGAATGGTTCCGAACCGGCTCATCAAGGCAATCCGGCCTGATCGATCCGGGATGTGGAACGAGATTGAGGATACCCATTGATTGACGGGATCGACTGGCCATCGGTTCCCGTCCGTTGCAGGCCCGGATGCAATTTTTAAAGGAGCGACGATGGCTCAGACCCTTTCGTTTAACGGTCGCAGGCGCGTACGCAAGTTTTTCGGCAAAATTCCAGAAGTAGCGGAAATGCCGAACCTCATTGAGGTTCAGAAGGCTTCGTACGACCAGTTTCTCATGGTTGACGAGCCCAAGGGTGGCCGTCCCGACGAGGGATTGAATGCCGTTTTCAAATCCGTATTCCCGATCACCGATTTTTCCGGCGCCTCCATGCTCGAATTCGTATCCTACGAATTCGAAGCGCCAAAGTTCGACGTCGAGGAATGCCGTCAGCGCGATCTGACCTATGCAGCGCCGCTCAAGGTGACGCTGCGCCTCATCGTGTTCGATATCGATGAAGATACGGGCGCGAAGTCCATCAAGGACATCAAGGAACAGTCCGTCTACATGGGCGACATGCCGCTCATGACCAATAACGGCACGTTCATCGTCAACGGCACCGAGCGCGTCATCGTTTCGCAGATGCACCGTTCGCCGGGCGTGTTCTTCGATCACGACAAGGGCAAGAGCCATTCTTCCGGCAAGCTGCTCTTTGCTGCCCGTGTCATTCCGTATCGCGGTTCCTGGCTCGACATCGAGTTCGACGCCAAGGATATCGTCTATGCGCGTATCGACCGTCGCCGCAAGATCCCCGTGACCTCGCTGCTGATGGCGCTTGGCATGGACGGCGAAGACATTCTGTCGACCTTCTACACCAAGGCTTCCTATGAGCGTGACGGCGACGGCTGGCGTATTCCGTTCCAGCCCGAAGCGCTGAAGAACGCCAAGGTCGTCACCGACATGATCGACGCCGATACCGGCGAAGTGGTCGTCGAGGCCGGCAAGAAGCTCACGCCGCGCCTTATCCGCCAGCTCTCCGAAAAGGGCCTCAAGGCGCTGAAGGCGACCGACGAAGACCTTTACGGCAACTACCTGGCCGAAGACATCGTCAACTACGAGACGGGTGAAATCTATCTCGAGGCCGGCGACGAAATCGACGAGAAGACCCTCGGTCTGATCCTGCAGTCCGGTTTTGACGAGATTCCGGTTCTCAACATCGACCACGTCAATGTTGGCGCCTATATCCGCAACACACTGTCTGCCGACAAGAACGAGAACCGCCAGGAAGCCCTGTTCGACATCTACCGCGTCATGCGTCCGGGTGAGCCGCCGACCATGGATTCGGCGGAAGCGATGTTCAACTCGCTGTTCTTCGATGCAGAGCGTTACGATCTTTCGGCCGTTGGTCGCGTGAAGATGAACATGCGCCTCGATCTCGACGCGGAAGACACCGTGCGCACGCTGCGCAAGGAAGACATCCTCGCCGTCGTCAAGATGCTGGTCGAACTGCGCGACGGCAAGGGCGAAATCGACGACATCGACAACCTCGGCAACCGCCGTGTGCGTTCTGTCGGCGAGCTGATGGAAAACCAGTATCGTCTGGGCCTTCTGCGCATGGAACGTGCGATCAAGGAACGTATGTCCTCGATCGAAATCGACACCGTGATGCCGCAGGACCTGATCAACGCGAAGCCGGCAGCTGCTGCCGTTCGCGAATTCTTCGGTTCCTCGCAGCTGTCGCAGTTCATGGACCAGGTGAACCCGCTTTCGGAAATCACCCACAAGCGTCGTCTTTCGGCTCTTGGACCGGGTGGTCTGACCCGCGAGCGCGCCGGCTTCGAAGTCCGCGACGTTCACCCGACCCACTACGGCCGTATTTGCCCGATCGAGACGCCGGAAGGCCCGAACATCGGTCTGATCAACTCGCTTGCAACCTTTGCCCGTGTCAACAAGTACGGCTTCATCGAGAGCCCGTACCGCAAGATCACCGACGGCAAGGTCACGAACGACGTTATCTACCTCTCCGCCATGGAAGAGGCGAAGTATTACGTCGCGCAGGCCAACGCGCCGCTCAATGAAGACGGTTCTTTCTCGGAAGAGTTCGTCGTCTGCCGTCACTCGGGCGAAGTTATGCTCGCACCGCGTGACAACATCAACCTGATGGACGTTTCGCCGAAGCAGCTCGTTTCGGTCGCAGCGGCTCTCATTCCGTTCCTGGAAAACGACGACGCCAACCGCGCTCTCATGGGCTCGAACATGCAGCGTCAGGCCGTTCCGCTTCTGCGCGCAGAGGCGCCTTTCGTGGGCACCGGCATGGAACCGATCGTTGCGCGTGACTCCGGCGCTGCCATCGCGGCTCGCCGCGGCGGTGTCGTCGACCAGGTCGACGCGACGCGTATCGTTATCCGCGCTACGGAAGATCTCGATGCAGGCAAGTCCGGCGTTGACATCTACCGTCTGCAGAAGTTCCAGCGTTCGAACCAGAACACCTGCGTCAACCAGCGTCCGCTGGTGTCCGTCGGCGATATCATCTCCAAGGGTGACATCATCGCGGATGGTCCGTCGACCGACCTCGGTGACCTGGCTCTCGGCCGTAACGCGCTCGTCGCGTTCATGCCCTGGAACGGCTACAACTACGAAGACTCGATCCTGATGTCGGAGCGTATCGTTTCCGACGACGTGTTCACCTCCATCCACATCGAAGAATTCGAAGTGATGGCGCGTGACACGAAGCTTGGTCCGGAAGAAATCACGCGCGATATTCCGAACGTTTCGGAAGAAGCGCTGAAGAACCTCGACGAAGCCGGTATCGTCTACATCGGTGCGGAAGTTCAGCCAGGTGACATCCTCGTCGGCAAGATCACGCCGAAGGGCGAAAGCCCGATGACGCCGGAAGAAAAGCTTCTGCGCGCCATCTTCGGTGAAAAGGCTTCCGACGTTCGCGACACCTCCATGCGCATGCCTCCGGGCACGTTCGGTACGGTCGTGGAAGTCCGCGTCTTCAACCGTCACGGTGTGGAGAAGGACGAGCGCGCGATGGCTATCGAGCGCGAAGAGATCGAGCGTCTGGCGAAGGACCGTGACGACGAGCAGGCGATCCTCGACCGTAACGTCTACGGCCGTCTGATCGACATGCTGCGTGGCCAGGTTTCGATTGCCGGTCCGAAGGGCTTCAAGAAGGGCGTCGAGCTCTCCAACGCCGTCGTCTCCGAATATCCCCGCTCGCAGTGGTGGATGTTCGCCGTCGAGGACGAAAAGGCCCAGGCTGAGATCGAAGCACTTCGCGGCCAGTACGACGAATCCAAGTCGCGCCTTGAGCAGCGCTTCATGGACAAGGTCGAAAAGGTCCAGCGCGGCGATGAAATGCCTCCGGGCGTCATGAAGATGGTCAAGGTCTTCGTTGCCGTTAAGCGCAAGATCCAGCCGGGCGACAAGATGGCCGGCCGTCACGGTAACAAGGGCGTCGTCTCGCGTATCGTTCCGGTCGAAGACATGCCGTTCCTCGAAGACGGCACGCATGTCGACATCTGCTTGAACCCGCTCGGCGTGCCTTCGCGCATGAACGTCGGCCAGATCCTCGAAACCCACCTCGCATGGGCATGCGCAGGCATGGGCAAGAAGATCGGCGAGATGCTCGAAGAGTATCGCAAGACGATGGACATCAGCGAGCTTCGCAGCGAGCTGACGGAAATCTACGCGTCTGAAGCCAATGACGAGGTTCAGCGTTTTGACGACGACTCGCTCGTCAAGCTCGCCGAAGAAGCCAAACGCGGTGTTTCCATTGCGACTCCGGTTTTCGACGGTGCACATGAGCCTGACGTTGCCGCGATGCTGAAGAAGGCAGGTCTGCATGAATCCGGTCAGTCCGTTCTTTACGACGGCCGTACCGGTGAGCCGTTCGATCGCAAGGTCACCGTCGGCTACATGTACATGATCAAGCTGAACCACCTTGTCGACGACAAGATCCACGCTCGTTCGATCGGTCCTTACTCGCTCGTTACCCAGCAGCCGCTGGGCGGCAAGGCGCAGTTCGGCGGTCAGCGCTTCGGGGAAATGGAAGTCTGGGCTCTGGAAGCATACGGCGCGGCTTACACGCTGCAGGAAATGCTCACCGTCAAGTCGGACGACGTGGCTGGCCGCACGAAGGTTTACGAAGCAATCGTCCGTGGCGACGACACCTTCGAAGCCGGTATCCCCGAGAGCTTCAACGTTCTCGTCAAGGAAATGCGGTCGCTCGGCCTGTCCGTCGAGCTGGAAAACTCGAAGATCGAGAACCAGCCCGAAGACCAGCTGCCTGACGCGGCGGAATAAACACGACAGAGGCGGGCGCCTGAGAGGGCGCCTGCCGGTTTCCCGAGCGGTCTCTGCGGTTCGGGATACTTTCGCCGCATTATGCGGTTAATCCGTATTTAAAGCTCTGGACGGCGACCCGGGAAGAAGCCGGTCCAGATGCAAACAGGGGCAGCAGCTAGCCTCTCAAGGAGACAAGGCATGAACCAAGAGGTCATGAATCTTTTCAATCCTCAGGTGCCTGCGCAGCATTTCGATTCCATCCGGATTTCGATCGCTTCGCCGGAAAAAATCCTGTCGTGGTCCTACGGCGAGATCAAGAAGCCGGAAACCATCAACTACCGTACGTTCAAGCCTGAGCGTGACGGTCTTTTCTGCGCGCGTATCTTTGGGCCGATCAAGGACTATGAGTGCCTGTGCGGCAAGTACAAGCGCATGAAGTACAAGGGCATCATCTGCGAAAAGTGCGGCGTCGAAGTCACGCTGTCGCGCGTTCGCCGTGAGCGCATGGGCCATATCGAGCTCGCAGCGCCGGTTGCCCACATCTGGTTCCTGAAGTCGCTTCCTTCGCGTATCTCGACCCTGCTCGACATGACGCTGAAGGATGTCGAGCGCGTTCTCTATTTCGAGAACTACATTGTCACGGAACCCGGTCTCACCTCGCTCAAGCAGAACCAGCTTCTGTCTGAAGAAGAGTACATGATCGCCGTCGACGAGTTCGGCGAAGACCAGTTCACCGCCATGATCGGCGCTGAAGCCATCTATGAGATGCTGGCTTCGATGAACCTCGAAAAGATCGCCGGCGACCTGCGTGCCGAACTTGCTGAGACCACGTCGGATCTCAAGCAGAAGAAGCTGATGAAGCGCCTGAAGATCGTCGAGAACTTCATGGAATCGGGCAACCGTCCTGAATGGATGATCATGAAGGTCGTTCCGGTCATTCCGCCGGACCTGCGTCCGCTGGTTCCGCTGGATGGCGGCCGTTTTGCGACGTCCGACCTCAACGATCTCTATCGCCGCGTCATCAACCGTAACAATCGTCTGAAGCGCCTGATCGAGCTTCGTGCGCCTGGCATCATCATCCGCAACGAAAAGCGTATGTTGCAGGAATCCGTCGATGCGCTGTTCGACAACGGCCGTCGCGGCCGCGTCATCACGGGTGCCAACAAGCGCCCGCTGAAGTCGCTGTCCGACATGCTCAAGGGCAAGCAGGGCCGTTTCCGCCAGAACCTTCTCGGCAAGCGCGTCGACTATTCCGGCCGTTCGGTCATCGTGACCGGTCCGGAACTGAAGCTGCACCAGTGCGGTCTGCCGAAGAAGATGGCGCTCGAACTGTTCAAGCCGTTCATCTACGCCCGCCTCGACGCCAAGGGTTACTCCTCGACCGTCAAGCAGGCCAAGAAGCTGGTTGAAAAGGAAAAGCCTGAGGTTTGGGATATCCTCGACGAGGTCATCCGCGAGCATCCGGTTCTCTTGAACCGCGCACCGACGCTGCACCGTCTGGGTATCCAGGCTTTCGAACCCATGCTGGTCGAAGGCAAGGCCATCCAGCTGCACCCGCTCGTCTGCACGGCCTTCAACGCCGACTTCGACGGTGACCAGATGGCTGTTCACGTTCCGCTTTCGCTGGAAGCCCAGCTGGAAGCGCGCGTGCTGATGATGTCGACCAACAACATCCTGCATCCGGCAAACGGCCACCCGATCATCGTTCCTTCGCAGGACATGGTTCTCGGCCTGTATTACCTGTCGATCATGAACCAGAACGAGCCGGGCGAAGGCATGGCCTTCTCCGACATCGGTGAGCTGCATCACGCACTTGAAAACAAGGTCGTGACGCTGCATGCCAAGATCCGTGGTCGCTTCAAGACCGTGGATGCCGATGGCAAGCCGGTTTCGAAGATCCATGAGACGACCCCCGGCCGTATGCTGATTGGCGAACTTCTGCCGAAGAACGTCAACGTGCCTTTCGACGTCTGCAACCAGGAAATGACCAAGAAGAACATCTCCAAGATGATCGACACGGTCTACCGTCATTGCGGCCAGAAAGACACGGTCATCTTCTGTGACCGCATCATGCAGCTCGGCTTTGCCCATGCCTGCCGCGCCGGCATTTCGTTCGGCAAGGACGACATGGTCATTCCTGACAGCAAGGTGAAGATCGTTGGCGACACCGAAGCTCTCGTGAAGGAATACGAACAGCAGTACAATGACGGTCTCATCACCCAGGGCGAAAAGTACAACAAGGTTGTCGACGCCTGGGGCAAGGCAACCGAAAAGGTCGCCGAAGAGATGATGGCACGCATCAAGGCTGTCGAGTTCGATCCGGAAACGGGCCGCCAGAAGCCGATGAACTCCATCTACATGATGTCTCACTCGGGTGCTCGTGGTTCTCCGAACCAGATGCGTCAGCTGGGCGGCATGCGCGGTCTGATGGCGAAGCCATCGGGTGAAATCATCGAGACGCCGATCATCTCGAACTTCAAGGAAGGCCTGACCGTTAACGAGTACTTCAACTCGACCCACGGTGCCCGTAAGGGTCTCGCAGACACCGCCCTGAAGACCGCGAACTCGGGTTACCTGACCCGTCGTCTCGTCGACGTCGCGCAGGATTGCATCGTCAACTCCAGGGATTGCGGCACCGACAAGGGCCTCACCATGACTGCCATCGTTGATGCCGGTCAGGTGGTTGCTTCGCTCGGCGCGCGTATCCTCGGTCGTACGGCTCTCGATGACATCGACAATCCGGTCACCGGCGAGAACATCGTCAAGGCTGGTACGCTGATCGACGAAGCCGACGTGGCTGCCATCGAGAAGGCTGGCATCCAGTCCGTTCGCATCCGCTCGGCGCTCACCTGCGAAGTGCAGGTTGGTGTCTGCGGCGTCTGCTACGGTCGTGACCTTGCACGCGGTACGCCTGTCAACATGGGCGAAGCCGTTGGCGTTATCGCCGCTCAGTCGATCGGTGAACCTGGCACGCAGCTCACCATGCGTACGTTCCACCTTGGTGGCACGGCAAACGTGGTCGACCAGTCGTTCCTCGAAGCGTCTTATGAAGGCACGATCCAGATCAAGAACCGCAACATCCTGCGGAACTCCGAAGGCGTTCTCATCGCCATGGGCCGTAACATGTCCGTTACGATCCTTGATGAGCGCGGCGCGGAACGTTCCACACAGCGTGTGGCTTACGGTTCGAAGATCTTCGTTGATGATGGCGACAAGGTAAAGCGTGGCCAGCGTCTTGCAGAGTGGGACCCTTACACCCGTCCGATGATGACGGAAGTGGAAGGTACCGTTCACTTCGAAGACCTCGTCGACGGTCTCTCCGTTCTGGAAGCAACCGACGAATCCACCGGCATCACCAAGCGTCAGGTCATTGACTGGCGCTCGACGCCGCGCGGTTCGGATCTCAAGCCTGCGATCGTCATCAAGGACGCGTCCGGCGCTGTTGCGAAGCTTGCCCGTGGTGGCGAAGCCCGCTTCCAGCTCTCGGTCGACGCCATCCTGTCGGTCGAGCCGGGTGCGAAGGTCTCCCAGGGTGACGTGCTTGCACGTTCGCCGCTGGAAAGCGCCAAGACGAAGGACATCACCGGTGGTCTGCCGCGCGTTGCGGAACTGTTCGAAGCCCGTCGTCCGAAGGATCACGCCATCATCGCAGAGATCGATGGTACGATCCGCCTCGGCCGCGACTACAAGAACAAGCGCCGCGTGATGATCGAGCCTGCGGAAGACGGCGTCGAGCCGGTCGAATACCTGATCCCGAAGGGCAAGCCCTTCCACCTTCAGGAAGGCGACTATATCGAAAAGGGTGAATACATCCTCGACGGTAACCCGGCGCCGCACGACATTCTGGCGATCAAGGGCGTGGAAGCTCTGGCTTCCTACCTCGTGAACGAAATCCAGGAAGTCTACCGTCTGCAGGGCGTTGTGATCAACGACAAGCACATCGAGGTGATCGTTCGCCAGATGCTGCAGAAGGTTGAAATCACCGATGCTGGCGATAGCCAGTACATCGTGGGTGACAACGTTGATCGCATCGAGCTCGATGACAACAATGACCGCCTGATCGAAGAAGGCAAGAAGCCTGCCTATGGCGAGCCGGTTCTGCTCGGCATCACCAAGGCTTCGCTGCAGACGCCGTCCTTCATCTCGGCCGCCTCCTTCCAGGAAACCACCAAGGTTCTCACGGAAGCTGCGATTGCCGGCAAGACGGACACGCTGCAGGGTCTCAAGGAAAACGTCATCGTCGGCCGTCTCATCCCGGCTGGTACCGGCGGCACCATGACGCAGATCCGCCGCATCGCCACCTCGCGCGACGACCTCATTCTCGAGGAACGCCGCAAGGGGACCGGTGCAGGTTCTGCAAACCAGATGCTGCAGGACATGACGGACCAGGCTCCGGCTGCCGAGTAAGGTCAGACAGGGCAGGGGCTTTGCGGATCCCCCCAAAGTTCGAAGCAAAACGCCCGGAGCAATCCGGGCGTTTTTGTTTTTATGGACAGAGGCCGGGCGCCTCCACCGCCGCCCGGCATTCCTGCATATGCAACAGGGTTAGTCCTGTTTCCGGATGTTATAGCGGGTCAGGACAGAGAGGCGCCGAACAAGATCGGTCTGGCCTGCGCTGCCGGTCTTGGCATAGATCGACTTCGCGTTGCTGCGCACCGTTTCATGGGAAATCTGCAATTGCTTCGCCACTGCCGGTAGCGAAAGTCCTTTCATGATCTCCAAAGCCACGCGTGCCTCGCCTCTTGTAAGGTCGTATAGCCCCTTCAACAACGCGCTTGCGTCGGCAATGGTGCCGGTGGGCTGCGATATGAGCACGATGGCGTTGCCTTTCGGAGATAAGTCGAGCGCCTTCTTGCGCAGTGGTATGACGTGAAGAATGCAGGGTCTATCTTCACCGGCGGGGAGAGGGAAGGAACCGGCATCGTGCCCGGCCAGCGCTTTGTACAGGAGCCGGTTCACCCTCTCGTCAGCAATGGCAATACTGTCGCGTGTGGGGGCGGCGAAACATTTCTGCAGTGACAGGAAGAGATCGTTGGCCGAGAGAATGAGGCCGTTTGCCTGCAGCACGGCTGCCGGAGCGCCAATGGCATTGAGGCCGAAGGTCATCGCGTCGGCTTTCTGCCGTTGCAGCCGCGTTGCGAGCGCAAGGCTACGGGCGATATGTGGCCTCAGTCCGGCGAGTGCAGCCATCGTATCAGGCCGGATTATGCCAGCTTCCAGCCTGTGTTCAAACAGCACTGTCATCTCCGGATGGCCGGGCGGCGCGACCTGTGTCGTCGCACCATAGCCCAGGCCGCGGGGCTTGAGGAACTCACGGACGATCGGCAGTTCGGCCCATTCATCAGGGGTGAAGACGTCGAAATCCTGCACGAAGGCGAACCGGCCTTCACGGGCAGTACGCGTAAGGCGATCATTGCGGTGATTCCAGCCTCCCGCCATGTAGTCCTTCATCAGTTCTTGAAAGTTGGGCGTGTGCAGCCAGGCCTGGTCTTCCCCCTTGCCCCAGGTGATGGCGCCGCCCCAGAAACCGAGGCGGCCGCCGGCATTTGCCAGAACCTGCGACCAGCGGTCGGGAAAAAGCGCCGCTTCATAAATGTCATCGATAATGTCTGACGACGATAAAGTATCCAACCCGACCCCGAAATTTTGCGTCGGAACTATCCTAAGCCTATGTTTGCACGGCATTCAATCTTTTAAGAATCAATACTATTATTCAGAATATATATTCTATAAGTGACTTAATATATTGACAAGCTTTCCAAAAGGGTCGCGTACGAACATGCGACGTACGCCCCAGGACTCGACGGTGGGGCCGTATTCTATCGGCAGTCCGGCTGCGACGATCCGGTCGCGGACCTCATCGAAATTGTCGACTTCTATGGAGAAGTCCGGCACATCTGTGCCGGAACCGCCTTCGCGCGCAAAGCTTAGCTGCGCCGGCGCCTTGAGCGGGCTGGCATGGGTGACGATCCAGCCATGATCTATGGCGACCGGCATGCCGAGGATATCGCCATAAAAGACCTGCGCCCGCGCGGGGTCGGAGGTAGCGATGTTGGCGACGACACGTCTGACCGCCATGGCCAAGGCTCTTCAGGCGAAGCGGATGATGGCGACTTCGCCTTCGAGCGCGCCCTGATAGGCCGAGGCGTGCGGCTCTTCATCAGGAATTTCGGTCAGCATGCCGATCTGGTCGAGATCGGCTTCGATGAAGCCTTCCTCGGAAAGCGCGTTCAGCGTTTCGCGAACGGCTGTGTCGTCATCCGGCGCCCTGAGGATGACGTGAATGTCGATACCCTCGGAGTTGTCGGTTTCGTAAGCCTTGCCGATGACGATGAAGACCATCGGCTCGTCGCGTCCGTTGTCGTTGTCGGGGAGAGTGCTCATGACGCGGTTCCTTGATCTTTCGTTGCTGTCATCAGGGCAGGGGGGAATCGGTTCCGCCCGCGGCGCGGCCATGTCCGGCCAGCCTGAGGGAATCAATAGACGGATTTTATGAAAAGCCAAAGGCCGGAGGTTAAAATCGCTGCCGTTGATGCCGACTTATCGTATAGGGAGGGGGAAATGGCGTTGCGGTGGCGTTCGTGGCCCCGGGCGCGGGCGCAAAATGCGGATTCACCCTTGACGAAAGCTGGCTAAAACAGTAGTACGCCCGCCATCGGAGCCTCTGTGGGTGCTGGCCGTTCGGTAAGCTTTTTCCCGAACATCATCTCAAACGGGTCTCCATTGCACGTAGAAGACACGAATGTTGCACGCAAGACGCCTCATCCGGTGTCCTCTGCTCTTGGTGGTCCATCCGTGAAACCGGATCGGGCCACGTTTTGCGCATGAGGATATATGCGTGCATCGTCGCCGGCAACGGCATAGCCGCCACCCGTGAGGGTGGCTAAAGTAGTTTTTGCAAGGGATGGTTATATGCCTACCGTAAACCAGCTGATCCGCAAGCCTCGCCAGGCACAGGTAAAGCGCAACAAGGTTCCTGCCCTGCAGGAAAACCCGCAGAAGCGTGGTGTTTGCACCCGCGTTTACACGACGACCCCGAAGAAGCCGAACTCGGCTCTGCGTAAGGTTGCCAAGATCCGCCTCACCAACGGCTTCGAAGTCATCGGCTACATTCCTGGCGAAGGTCACAACCTTCAGGAACACTCTGTCGTCATGATCCGCGGCGGCCGCGTGAAGGACTTGCCGGGCGTTCGTTACCACATCATCCGCGGTGTTCTCGATACCCAGGGCGTCAAGAACCGCAAGCAGCGCCGTTCGAAGTACGGTGCGAAGCGTCCGAAGTAATTTCGGCAACAACAATTCGGCGCTGCGCGAGGTTCTCCGCGTGGTATAGCGTCAATAACATTGAGAGACAAAAAGTATGTCCCGTCGCCATAGTGCAGAAAAGCGTGAGATCAACCCGGATCCGAAGTTCGGTGATCTGGTCGTCACCAAGTTCATGAACGCCATCATGCTTCACGGCAAGAAGTCGGTAGCAGAAAGCATCGTTTACGGCGCGTTCGACGTCGTTCAGGGCAAGACGAAGCAGGAGCCGCTCGCCGTGTTCCATTCGGCCCTCGACAATGTTGCGCCGCATGTTGAAGTGCGTTCGCGCCGCGTTGGTGGTGCGACATACCAGGTTCCGGTTGATGTTCGTCCCGAGCGTCGCCAGGCCCTCGCAATCCGCTGGTTGATCACCGCTGCGCGCAAGCGCAACGAAACGACCATGATCGATCGCCTCTCCGGCGAACTCATGGACGCTGCGAACAACCGCGGCTCCGCCGTCAAGAAGCGTGAAGACACGCACAAGATGGCCGACGCTAACCGCGCATTCTCGCATTACCGCTGGTAATCTTAACCGATCGCATATCGAAAGGCAGTCCATTATGGCTCGCGAATATAAAATCGAAGACTACCGCAATTTCGGTATCATGGCGCATATCGACGCCGGCAAGACGACCACCACCGAGCGTATTCTCTATTACACCGGTAAGTCGCACAAGATCGGCGAAGTTCACGATGGCGCAGCCACGATGGACTGGATGGAGCAGGAGCAGGAGCGTGGTATCACCATCACGTCCGCTGCGACCACGACCTTCTGGAAGGGCCGTGACGGCAAGACCCGCCGCTTCAACATCATCGACACCCCCGGCCACGTTGACTTCACCATCGAAGTCGAGCGTTCGCTGCGCGTTCTCGACGGCGCCATCGCGCTGCTCGACGCCAACGCCGGTGTTGAGCCGCAGACGGAAACCGTCTGGCGTCAGGCTGAGAAGTATCATGTTCCGCGCATGATCTTCTGCAACAAGATGGACAAGACCGGTGCTGACTTCTACCGCTCGGTAGAAATGATCAAGACCCGTCTCGGCGCCACTGCCGTTGTCATGCAGCTGCCGATCGGCGCTGAGACCGAGTTCAAGGGCGTTATCGACCTGATCGAGATGAATGCTCTCGTATGGCGCGACGAGTCGCTCGGCGCCCAGTGGGACGTCGTCGAGATCCCCGAGGACATGAAGGCCAAGGCTGAAGAATATCGTGAAAAGCTGATCGAGACGGTTGTCGAGATCGACGAAGAAGCGATGGAAGCCTACCTCGAAGGCAACTACCCGGACAACGACAAGATTCGTGAACTCGTTCGCCGCGGCACCATCGACGTGAAGTTCCACCCGATGTTCTGTGGTACCGCGTTCAAGAACAAGGGCGTTCAGCCGCTCCTCGACGCCGTTGTCGACTATCTGCCTTCGCCGCTGGACATTCCGGCGATCAAGGGCATCGACGCCAAGACGGAAGCCGAAATCGAGCGTCACGCTGACGATTCCGAGCCGCTTTCCATGCTCGCGTTCAAGATCATGAACGACCCCTTCGTTGGTTCGCTCACTTTCGCACGCATCTACTCGGGCAAGCTCGAAAAGGGCACGTCTGTCATGAACACGGTCAAGGACAAGCGCGAGCGCGTCGGCCGTATGCTTCAGATGCACTCCAACAGCCGTGAAGACATCGAAGAAGCCTATGCAGGCGACATCGTTGCTCTGGCTGGTCTCAAGGAAACCACCACTGGCGATACGCTCTGCGATCCGCTGAAGCCGGTTATCCTCGAGCGCATGGAATTCCCCGAGCCGGTCATCCAGATCGCGATCGAGCCAAAGACCAAGGGCGACCAGGAAAAGATGGGCCTCGCGCTCAACCGTCTGGCTGCTGAAGATCCGTCCTTCCGCGTCAAGACCGACGACGAATCCGGCCAGACCATCATTGCCGGCATGGGCGAACTTCACCTGGACATCATCGTTGACCGTATGCGTCGCGAGTTCAAGGTTGAAGCAACCGTCGGTGCTCCGCAGGTTGCCTACCGCGAAACGATCACGCGTCAGCACGAAGAAGACTACACGCACAAGAAGCAGTCCGGTGGTACCGGTCAGTTCGCTCGCGTGAAGATCATCTTCGAACCGAACCCCGAAGGCGAAGACTTCAAGTTCGAGTCGAAGATCGTCGGTGGTGCTGTTCCGAAGGAATACATCCCGGGCGTTCAGAAGGGTATCGAAAGCGTTCTGTCTTCCGGTCCGCTGGCTGGCTTCCCGATGCTCGGCGTCAAGGCGACGCTGGTCGACGGTGCATTCCACGATGTTGACTCGTCGGTTCTCGCCTTCGAAATCGCATCGCGTGCCTGCTTCCGTGAAGCAGCCAAGAAGGCTGGTGCACAGCTTCTCGAGCCGATGATGAAGGTCGAAGTCGTAACGCCGGAAGACTATGTCGGCGACGTTATCGGCGACCTGAACTCCCGTCGTGGTCAGATCCAGGGCCAGGAAAGCCGTGGTATCGCCGTCGTCATCAACGCGCATGTTCCGCTCGCGAACATGTTCAAGTACGTCGATAACCTGCGCTCCATGTCGCAGGGTCGCGCTCAGTACTCGATGACGTTCGATCACTATTCGCCGGTTCCGTCGAACGTGGCGCAGGAAATCCAGGCAAAGTACTCCGGTCAGAAGTGATCGGGGTACGCCCCACCGAATTTTGAAGATTATTCCCGTCACGGGACAAGAATGGAGAGCCACTAATGGCAAAGAGCAAGTTTGAGCGGACGAAGCCGCACGTCAACATTGGCACGATCGGTCACGTTGACCATGGCAAGACGTCGCTGACGGCAGCAATCACGAAGTTCTTCGGCGAGTTCAAGGCGTATG
>NZ_JBBCAR010000022.1:0-2500 GCF_037203725.1 Agrobacterium sp. CMT1
TTTTGGTTGCGGGGGCAGGATTTGAACCTGCGGCCTTCAGGTTATGAGCCTGACGAGCTACCGGGCTGCTCCACCCCGCGTCCAGCGCATTCGGCAAGGCCGAATGTCGCGGTTACGTCGTTGCTTTAGCGACGACGGATCTTTGCCGGAGTAAATTGCGGAGCAATTTATCTCCTGTAAGGGACGCACTTGGCGTTTTCCTTAAGTTTTGTCTTAAACTGCAAAAGGCCGCTTTTGGCGGCCCTTTTTTGTCGGCTGGGCCGAGGGATGTGATGAGAAGATTTTTGATGCGTTTTGCAGACCTGGCAGCGACCTACTCTCCCGCGTCTTGAGACGAAGTACCATTGGCGCTGGGGCGTTTCACGGCCGTGTTCGGAATGGGAACGGGTGCAGCCGCCCCGCGATAACCACCAGGTCGGCAAAACGCAACATTGTTCATGTTTTCACATGAACGTTGTTTTCGAGAAGCTGGAGAGCTCAAGGCTCTATTTAATTTACACGTCGTTTCTGTGACTTATCCGTATGTTGCCTTGCTCGAGGTCGAGCGTGGCGCCCATACAGGACGCTAGTCCGTCGCCAATCGTTTGGCGCGCCGTCTGCAGCGTAGTGGCCGAAGGCCACGTCAGCGTGAAGACAGAACAGATCATCAAGCTTCGCTTGATGAGCATGAACAATGGGAACGAAGAAGTCGATCGAGCTATTAGTAACGGTAAGCTTCACACATTGCTGTGCTTCCACACCCGTCCTATCAACGTGGTCGTCTTCCACGGCTCTGATAGGGAACACTCGTTTTCAGGTTGGTTTCCCGCTTAGATGCCTTCAGCGGTTATCCATTCCGTATATAGCTACTCTGCTATGCCCTTGGCAGGACAACAGATCCACCAGAGATACGTCCATCCCGGTCCTCTCGTACTAGGGACAGATCCTGTCAATATTCCTACACCCACGGCAGATAGGGACCGAACTGTCTCACGACGTTCTGAACCCAACTCACGTACCGCTTTAAATGGCGAACAGCCATACCCTTGGGACCTGCTCCAGCCCCAGGATGCGATGAGTCGACATCGAGGTGCCAAACAACCCCGTCGATATGGACTCTTGGGGGTCATCAGCCTGTTATCCCCGGCGTACCTTTTATCCGTTGAGCGATGGCCCTTCCACACGGGACCACCGGATCACTATGACCGACTTTCGTCTCTGCTCGACTTGTCAGTCTCGCAGTCAGGCTAGCTTATGCCATTGCACTCGACGACCGATTTCCGACCGGTCTGAGCTAACCATCGCGCGCCTCCGTTACTCTTTCGGAGGCGACCGCCCCAGTCAAACTACCCACCATACACTGTCCCGGATCCGGATAACGGACCGCGGTTAGACATCCACGAAGATAAGGGTGGTATTTCAAGGATGGCTCCACAGAAACTGGCGTCCCTGCTTCAAAGCCTACCACCTATCCTACACATGCCTTGGCGAATGCCAGTGTAAAGCTATAGTAAAGGTGCACGGGGTCTTTCCGTCTGACCGCAGGAACCCCGCATCTTCACGGGGAATTCAATTTCACTGAGTCTATGTTGGAGACAGCGGGGAAGTCGTTACGCCATTCGTGCAGGTCGGAACTTACCCGACAAGGAATTTCGCTACCTTAGGACCGTTATAGTTACGGCCGCCGTTTACTGGGGCTTCAGTTCAGAGCTTGCACCCCTCCCTTTAACCTTCCAGCACCGGGCAGGCGTCAGACCCTATACGTCGTATTGCTACTTCGCAGAGCCCTGTGTTTTTGATAAACAGTCGCTACCCCCTGGTCTGTGCCACCCCATCATACTTGCGTACAAAAGGGTCACGCTTCTTCCGAAGTTACGCGTGCAATTTGCCGAGTTCCTTCAACATAGTTCTCTCAAGCGCCTTGGTATACTCTACCTGACCACCTGTGTCGGTTTCGGGTACGGTCTATACGGTGGAGCTATTTCCTGGAACCTCTTCGCCGCCCAACCAATCCAATAAGGTTGAACAACACACGAGATCCGTCACTACCACCAGGCCCACGAATATTAACGTGGTTCCCATCGACTACGCGTGTCCGCCTCGTCTTAGGGGCCGGCTAACCCTGCTCAGATTAACTTTAAGCAGGAACCCTTGGTCTTTCGGCGAGGGAGTCTCTCACTCCCTTTATCGTTACTCATGTCAACATTCGCACTTCCGATATCTCCAGCAGCCCTCACGGGTCCGCCTTCACAGACTTACGGAACGCTCCGCTACCACTTGCATTGCTGCAAATCCTCAGCTTCGGTGCATGGCTTTAGCCCCGTTACATTTTCGGCGCAAAGACCCTTATTTAGACCAGTGAGCTGTTACGCTTTCTTTAAATGATGGCTGCTTCTAAGCCAACATCCTGGTTGTTTTGGGATCCTCACATCCTTTCCCACTTAGCCATGACTTGGGGACCTTAGCTGGAGGTCAGGGTTGTTGCCCTTTTCACGACGGACGTTAGCACCCGCCGTGTGTC